>PKUG01000108.1 GCA_002869665.1 Desulfuromonas sp. | reverse complement strand
TTCGGTGGTAATCCGCGACTGAATAGCATAGCCGCGCAGTTCAATGTCTTTCTGACTCTTGATCCCGATTTCAGGGTCCGACAGCTTGTAACCTTCGGCGATACGGATCTGCGCCTGGACCAGGTTACGCATGGTCACCACCTCGGTAACCGTATGCTCCACCTGAATCCGCGGGTTGACCTCGATGAAGTAGAAGTTGCCTTCCTTGTCCATCAGGAATTCAACCGTACCGGCGTTGCTGTAGCCGACTGCACTGGCAATCTTCAGGGCATAATCACACAGTTCAGCGCGTTTCTCATCCCCAAGATAGAGGGACGGAGCGATCTCGATGACCTTCTGATGACGGCGCTGAATCGAACAGTCACGCTCGTAAAAATGGACCAGGTTGCCATGCTTGTCACCGAGAATCTGCACCTCGACGTGCTTCGGGTTCTCGATGTATTTCTCCATGAAGATGGTCGCGTCACCGAAAGCAGCCTGCGCTTCTGATGCGGCGCTTTTGAGCCCTTCGAGCATCTCTTTCTGGTTGTGGGCAACCCGCATACCGCGACCGCCGCCACCGGCACTCGCCTTGACAATGATCGGGTAGCCACACGACTTGGCAAAAATCAGCGCTTCTTCTTCTGACCTGACCGGCGCTTCCGTACCGGGAACGATCGGCACACCGGCTTCGATGGCGACCTGGCGACCGGAGACCTTGTCCCCCAGGCGCTTCTGCACTTCGGGGGTCGGGCCGATAAACGCGATACCGGCACGCTCACAGGCTGCGGAAAATTCAGCATTTTCAGAGAGGAACCCGTAACCGGGGTGGATGGCATCGACATCTTTTTTCCGTGCCAGATCAATGATCTCGTCGATACCGAGATATGCATCGATCGGTCCCTTCCCCTTACCAACCAGATAGGCTTCGTCGGCCTTGTAGCGGTGCAGGGAGAGACGGTCCTGCTCCGAATAGATCGCGACAGTCGAGATCCCCAATTCGGTACAGGCGCGGAAGATGCGGATTGCAATCTCACCACGATTCGCTGCCATGATTTTCTTGAATTGTTTTGCTGCCATACACCCGTCCTTTCGTTTCATGCGAGGGAATTTACATATCTGTAATTTTTTGAGACGACTAAAAAAATTTACTATGAATGAATTTTTACATAAAAATCAAATAGTTAGGCGGGAGAGAACGTGATAAGACAAGATTCGCAGGGTTTTGTCAAGATATAATCCTGTTTTATTCCGAATATCGCGATGACTTCAACGATCGATTCCGGCCATCACCGGAAACAAAAATGTGGTTGCGTGGAGAGCTCTGAGAGGGAATGTGACAACGCATTTACGACTTGATGATAGAACAGGTCAGAATGACCAAACGAACGCAAATGGATTGGCCGCTCATGGGCAGATATGTTATCTTGACGTCAATTCAATGACGCCAACGGATGGTTCCCATGTCAGACAAAGCGCAAATCCTCCTGATTGACGACGAACCGGAAAGCTGCCGCGCCCTCTCCGTCCTGCTGAACCGAGCCGGATACCGGGTCGACAGCTGCCATTCCGGCGAAGAAGCCAGCAACCTGCTGGCCAAACACGCTTACGAGCTGATCATCAGTGATCTGTTGCTGCCCGGGATCAGCGGCATCGATATTCTCAAACAGGTCAAGGAAGATGCCCCGGAAACATCGGTCATCCTGATTACCGGCAACGCATCGGCGGAAACCGCAGTCGAAGCGATGAAAGAAGGCGCTCTCGATTACATCACCAAGCCCTTCAACTTTGAGCGCCTGAAACTCCAGGTCGCCAAGGCCCTCGAAAAAACCCGCCTGGTCAGCGAAAATAAATATCTGCGCCAACAACTACGTGGCCGCTACAAATTCGAGAACATCATCGGTGCCAGCCAGCCGATGCAGCAGGTCTTCAGCCGCATGGAGAAGGTCGCCGGAACCGATTCGACCATCCTGATTCTCGGTGCTTCGGGGACGGGCAAGGAACTGGTTGCCAAGGCGATCCACTACAACAGCCCGCGCAAGGACAAACCCTTCATCGCCATCAACTGCGGTGCCATCCCCGCTGACCTGCTCGAATCGGAACTGTTCGGTCACGTCAAAGGGGCCTTCACCAGTGCCTTCGCTGACAAACCGGGAAAATTCGAAATCGCCAACGGCGGCACCCTCTTCCTCGATGAAATCGGCGATATGCCGCTGCAGTTGCAGATGAAGCTGTTGCGCGTACTTCAGGAACATGAATTCGAGCGTGTCGGTTCCAGCCGCAAGATCCAGCTCAACATCCGCCTGATTTCAGCGACCAACGTTGAGTTGCACCAGCAGGTCACCCAGGGAAAGTTCCGTAAGGATCTTTATTACCGCCTCAACGTCATTCCGATTCACCTGCCGCCGCTCTGTGAACGCCGTGGTGACATCCCGCTGCTGGCGCGCCATTTCCTGGCCAAGATCTGCCGAGAGATGAATCATGAGCTGATCCGCATCGGCCCTGACGCCATGCGGGCAATGGAAAACTACGACTGGCCGGGGAATGTCCGCGAAATGGAGAACATCATCGAGCGCGCCATCGCCCTGACCGACAGCGACATCATCACCTGCGCCGACCTGCCGCCGGATATCGGCCTGCAGACCCCGGTAGCGGAATTCAGCGCTCCCCAGCTCACCAGTGACGGGATCGACTTGAATCACGCCATCGCCGATATCGAGCGCGAGTTGATCGGACAGGCCCTGCAACTCGGCCAGGGGGTCAAAGCCCGTGCCGCGGAACTGCTGGGAATCAACCGCACCACCCTGGTCGAGAAAATCAAACGCCTCGGCATGCCATTATAAACGTCAAACAATCGTCGAAGGCCACGATATCCCGGCCATAAATTTATTGAGGAGAATATGAAACAGGTCATTGTCTACACCACCACCGTCTGCCCCTACTGCATCAAGGCCAAACAACTGCTCAAAAACAAAGGGGTCGATTTTGAAGAGATCAACCTTGATGGAAATCCCGACGAGCGGATGAAGCTGGTCGAAAAAGCCAACGGTATGCGCACCGTGCCACAGATTTTCATCGGCGAGCGCCATGTCGGCGGCTGCGACGATCTTTACGCCCTGGAATTCAATGGGGAACTGGATGCGTTGCTCGAACTGACCGTGTAGGATCACATCTTAACGGGAGACAGGTATTTCATGGAAAAATGGTTCAAACTGCAGAATGGCAGCGATATCCGCGGCGTCGCCAGCAGTGGTGTCGCTGAACAGCCGATCACCCTCACCGATCCGGTTGTCCGCGCCATCGGCCGCGCCTTCACCGAATGGCTGGCAGAACGCAGCGGAACTCCAGCAGCGGAGCTTAAAATATCCGTCGGTCACGATTCGCGCATCTCAGCCGAACGGATCAAGAAGAGTATCTTCCAGGGGCTCGCGACAGGCGGTGCAACCCTGTTCGATTGCGGGCTGGCCTCAACGCCGGCCATGTTCATGTCCACCCTCTTCAGCAATCACAATTACGACGGCGCCATCATGCTCACCGCCAGCCACCTCCCCTTCAACCGTAACGGGATGAAATTCTTCACCCGTGAGGGGGGGCTGGAAAAGAAGGACATCAAAGAGATCCTGACCCTGGCTGCGCAGCACGGTGAGCTAGAGACGGAAGCATCATCAGCAGCGGTAAAGGTCGACCTGATGGGTGACTACACGAACCATCTGGTCCAGGTCATTCGCGCCGGAAGCGGCTGTGAGACACCGCTGAACGGGCTGAAAATCGTTGTCGATGCCGGCAATGGCGCGGGTGGTTTTTTTGTCGACCGAGTACTACGCCCCCTGGGGGCCGACACCGACGGCAGCCGTTTTCTTGAACCGGACGGAATGTTCCCGAACCACGCACCCAACCCGGAAGACGCAAAAGCGATGGAGGCAATCATCGCCGCAGTCACGGAGAACCGGGCCGACTTCGGCATCATCTTCGATACCGATGTCGATCGCGCCGGGGCCGTCGACCGCAACGGAACGCCGATCAACCGCAACCGCTTCATCGCCCTGATGGCCGCCATCGTTCTCGAAGAGCATCCCGGCTCCGTGATCGTCACCGACTCGGTCACTTCGACCGGCCTCAAGTGGTGGATCGAGGAGAAGCTCGGCGGAGTTCACCACCGTTTCCAACGCGGCTACAGAAACGTTATCAATGAAGCAATCCGCCTCAACACTGCAGGAAGCGAATCCTGGCTGGCGATGGAAACCTCCGGACACGGTGCTCTCAAGGAAAATCATTTCCTCGATGACGGCGCCTACCAGATCGCCAAGATCCTGATCAAGATCGCCCGGCTCAAAGAGGCTGGACAGACCATCGATGAACTGATCGCTGAGCTGCCGGAACCGGTTGAAGCTGCTGAATTCCGTCCGGCAATCCTGGTCTCCGATTTCAGCAGCTACGCCGACGATGTTCTTACGGCCTTCAGCGCCTTCGCCGAAGCAACCCCCGGCTGGCAGCTTACTCCGAACAACCACGAAGGGGTACATGTGACATGCGACGCCACGGCCGGCAACGGCTGGGCGCTGCTGCGTAAATCCCTCCACGATCCGCAGCTGCCGCTCAATATTGAAAGCGAAGACGCAGGCGGAGTCGCCAGAATTGCGGACAAGATCCGCACGTTCCTGGCCGGTTTTGCAGAATTAAAGCTCCCGGAGATGTAGAATCCGTATGCAAAACAGCGCCCCGGTTCATCCCGCTTAGGCGCAGTGACGCTGAGAAGGACCGGCTGATTAGAGAGAGAAGATATCTCCGCGCCTCAGCGGGAGAAAAATACCTTTATTATGGACAAAACTTTCGCCTGCACTCAGAGACAGAAGGCTACGGTGATCAGCCTGATTTTGCGACATCAACACTGACCCTTTAAAAATAAACGCTTGAATTAAAGAGAGAAAACCGCATGGATTTATTGACTCCCAAGATGGTTTACGTCGTCTCCGACGGCACCGGGCAGAGCGCCATCACCGTCATGCGCGCAAGCATGGTGCAATTCAACAGCGCCACAACCAACCTGCGCATCTTTTCCCGCATCGACAGCGAAGAAAAGGTCCGCGGAGTCCTCGATCAAGCCGCGGAGGACGGTGCCTTTGTCGCCTTCACCATCGCCAAAAAGCACACCCGTGAACTGGTCCACCAGATCTGCCATCACAAGGCACTGATGCACCACGACATTCTCGGTCCGCCGCTGGAAAAACTCAGCGTTTACCTCGGCAGCACGCCACGTGAGGACGCCAACCTGCTGCGCAAGGTCGATGACAAATATTTCAAACGGATCGAGGCGATCGAATTCACCATGAAGTACGACGACGGCCAGGATGCCGGCAAGGCTGCCGAGGCCGACATCATCATTCTCGGCCCCTCCCGAACCTCGAAGACTCCGACCTCCTTCTTCCTCGCCCAGCAGGGGTACAAGGTGGTCAACATTCCGCTGGTCCCCGAAGTCCCACTCCCCAACGATATTTACGATGTCGATCAGAGCAAGATCGTCTGCCTGGTGATGGACCCCGAAGTGCTGCAGAAGGTCCGCGACGCGCGTCTCAAGCACTACCGCACGCGGAGCAACTACAGCGAGTTGAAGAGAATTTTCGACGAGATGGAGATGGTCCACGCGCTGATCAAGAAGAACCGCCAGTGGCGCAAGATCGATACGACGAACAAATCGGTCGAAGAGACCGCCCGCGAGATCATCAGCATGATGTTCGGCCAGGCGCAGAGTTTTTAGCGGGTCGGATTCACAGGACTCCACCAGATGCACAAAGGGCCGCTCCGTTACCGGGGCGGCCCTTGTTCTATTCAGATAGCTGAAGACGAACTTACTTCGTCTGCTTCTCCTTCTTCTTGCGCTCGTTGGCGTCGAGGTACTTCTTGCGCAGGCGGATCGATTTCGGTGTCACCTCGACCAGCTCGTCATCGTCGATGTATTCGAGCGCCTGCTCCAGAGACAGCACCGTCGGAGGAGTCAGACGGATCGCTTCATCACTGCCGGAGGCACGGACGTTGGTCAGTTTTTTCCCCTTGCAGCAGTTGACCACCAGGTCGTTTTCTTTGGCGTGCTGGCCGACGATCATCCCTTCATAGACATCGATGCCGGGACCGATGAAAAGAATCCCACGCTCCTGCAGGTTGTAGAGGGAATAAGCAACCGATTCACCGGCATCCATCGACACGAGGACACCGTTCTTGCGGCCGATGATCGGCCCCTTGTAGGGCGCATACTCGTGGAAGGTGTGGTTCATCACACCGGTACCGCGGGTCTCGGTGAGGAACTCGGTACGGAAACCGATCAGGCCCCGGGCCGGGATAACAAACTCGATCCGGTTGGTGCCGTCCATCGGCGTCATCGAAACCATCTCCGCCCTGCGCGTTCCGAGCTTCTCGATAACCGTTCCCTGGTATTCTTCCGGAACGTCGATCGTCAGAAATTCCATCGGTTCACAGCGCTCCCCCTCGACCTCACGGAAGATAACCTCCGGCTTCGAGACCGACATCTCGAACCCTTCACGGCGCATGTTTTCGATCAGGATCGACAGGTGCAGCTCGCCGCGGCCGGAGACCTTGAAAGTGTCGGTGTTGCTGGTCTCTTCGACACGCAGAGAGACGTTGGTTCTCAGCTCTTTCAGCAGGCGATCGCGGATATTCCTGGAGGTGACGAACTTCCCTTCGCGGCCGGCGAAGGGGGAGTTACTGACGACAAAGTTCATCGACAGGGTCGGCTCGTCGATAGCGACATAGGGCAGCGCCTCCGGATGCTCGGCACAAGCAAGGGTCTCACCGATTCCCAGGTCTTCAAAACCGGCAACAGTGACAATATCACCGGCGAAAGCCTCACTGATTTCGACCTGCTGCAGCCCCTGGTAGCCGAGCAGCTTGCTGATCCGGCCATTCTTGATGTGACCGTTCTTATCGATCCAGGCAACGGTCTCGCCCGACTTCACCTTGCCGTTGAAAATCTTGCCGGTAGCGATCCGGCCGATGAACTTGTTATAGGCGATATTGGTGACCAACAGCTGGAAAGGCGCGGCGACATCCACCTGCGGCGGGTCAACACGCTCGCGGATCATCTGGAACAGCGGCTCCAGGTTCTCCGACGGATCGGCCAGATCATTCTTGGCGTAGCCATTCTTGGCGCTAGCATAGACGATCGGGAAATCGAGTTGCTCTTCGTTGGCGTTCAGTTCGCAGAAGAGATCGAAGACCATATCGACCACCGCTTCCGGACGCGCACCGGGGCGATCGATCTTGTTGATGACGACGATCGGCTTGAGCCCGAGGTCGAGAGATTTTTTCAGAACGAAACGGGTCTGCGGCATCGGCCCGTCAAAGGCATCGACCAGCAGCAGAACCGAGTCGACCATTTTCAGAACCCGCTCAACCTCACCGCCGAAGTCGGCGTGGCCGGGGGTGTCGACGATGTTGATCTTCAGATCACCGTGCTGGACCGAAAGGTTCTTCGACAGAATGGTAATGCCGCGCTCCTTTTCCAGGTCGTTGCTGTCCATGACCCGTTCGGTGATTTCCTGGTTTTCCCGGAACACCCCGGACTGGATCAGCATGGCGTCGACGAGGGTGGTCTTGCCGTGGTCGACGTGGGCGATGATCGCAATATTCCTGATCTTTTCAGACATACACTTAAGTCCTTTATAAATAATGATTTTGCAAGGGGCGGGATTATGCCAGAAAGCCCCTGTCAAGCCAAGACAAATAAGCCGAAATGAACCCGGTACCGCAACAAAGAACAGATCGGCTCCAACTTGTCCTGCAAATGGACCCGACAAAAAGCTTCAGGCCCCCCGCCGAATAGCGAGAGGCCTGAATAAATGGATAACAGATACACCCCCGAGGGCATGCCGAATCAGGCGCCCAGCTTCTCCATCACAACCTTGTGCATCACCTCGACAGGAGCATCCTCCCCGGTGAAGTGTTCAAACTGCAAAACCGCCTGGTTGACGAACATCTCGACACCGGAAATCGTCAGGCAACCGCTCGCTTTGGCTTCTTTCAGCAGCCGGGTCTCAAGCGGGTTATAGACGGCATCGAAGACAACCTGGCCGGCCCGGAAGAGTTCCTGCGGAACAGGCGTGGCATCCTCTCTGGGATGCATTCCAAGCGGCGTACAATTGATGATCACATCACTTTTCTGCATCGCATCGACCAGGGCTTGCTCGTTCAGCAGCGCCGAACTGATCTTTTTATCCGTTCCATTCTCCATGTCGGACGCCAGCCCTTTAAGGAAATCGGCATCGATATCGAGCAGCACCAACTCAGAAAGAGCGGTCTGGTCTGCGAGGGTGAAAGCGATCGCCCGCGCCACACCGCCACAGCCGAGCATGGTCACGACCTTGCCGTTGAAATCGACACCGGCATCGAGGAACGCCTTCAGCGCGCCGGGGCCGTCCGTCCCGAGGCCGATCAGCTTGTCCCCTTCCTTGACGACGGTATTGATCGAACCGATGTGTTTATCCACTTCGTTGATCTCGTCAAGGTACGGAATGACGGCCAGCTTATGCGGAATGGTGACGCTCAAACCACGGAAGTTGTGCATCGCCCGCATGCCATCGAGCATCCCCTTGACGTCTTCCACCTCGCAGGGGAAGTAAACGAAATCGAGATCCAGGGCATCGTAGCCCGCGTTGTGAATCGCCGGTGACATGCTGTGTGATATCGGGTTGCCGATAACGGCACAGAGTTTCGTGTGGTAACCGATTGAGTTGATCTTTCTCATACAAACCTCCCGTAAAAACCAGAACTGGCTAGAAATGCGTCGAAATTATTTTAACTTTTCTATAGTCAATGCTGCCTCTTGTCAATCAACAACCCGTTTTGCCGTAGCGTGGAACGAAATCGGGGGCGGGAAAGCAGAGCACCCGCTCCATCCGCTCCATTTATCCTGTCAGATAGATCATCAGCGGAAACATCAGCATACTGATCACCGTGGTGTAGGAGATCAGGCTGGCGGCAAACTCCTTGTCCAACCCTTCCATCGCGGCGTAGGTCAGGGTATTCATCCCCGAGGGGCTGACCGCCATCACCAGCACCACGTTACGCACCATGCCGGTCAGGCCGAACAGTTTGACCAGCAAAAGCCCCAGCAGCATCCCGCAGAAGATCCGGATAACAATCACCGCAACCAGGGGGCCACCGTGAACGATCCGCGGATTGAAATAGACCCCCAGCGCCAGCAGGACCAGCGGTGTCGTCAGGCTGCTGAGAATGCGCAGGAACTCCTGACCGAACGATGGAAAGCGCAACCCGGTCAGGTTCAGCACAATCGCGATCAGCAACGCCAGCAAGGGGGGCGACAGGACAAATTTACGCACCAGGTTCCCCGGCGTGTAGTCACTCGAACCGTAACGACAGGCCAGGTAATACGCCAGCGAGAAAGCAACAACGGCATTGCCGAAATCGAACAGGTAGGCGATTGCCATCCCCTGCTCGCCATAGCTGACGAAGATGAACGGATAGGCAAAAGCACCGTTGAAAATGATGGAACCGACAAAAAATACGCCCAGTGCCTGCCGCTCCATGGTCAACCGCCGGCGCCAGAACAGGGCGAGCAGAAAACCGCTCAGAACCATCGCCATCGCTGCGATGGGCAGCGAGAGTAGCTCCAATGTCAGCTCCAGCTGCGGAATCGACAGCAGGACCAACGCCGGCAGAGCGACATAGAAGAACAGTTTGAGCAACAGATCGGCATTCTCCCTGGTGAGCAGACCGAAACGTTTACACAGGTGCCCGAGGAGGAAAATCAGGAATAGCGGCAGAACATTATTGGCTATCACAGACATTGACGGATTCCGTAAATCTTCTCGTTGTGACGGAGCAGCCCTCACGCAGAGATCCAGATCATGCTGTTCTTATTGCTCCGGTGTTTAAACAGTAAGTTTGTATCCCGTTGAGACGCAGTGGCACAGAGGGAGAACCTCTTAGCTTTCCGACAAATCCATCGAATGTCCTGCCCCTTAGACATTCTATTCATTTTCAATCTTTCTTCGGTCTTTCTCTGCGCCTCCGCGCCTCTGCGCGAAATCTGAATTCCGATACCGATATCGATACCGATACCGATACCGATTATTATTCTGGGTTACAGCGGTTGAGCTCGACTCAGGTTTTTTACCCGCCGGAGCAAAATAAAATCGCCCCGCTTTACAGTCGATCGATTCAGGCTAACTCATTATTTTAAGACTGGTATTAAAATTTATGTTAAGTTCTGCCGAAATCAGCAGATCTTTGATCTGCCGGGGCTGAAATTTCTATTCACTGCGATGCTGATGACCTTATCTTTTCAACAACCGGATGCCTCACCGTCCGGTCACAGGGAAGACGACAGAGAGACATGAAAAAAAACATCATACTCACCGGATTCATGGGGACGGGTAAAAGCACCATCGGACGTTTGCTGGCACAACAGCTAGACTACGAATTTATCGACACGGACAGCGAAATAGAAAAACGTGAGGGGACAACGATAAAGGATATTTTTCAGGAACAGGGAGAAGCAGCGTTTCGCCGAATGGAAGCTGACCTCGTGCATGAACTGGCGAGAGAGGAGGGGTTGGTCATTGCGACCGGAGGCGGGCTGGTCATGAATCCCGACAACGTAAAGATGCTTCAAAAATCAGGACGGATTATCTGCCTGACTGCCGACGTTGACACCATACTTGCCAGGGTTGCGACCCAACCCGGCACCCGCCCCTTGCTCAAAGAAAAAGACCCGCGTGGTAAAGTTCTCGAATTACTGGAATTGAGAGGGCCGGTTTACTCATCATTTGAACAGGTAGCGACAACGGGAAAATCACAGGAGACCGTTCTCACCCAGATATTGCAGTTACTCAATTAACTTACCGATCTGAAATCAATTATAATTTGCACCACCATCGACTATCTGAGCAGTGTCTATACCTCCCTGCAAAATCTGAAGGTTTAAAAATACCGGGAACAAAACTACAACCCGAGTTTCAATCAGAATAGTCAGGACTCCCCCATCAGCCGAGAAATTTTCGTGGTCGCGTCGAGCAAATGCTTCAACATGACCTCGCAGCGCTCATCACTGAAACGATGGACGGGGCCGACGACAGCCAATGCCGCCGGAACCTTGTTCTCGAAATCGAAGATCGGCGCAGCGATCGCGGCGATACCGATTTCCCGTCCTTCCTTGTTGATCGAGTAACCGCATTCACGCACAGCCTCAAGCTCCGCGCGCACAGTGTCGCGGTCGGTGACGGTCGTCGGAGTGAACTGGATCATCTCGTGCTCCAGTGCTTTTTTGACAAACGCCTCATCGGCGTAGGCCAGCAACACCCGTCCTGACGCAGTTGAGTGGAGCTCCAGATAATCCCCTTCGTTGATCGCGTAAGTCAAGCGCGACGGCCCCATTTCACGGGCCATGCAGATACACTTCATATTGTCGATAACAAACAGGGCCACCGATTCGCCGGTCGCTTCGGCCAGCTCTTTCATGAAAGGGACCGCGATGGAACGCATGGAGTTGGTCTTCTCGTAGACCTTGCCGAGGACGATCAGCTTGGGGCCCAAACGATAATTGGTCCGCGATGTCCGCACCAGGTAGCCGGCGGCGATCAGGGTGCCGCACAACCGGTGGACACGGCTCTTGTAAAGCCCGGTTTTGTCGCATAGCTGGTTCAGGGACTGTTCTGTCTCCTGCAGATTGAAGCAGTCCAGAATCTCCAGCGCCTTCAGGACAGCATCGACCAAAGGGACCGCCGTCGATTTCGTTTCCGTCGACTCAGCCATTATTCCTCTCAAAAGCAACAACTCTCGACATTTTCCCCGGCAGCTCCCTGCCGAGTAACGATTGTAAATGCGCTACCGTATCACAAACCGCGTAGACGTCGATACCCGTATCAACGCCGATGCTGTTGAACATATTCACTGCATCTTCAAGCGCCACGTTGCCCGCCGCACCGCGAATAAACGGACAACCGCCCAACCCGCCGGCACAGACATCGAAGGTTCTCACGCCCACCCGATAGCCGGCAAACAGGTTGACCATCCCCATGCCGCGCGTGTCGTGCAGGTGCAGGGAGATCCCCATGTCGGGGGCGACGTCACGCACCTTGGAAACCAGAGAAAAAATTGCCGGGGGTGTCGCCATCCCCGTCGAATCGGCCAGGTTCACCTCGCTGGCGCCGGTCAGAGCCAACTTCTCGGCGATGGCGATGACCGCTTCATGGGGCACGGCCCCTTCATAGACACAACCGAAGGCACATTGGATTCCCGCCCGCACGGTCATCCCGGCGGCAACGGCAGAGGTGATCAACTCGGACATTGATGCCAGCGCGTCGTGGCTGTCCTTGCCGGCGTTTTTACGACTGTGGGTATTGCTGGCGGAAACCGACATACTGACATGCTTCACCCCGCAGGCCAGTGCCCGCTCAAGCCCCTTGTCGTTGAGAATCAGTGCGGAGAGCAGCGGGCCGCCCTCCCTTTGGGCGTTGATCGTCCGAATCAGTTCATCGGTATCGGCCATCTGCGGCACACGCTGCGGGTGGACAAAGGAGCCGACCTGGATTCGCCGGACGCCGGCAGCTTTGAGCTGTTCATAAATCGCCAGCTTCTCTTCCAGGGTAAAGATCCTGCTTTCGACCTGCAGACCGTCACGCAGAGTTTCATCTTCAAGCAGGACAACCGGCCTGGTGTTTCCGTTTTCCATTGTTTTCCTCTGGTCCGCAAGCAGAAAATCAGTCGCTAGAGACGTTGTAAGAGCGCGCACCACCTGCATTGCGGCACTTAGTTCCACTGCTTCGACGTTACCAGATGCAGACACTGATCACAATTGCCCCGATATTTATTCTCATCGCCCTCGGCTGGGTTGCTGCCCACCGGGGTTTTCTGCCGGACGAGGTGCTCAACCCGCTCAACCGGCTGATCTACTATTTCGCCATTCCGGCGTTTCTGTTCCACGCGATTTCAAACTTCCCGCTGGCCCAGGGGTTCAATATTCAGGTCACCCTGACGACCCTGGGAGCGGCGTTTCTGATGTATGTCAGCGGCTGGTTGTTCTCGAAGGTGGCATGCATACCTGGGGATAGAGCGGGCGTACTGATCCAGGGGGCCTGTCACGGCAATCTCGGCTATATCGGTCTGCCGGTCGCCTTCTATTTTCTCGGCAGCACCGGGCTGGCTCAAGCGGGGATTATCTCCGGCTTCCTGATGATCCTGCAGAATGTCATGTCGGTCAGCATCCTCCAGTCCTTCTCCTCCAGAACCAGTACTGAAAAGCAGAGCGGCCCCCTGGTCAAACTGCTGCAGAACCCGGTGATCGTTTCGAGTATGGCGGGAATTATCGCCTCGGGGCTGGAACTACCGATTCCGGAGGTCATCGACCGGACGCTGAAAATGCTCGGCCAACTGGCCCCGCCAGCGGCGCTGCTGCTGATCGGTGCCTCGCTGTCGTTCAAAACGCTGCGCAGCCGCAAGATCGAAATCGCCGGGGCGGTCAGCGTCAAGCTGATCCTGCTCCCGGCCTTCGGCCTGCTGCTGTTCACCCTGCTCGGCGTAGCGCCGGAGAGCTACCTGCCGGCCTTCATCCTGCTCTGCACACCGACGGCGACCGTCGCCTACGTCATGGCCCGCCAGATGCACGGCGACCTCGACATCGCCGTCACCATCATCTCGGTCAGCACCCTGCTCTCCGCGATCACCCTGCCGCTCTGGCTAGCGCTGTTGCACATTTGAGAGGTTATGGGAACCCGCTAATATTGCGGAAATGGGCGAATACCCAAGGCTGGCACAACATCAGTAAAATCGGGATCGCTATCGGGATCGGAATCGAGACTTTTCCGGAGAAACCCTATAGCGATTCCGAGAGCACACAGGATAGTCAACACCCCTTTCCTTTTGACACTCCCCATCTTCTGCGCTAGGTTTACGACATTCATTCTAATGCAGGTATCTGAGAATCAGGGGGATCGATGATACGTAAAAAAAGCCATCCGTAGCAGCCAACGAATGGCTTTTTTGTTTGTGGAATGCGTAGACACAGTCCCAATACATTTAATTTTAGCGGGAAATTTAAGTAACCCATAGATCAACCAGAGCAATTTTCTCGGTTCGTTTCTCGAAAATCTCGCTACTAAGTTTCATCTGAGCCACGCACCCGGTTATTGCAATATTAGGATTCAATGTTGAGCTCAAGAAATGAAGTCAAAGAATTGTCCCTCGGACTTGTAATAATCTTGCTTGTCTTCGTTTGGCTTGCTTTTGATATCTACAGAACCGATGTTTTTTCACAATGGATGAATGCGCCTACGGTTTTTTGGGCCGAATCAAAACCAATAATACTTTTATTTTTAGGTAGTTTCGCTGGGTTGATCTATCAAGTCATCAAATTGACAATAGCGATTAAGAGACAATCTCCTTACCGGAAAATCAACTCGGACGAAAAATAGCTCTGCAAACTTTATTAATGCACCGGTGGTTTTCGAAAGCCGTAGTGCCGCCAGTCATCATGAATCATCCATAAAAATCACATAATCACGCTGAGTGGGGCGCTCTTAAGTAATCCAACCAAAAAAGAGTCCCCTTCCCATATTCCTCACAAGTCAGCATTTTCGCGACACTGACATCACAGATTCCCCAAAAACAAACAGGCAGGGGAGGTTAAATAACTCCCCGACCTGTTTTGCGTGATAACAGCAAAAAAACGCATCTTGCAACCGGCCTGCAAACGCCGGAGACAGAGCTAACTGTTAATCATCTGGGCCAGATGGAAAGCGAGATCGAGGCTCTGCTCGGCATTCAGACGTGGATCACACTGGGTGGCATAGTTCAGCTTGAGATGATCGTTCTCAATTTTCCGGCCACCGCCGATACACTCGGTCACGTTCTCCCCGGTCATTTCCAGGTGAACGCCACCGGGGATCGTCCCTTCGGCCCTATGAATATCGAAGAACCCGCGGACCTCGGCCATGATGTCGTCGAAATTCCTGGTTTTATGGCCGCTTTCAGCGACATAGGTATTGCCGTGCATCGGGTCGCAGCACCAGACCACCTTGTGTCCGGCGCCCCTCACCCCCCGCGCCAGGCGCGGCAGATAGTCGCCGACTTTCCCCGCACCGAAACGGGTGATCAGGGTCAGTCGCCCCGCTTCGTTCTCGGGGTTGAGCTTTTCGATCAGGCGCAGCGTTTCGTCGAGATCATAGCTGGGGCCGATCTTTAGCCCGATGGGGTTATGGATGCCGCGGAAGAACTCGACATGTGCGCCGTCCAGCTGGCGGGTCCGGTCGCCGATCCAGACCATATGAGCGCTGCAGTCATACCATTCGCCGCTGATCGAATCGCGCCGCGTCAAGGCTTCCTCGTAACCGAGGAGCAACGCCTCGTGCGAGGTGTAGACATTCGCCTGATTGAACTGCGGGCTGTCGACCTTGAGACCGATATTTTCAAGAAAGCTCAAAGTCATCGAGATCTGCTCAGCGAGCTGTTCATAGCTCTGGCCGATCGGCGAGTTCTTGACGAAATCGTTGTTCCAGGAGTGGACCCGCTGCAGTGACGCGTAGCCCCCCTTGGTAAAGGCACGCAGCAGGTTCATCGTCGCGCAGGATGTATAGTAGCCTTTGATCAAACGTTGGGGATCGGGGCGCCGCGCCTCGGGGGTGAACTCGGGAGCGTTGACCATGTCGCCACGGTAGCTGGGCAACTCCTGGTCGCCGATCTTCTCCATGTTCGAGGAGCGCGGCTTGGCGAACTGACCGGCAATCCGTCCGACTTTGGCCACCGGCTTGCGCCCGGCATAGGTCAGGATAATCGCCATCTGCAGCAGAACCTTGAGGGTTTCACGGATATATGGTGCCGTGCACTGTGAAAAGTCCTCGGCGCAGTCCCCCCCCTGCAGCAGGAACGCCTCCCCTTCCGCCGCCTTGGCCAGAATATCTTTCAGCGCGCGGATCTCACCGGCGAACACGAGGGGCGGAAACGCCGAAATCGTCTCCACCGCCTGCTGGTACTCATCAGGATCAGGCCATGGCGGAAGCTGCTGCGCGGGGAAATTACGCCAGCTCGACGGCGACCAGTTGGCTGAATCAGTCATAAGAACTCCTTGTTATATCGATAAATTTGATGGCTCTAGAAGGTTATGGGACAAACCATGGAGCAGTGTTCGGCGGAAGTCTAATATATTCCGCCTGAAGATGCCATGTCGAAGAGGGAGAAATATTGGAATGCTACGGTGCAAGGCCACTATTGCTCGGGTGATTAAACAGGTGATTAAACGGTGAAAAGATTGAAGATTATCTCGATCTGCTCTGCTCAGGAAAAACTTATCAGGGTAACCAGAAAATTCTATTTAACTTATCCCGCTGAAGCGCAGTGGCGCTGAGGGAGAACGTCTTATTTTTCCAACAAATTCATAGAATTACTGTCCATTAGACATCTATTCTCTTCAATCTTTCCTCAGCCTTTCTCCGCGCCTCCGCGTCTCTGCGCGAAATCTGAATTCACGATCCCGATTCTGATTGTTATTTTGGATTACGGCTATTAGCCCGACTCAGGTATTTATCCGCCGAAGCTATAAAAGGAGGCTGGAATGCGAAAAGGATCATGCTCTCAGCTGACCTTGACGTTGCGGATCCCCTCCGGGCGCCAGGCGGGGGAGATGACGTGGCTCCCCTTCCCTTTGAGCGGCAGCAGGCTGGCCGGCATGACTGAGAATTCGCCGTAGCGTTCGTTCACTCCGTCGAGCGCTGCGGTCAGGCTTTCGCGGCGGCGTTCTTCGTCAAACAGGGGGATCTGGCGTTCCCGCGGCTGTAGTTGGGACAGACGCACGCCGAGCAGGCGTACCGGTTGCGCCAGCAGCAGGCTATCGAGGATCTGCAGCGCGGCGTGGTAGATCTCCTCGCTGCGCCAGATCTGCTGCGGCTGAACCCGTTGGCGGCTGAAGGTGGAAAAATCGGCGTAACGCAGGGTCAGGGTCACCGTCTGCCCCGAAACCCCGTAACGCCGCGCCCGGCGGCCGACCATCTCGGCCAGTTGCAGAAGGAAACGGGCGATCTCTTCGCGGCTGGAGATGTCCCGTTCGAGGGTCATTCCGTGGCCGACCGTCTTGACCTCCGGTTCCTGTTCGGGGGAGAGCACCGGGCTGCCGTCGATCCCGCGCCCCATCAGCGCCAGACGCTCACCGACAACACCGAAATGGGCGCGCAGAACGGCCACGGGGAAGCGCCCCAGTTCGCCGCAGGTGTGCACCCCCAGGCGGGCAAGCTTTTCCTGGGTCCGGCGACCAATACCGCAGAGTTCACCGACCGGCAGATTCTCCAGCACCCGCGCAACATCGTCCGCGGCGATCCGCGTCAAGCCATCCGGTTTTTTCATCTCCGAAGCGAGCTTAGCGAGCAACTTGTTGGGCGCAATCCCGACCGAACAGGTGAGCCCGAAGCGGGCCTTGATCCGCGATTTGATCAGGTAAGCGATCCGCTCGGCGCTGGTGAAAACGTTGAGTGAGCCGGTGACGTCGAGAAAGGCTTCATCAATGGAGAAGACCTCGACCTGGGGGGTATAATCCTGCATCAGCCGAATGATCCCGCTGGAGACATGGGTATAGAGGCGGTTGTTGGCCGGTACGAGAATCAAGTCAGGGCATTTCTGCCGTGCTTCGTGAAGCATCATCCCGGTCTTGATCCCGTAAGCACGCGCTTCGTAGGAGGCGGTCAGGATAATTGTTCGTTGGCGGCTGCCGATGACGGCGACCGGCCGACCGCGCAAGGCGGGGTTCGACTGCTGCTCGACCGCGGCAAAAAAGGCATTCATATCGATGTGGAGAATGGTGCGTTCCATTGACTCTACCCCGCCCTACAATGCTTCAATCTGTTCCAGGCGCCAGCGCCCGGCGGCCAGGTCGTAGACCAGTTCGTACAGGGCGCCGCCGTCGCTGACATGAAAATAGATGAGGACATTCTGGCCGCGCCGTTCGCGCCAGCTGTTGGTTACCTGCTGAACCCGGTGCTGGCGGCGGTTGAGGTCGAACCAGACCGGCCGGATACGGCCGCCGGGGCCGTGAACGACGCCGACCCGGATATCTTCGTCAAGGGCGTCCATCGTTCAGGGTTCCAGGCAACGGATGATACCGGTGACCTTACCGACCAGAGCGAGTTCACCATCGGCGGCGGTAAGAATAATCGGCTCCAGGCGGGGGTTTTCGGGCTGCAGGCGGACCTGGCCCCGCTCGCGGTAAAAGCGCTTCAGGGTCGCCTCGCCATCGAGCATGGCAACGACGATATCCCCATTTTCAGCAGTCTGCTGTGGCCGCACCACGGCCAGGTCGCCGTCGGCGATCTGGGCATCGATCATCGAATCACCGCGGACGCGCAACAGAAAAGAGCCCTCGCCGCGAACCAGCGAGGCGTCGATATCCAGGTATTCCTCGAC
>PKUG01000136.1 GCA_002869665.1 Desulfuromonas sp. | reverse complement strand
GGGGCGCAGGCTGGGGATGGGACGTGCTGATGGTCAACTCTTTTACCCCGCCCAGCTCTGTGTCGGTGCGGACGGACTTCTGGCCGTTGCCGACCGTAACAACAGCCGGGTGCAGCTTTTTCTGCTTCAGGACTGATACGTGCAGAGCATTTTTCGCAGGTCTGTTTCTTTGCATGATCAGCCTTTGCCAAAGAAAATATTCTCCAGCCTCTACCCGGAGGGGCAGAGTTGCGCAAGATTCCGGCCGTGTCCACAACGAACGCTTCACCATCAACTACGATAAGTTCAATGCCCGCCTGGACGGCTGGCATGTTGAGTTTTGTATCGATTCGGCGGTGTTTACAGTTTTTTGGACTTAGATTTATGGCGAGGACGTAACTATGTTTAAGCGAACTCATAAGGAGTCATTCTTCCTTCGGGATCTGTCGATTCTGCTTTTTCGTCTGGCCCTGGTCTGTGCAATCAGTTCGCCGGCGGCTGCAGCTGTTCACGACGGCGGGGTGGGGGCGTGCTCGTATTGCCACGTTCATCACTCAGAAAGCGGGGGGAGCGGCCCCAGCCTTCTTCTGTCAGCTTCTGGCCCAAGTTCGCTATGTCTCAACTGTCATTACGGTGCCGGGTCTCCAACGACTGCATCAGTGATGAGCCCTGACGGCTCGGCCATGACGCCGGGCGGAGACTTCTATTGGCTCAATAAAGACTTCACCTGGAGCGGTGGTTCCAGCCCTGGCACGAGCCACGGACACAATGTTCTGGCCGTTGACTACGGACTGGATCTGGACAGCGTCAGGACGGAGGCCCCGGGTGGAACCTACCCCTCGGGCTCCATGAGCTGTATCAGCTGCCACGATCCCCACGGCCGGTCGAGAAGCGGCTCGGCCGCGGTCTCCGGCTCCGGTTCGTACGGGGGAACGGCCCCCGGCGGCGCCATGCTGGGCAACTATCGACTTCTGGGTGGGGTGGGATATCAGCCCCCGGGTGCGACCTTCTCCTTCGTTAATCCCGCTCCGGTCGCCGCTCAAAACCCCCTGCTTCCCTTCGGCGAAACAGACGTATCCCATGTGGACTACGGCTCGGGCATGTCTGACTGGTGCGCGAACTGTCATTTTTCGTACCTGCCGACGCACGCCAATACTGATGGCAGCGCCTTCAAGCATTCCTCGGACGTGCAAATGCAGACAGGAAAAATAAACCGATACAACCGCTATGTGAGCACAGACGACCTGTTGGGCACGAGCGTCACGGCCTATCTGCAGTTTGTGCCCTTTGAACGGGGGCCCGGGTCCACGGGAACCCTGGATCCCACCAGTACGCAAGGGGTTGACAGCAACAGCCAGGTTATGTGCCTTACCTGCCATAGAGCTCACGGCTCGGCCTTCCGGGTCGGGGCGAGATGGGACATGGACGCCACACTTTTGGTAGACTCCCACCCCGCAAATGGGGACGGAGGAGTTGTGGGCAACGACGTCTTGAACAGCTACTACGGGAGAGATATTGCCACCGATTTCGGCGTTGGTCAGAAACAATTTTGTGACAAATGCCATAACAATGTGCCACCGCATTAATGGTCAATTGAACGGAAAACAACAGGGGGCGAAACCGTCGTAGCAATAGCAATAAATAAGATCTGATTATGCGCAACGCTCAATTTGAAGCCGAATGGGAATATGTCTAAAAAGACGCTATTGTCTTGCCGTGAATTGATTTCCTGTTAAATTTTAGTGGTCATAATCAAAACCTCCCATTCGGTTTGTTTGTGGCGGACACCGGCCGGGTTTGGCAGAACCCGGCCGGTGTTTTTTTGTGCACACCGGGCGAGGATGTCTGTCGTGTTAAAAAAATGCGCAGTTCCGGTTGCTTTCAGGCGGCGGCTGGGTCATCGTTAGCACTTGGACGATAACCAGTGACCGAATTGAACAGCAGACAGGGAGGTCAGTTTATGAAAAAAGGTGTACAGGTCGGGCTTGAGAAAACTATCAGTTTCAGGGTGACAGAAGCAAAAACCGTCCCCAGCCTTTATCCGGAGTCGGAAGAGTTTCGTTCCATGCCGCCCGTTTTTGCCACCGGTTTCATGGTCGGCTTTATGGAGTGGGCCTGCATCGAAGCACTCAAACCTTTTATGGATGAGGGGGAGGGGAGTGTCGGGACCATGATCAATGTGACCCATGAAGCTGCGACTCCGGTCGGGATGGTCGTCGAGGCGACTGCGCGCTGCACGGCAATTGAGGGGAAAAAGATCTCCTGGGAGGTCATTGCCCGCGACGAGGTCGACATCATCGGTCGCGGGACCCACGAGCGTTTCGTCATCGACTACGCCAAGTTCAATGCTCGCCTGGCCGCCAAGGCCGGGGCGAAATAGGGCGCGGTCATGAGCCTGAGTCGCGAACTGGCTAACGTCCGGGTCTTTGATGCCCACATGCATATCATCGACAAGCGCTTTCCGCTGGTGGAGAACAACGGCTACCTGCCGGATGAGTTCACCGCGAAGGATTACCTGGCGGCCTGTGGAACTTTTGATCTTGTCGGTGGGGCCGTGGTCTCCGGCTCCTTTCAGGCGTTCGATCAGGGCTACCTAGTTGCCGCACTGAAAGAGCTGGGTGACGGATTCGTCGGTGTCACCCAGGTTCCTGCTACGGTCAGCGATCAGGAGATTCTCGACCTCGCTGCCGCCGGGGTGCGGGCGGTGCGTTTCAACGTCAAGCGTGGCGGTTCGGAAGAGTTGTCCCAACTGGAGGGGTTGGCCGAGCGGGTTTATGATTTAGCTGGCTGGCATGTCGAGTTCTATATCGATGCTGCAATCCTTGATCCCCTCAAGGAGCGCCTGGTTCGTTTGCCGGCGGCCAGTATTGATCACCTCGGCCTGTCGCAGGCCGGTTTCAAAACCCTGCTCTGGCTTGCCGAGCATGGTGATCG
>PKUG01000113.1:18410-19436 GCA_002869665.1 Desulfuromonas sp. | reverse complement strand
GTTCATCCCGGCCATCGGCTCATCGAGGAGGATCAGATCAGGCTTGAGGGCCACGGCCCGCGCCAGCTCGACCCGCTTGCGCAGACCGTAGGAGAGGGTTCCGGCCTGGGCCTTGCGAATGTGAGTGATTTCGAGAAAGTCGATAATCTCCTCGACATGGCGACGATGCTCCAGCTCCTCGCGCCGGGCACCGGTCAGCCAGTAGAGCCCACCGGTGAGGAAGTTGTTCTTCAACAGGTGGTGGCGGCCGACCATGATGTTGTCGAGGACCGACATGTGGTTGAACAGGGCGAGGTTCTGAAAGGTGCGGCCGAGGCCGAGGTTACAGCGCTGGTTCGGCTTGAGACGGGTCATCTCGGTACCGCGGAAGAGGATGCGGCCGACCTGCGGATGGTAGCGTCCGGAGACGCAGTTAAGCATGGAGGTCTTACCGGCGCCGTTCGGGCCGATGATCGAGAAAACCTCGCCCGCTTCGACGTTGAAGCTCACCCCCTGCAAGGCCTTCACCCCGCCGAAGCTGAGAGAGACGTTTTCCACCTGCAACAATGCCTGATCGCTCATCTTTTTCCCTGCAAAGCATCGAGAACCCGCGCATCGTTGCACGGGAACCTGTCATCAAGAAATGAACGCTGATGTTAACAGCCGTGCGAGCAGACTTCAAGCAATATATAACGGTGTTTTGTTTTTTTGAAATTTATTTCGAAAGCTGAAAACGCACTAAAAATGGAAATTTGCCGATTCCACTAAAGTTGGAAAGAGGGTATTTCGTTGCGACGAGCACTCTCCCGCAACATTTTTAGAAAAGGCTTTCAATTTTGACTGGTCGCTGATCATTGTAACGGCATCGATATCCATATCGGAATCGGAATCGGTATCGGAATCGGAATCGGAATCGGAATCGGAATCGGAATCGAAGAAAGTTTAAATTCTACAAATCGATTGCGATTGCGATCCCGATAGCGAAAAAGGTGTTTTCTTCGTGCCCCTGCGGTCAATCCCCGCATAGCTGGCTAAATCGCAAAAAAG
>PKUG01000113.1:0-18403 GCA_002869665.1 Desulfuromonas sp. | reverse complement strand
CCGGGGGCTTTGATGTTCTGCAATAGACGACAGACGTCGATCAGGATTTATCAGCCGCTTCCCAACCGGCGCGCAGCGCCTTGATGTTGACATCGAGCAAAGCCGGTTTCTTGAAGCTCTTGGCGAGGAACTTCTCCAGATCGGCCAGTTCAAACATGTTGGTCTTCTGGGCGACGAAACCTAGCACGACCACGTTGGCGGCCTTGGCCGTTCCGGCTTCGGTCGCCAGGTCAGTGGCTGCCAGCGGATAGACCTTCCCCTTGAGCCCGTCCGGCACATGATCGATAAGCGAGCTGTTGTAGATGATCAGGCCACCGGCCGGGACCAGCGGGCCGAACTTCTCCAGCGAGGGGCCGTTGAGGGCGACCAATACATCGGGATGGTCGACGACCGGGGAGCCGATCTTATTTTTGCTGACCACGACCGAGCTGTTGGCGACACCGCCGCGCATCTCCGGGCCGTAGGACGGCAACCAGGTGACGTCCATGTCATGCTCCATTGACATCTGCGCCATCAGCATGCCGAGGGAGAGAACCCCCTGGCCGCCGAACCCGGCGAACTTGAAACGCAGCTCCTCGGCGATCATCTCGATCTGATTTTCGGGCTTTTCGGGGCTCTCTTCCAGCCCCAACTGGCGCGCCACGGCAGCGAAGTCGACCCGCTCGCAGGGGCGCTCCTGAGCCTCACGCTCAGCGACCTGGTCCTTGTAGATACCGAGGGGATACTGCTTGCAGACCACGTTGTCGATCCACTCGCAGGCGTCCTTGGGGTCTTTTTTCCAGTTGGTCGGGCACTGGGCCAGGACCTCGATGAAGACATACCCCTTCTTGTCGCGCTGAACCTCCAGCCCCTGCTTGATCACCCGGGTGGCCTGGCGGATGTTTTTCGGGTTGTTGACCGCGACCCGAGCAACCAGGGTCGGAGCTTCCAGCCCGGCCATCATCTCCGCCATACGCAGCGGGAAACCGTCATTTTTGACCGTCCGCCCATAGGGGGAGGTGGTCGAGATCTGATCGATCAGGGTGGTCGGCGCCAGCTGACCGCCGGTCATCCCGTAAATATTGTTGTTGACGAAGAAGACGATCATGTTCTCGCCGCGGTTGGCCGCGTGGATCGCGTTGCTGGTGCCGATGGCCGCCAGGTCGCCGTCCCCCTGATAGGAGATGGTGACGGAGTCCGGGTTGGCGCGGCTGACACCGGTGGCGACAGCCGAGGCCCGCCCGTGGGCAGAGGAGACGGCAGCACAGTCGAAGTAGTAGTAGATGAACACCCCGCAGCCGACCGGGCCGACGATGATGGTACGGTCCTGCAGCCCGAGCTCGGCGAGTTGGTCGGCGATGATCTTGTGCAGCACGCCGTGACCGCAGCCGGGGCAGTAGTGGGTAGTTTCCTTGTAGCTCGGCTTGCGCTCGAAGGTGTCGAAGAAGACCGGCGATTTTTCGTAGACCTTAGTCATTGGCGGCCTCCTTGAGGCAGAGTTCTGCCTGGTTGACGAGTTCGTTCAGCTCCGGCAGATGGCCGCCGACGCGGCCGTACCACTTGACCTTGTTGTTCGGCAGGGCCAGGCGGACATCCTCGATGAACTGGCCGCGGCTCAACTCGACCGACAAGACCGGCACGCCCGGCTTGACGATCTTGCGATAGACGTCGGTCGGGAAGGGCCAGAGGGTCTGCGGCCGGATGAGGGTGGCGTCGATGCCGATCTCGTTGAGCTTGTCGACGGCGCTGCGCAGCATGCGGCCGGTGATCCCGTAGCCGGTGAGAACGATATCAGGCACATCAGCACCGTAGACCTCGGCCTTCGCCTCGGTTTCGGTGATCTGGCGGTACTTGTCATGGAGGAAGTTGATGTAGTTCTCCATGTCGTCAAAGTCGAGATAGATCGAGGTGACCAGGTTCTCGTTGCTCTCCGGCGTCGCCGTGACTGCCCAGGGCTTTTCAGCGCGGTGGATCTTCTCCTGGCGGATGTCGATCGGTTCAATCATCTGGCCGAGGGTCGCATCGGTGAGGATGAAGACCGGGGTGCGCCACTTGTCAGCGAGGTCGAAGGCCTCGATAGTCATGTGATAGGTCTCTTCAACTGACGATGGCGCGAGAACGATACAGCGGTAATCACCATGACCGCCCCCCTTAACGACCTGGAAGTAGTCCCCCTGCTCCGGGCCGATGTTGCCAAGACCGGGACCGACGCGCTGAACGTCGACGATGACGCAGGGCAGCTGGGCACCCGCCAGGTAGGAAACACCCTCCATCTTCAGGCTGATGCCGGGACCGGAGCTGGCGGTCATGACCCGCAGCCCGGACGAGGCCGAACCGAAAACCATGTTGATGGCGCCGGTCTCGCACTCGGCCTGGACGAAGACCTTGCCGAGGGGGAGAAAATACTCGCTGGCGGCGTGAGCGATCTCGCTCGCCGGGGTGATCGGATAGCCGTAGTAGGCGTCACAACCGGCAACGAGCGCACCGATCACCACCGCCTCGTTCCCTTTGACCAGTTTTTTCAAAACCGTTCTCCTGTTTATCTTGTTAAATCCCCTTCAGTCCCCCTTTATCAAAGGAGACGTGGAGGGGATTTGCTTTTGATTTTTTCGGGTCCCCTCTCCCCAGGGGAGAGGGTCGGGGTGAGGGGGCTCTTCTAGTTGGCCCCTCATCCGGCCTTCAGCCACCTTCTCCCCGAGGGAGAAGGGATCAACAAAGCGTCTATTTCGCCGCCTTGTCCGGCCGCGTTACTGTGATCGCGCCCGGCTCGGGGCAGACGATGTAGCAGTTGGCGCAGCCGATACAGCCTTCCGCCGCAGCCACCGTTGCCGGGTAACCGAGAGCGTTGATCTTGTCCGAGGCGCTGAGGATTTGCTTCGGGCAATGGATAATACAGAGCCCGCACCCCTTACACAGGTCGGCGTGGACAACAACCGTCGGGGTCTCGGCGACTGCCTTTGCACGCTCCGAATCGAACACCTTGGCCTGAACCCCAAGGCTCTCGCTGGCCATCTCGCGCAGCTTGTACTTCTGAATCTTGCCGCTGGCGGTCATCGGGTAGGCGTCGACAAAGAAGACATGCTTCGGCTTCTTGTAAGGCGCGATCTTGTTGCGCGTGAAGTCGATAACATCCTCTTCGGTGATATCGGCCCCTTCCTTCTTGATGATGAAGGCCCCGACGACCTCGCCATACTTGTCGTCCGGAATGCCGACAACCTGGACGTCGAGAATCCCGTCCATGGTGTAGAGGAACTCTTCGATCTCGCGCGGGTAGATGTTCTCCCCGCCACGGATGATCATGTCCTTGATCCGGCCGGTGATCTTGTAGTAGCCGTCGGCATCGACCTCGGCCTGATCGCCGGAACGCAGCCAGCCGTCTTCATCGATCGCTTCGGCGGTACGTTCGGGCATGTTGTAGTAGCCCTTCATGACATTGTAGCCGCGGCACCAGAGCTCGCCGCGCTCGCCAACACCGACCTCCTTGCCGGTATCCGGATCGATCAGCTTGACCTCGATCTCCGGCAGTGCCGCCCCGACCGTGCCGGTCCGCTGGGCGACGGTGTCATCGGTTCGGGTCTGGGTGATAACAGGCGAGGCCTCGGTCAGACCATAGGCGATGGTGATATCGGTGCAGTGCATCTTGCTCATGACCTGCTTCATGGTCTCCTCCGGGCAGGGAGAACCAGCCATGATGCCGGTGCGCAACGACTTGAGATCGAACATGTCGAACATCGGGTGTGCCAGCTCGGCAATGAACATCGTCGGCACACCGTAGACTGCGGTGCACTTCTCCTTCTGGACCGCCGCCAGCACCATCAACGGATCGAAAACTTCCAGCGGCACCAGGGTCGAACCGTGAGCCAGCGCAGCCATGACGCCCAGAACGCAGCCGAAGCAGTGGAACAGCGGCACCGGCAGGCAGACGCGGTCAACCGGGGAGAACTTCTGCCGCTCACCGATGTAATAGCCGTTGTTGAGGATGTTGTAGTGGCTGAGCATAACCCCCTTTGGGAAACCGGTGGTTCCCGAGGTGTACTGCATGTTGACGACCTCGTGGCAATCGAGGGATGCCTTGATCTTGTTGAAACGTTCGTCGCCACACTGGCTGCCGAGGAGCAGCAGCTCGCGGGTGTTGTACATGCCGCGGTGCTTCTCCTGACCGATGTAGATGACACTGCGAAGATGGGGGAATTTCTCGCTGTTCAGACGGCCACGCTGACAGGTGGCGAGTTCGGGGATCAGTTCCCGAACCGTCTGCAGATAATCATGATCGCGGAAACTGTCGATAACGACCAGCGCCGCCAGGTCGGCCTGCTTGACCAGGTATTCCAACTCGTAGCTGCGGTAGTGGGTGTTGATCGTCACCAGAACCGCGCCGATCTTGGCCGTGGCGAACATGAAGGTGAGCCAGTCCGGCACGTTGGTCGCCCAGATGCCGACATGATCCCCCTTGCCGATCCCGGTCGCCAGCAGGCCCTTCGCCAGCTGATCGACCCGCTCATTGAACTGGCTATAGGTCCAGCGCAGATCGCGGTCGGGATAGACGACGAAATCGGTGTCCGGCTGCCGTTTGACCTGCTCCTCAAAGTAGGCGCCGATGGTTTTCTTTGTATAAGGCATGACGTACTCTTCCTCTGACAAATAAAGTTTTCAGTGCGGAAACGAGTCATTTTTCGTTGCAGCAAGGACATCAAGATCCTGCGCGGAGGCGTACATCGGTACGCCGCACAAGCAGGACCGCAGATGGACGCCGCTGCAGCGGAAAAGGAGCGTGTCCGGACGAAAACTAGCTGGGGGCATAGACGACGGCGAGGATGCGCGCAACCTGATCACCAACGGCATGGACATCGTGGGGGACGATGGAGTCGTAGTAGATGCTCTCGCCCGGATGCAGCTCGTAGCTGTCCTTGCCGTAGTTGATGCGGATGGTCCCGGAGAGGACGAAGATGAACTCCTCCCCTTCATGGCCGGAGAGCGGCGGCACGTTGTCGGTGCGCGGCTTGACGTCGATCATGAAGGGCTCCATGTGGCGATCCTTCTTGCCGGCGGCCATGGTGTAGAAATCGAGGTTGCTGCTCGTCGCCTTGGGGTCCTTGCCGGAGAAACGGATCACGCGGGGGAAATCGGTCTCCTTGAAGGTCACCGGGCCTTCCAGCGGCTCGTCGTCAACGAGGGTACCGAGACGCACGCCTAGGGCGCGGGAAATTTCCATCAGCGGGGCGAGCGAGGGGAGCAGGGCGCCGTCCTCGATCTGCTTGATCTGGTCGACGTGACACTGGCTCTGTTCGGCCAGTTGTTCAGCGCTCATCTGTTTCGCTTCGCGCAATTGACGCACCTTGGCGCCGATGGTGTTTTCGACGGACATATTGCCTCCTTTGGCAGCATTGTGAACAAACAGATATATAAATATGATTGCGGGCGAATTCGGAACCCATAACCTGCCCGATCCGCCCAAAATCGTCAAGCCAGAAGTTTACTGAGCCGACTCATTGATTTGATAAAAAGAAACAACGTTTCAAGTACCCGGCCACGCAGAGGAATGATTTACGCCGAACTGCATCCGCTATCCCATTTTCCAGTAAAAGAGGGCATAATCGCTTCATGCCACTTCGCCACCTGACATCGATCAATCGCCACAACCGCCATCGGCTCCTGCTGCTCATCGGCGTCCACGCCCTCTGGGGCGTTGGTGCCGCTGCTCTCAGCTACACCGCCCGGCTGTTCGACAGTCACACCCCCGGCTGGTCGGCGGCCTTCCTGCTGGTGCAACTGCTTGCCGCCACTCAACTGCTGATCCCCCTGCTCCAATTGCAGGAGGAAGAGCGCAGCCGCGGCTTCTACCTGTTCTGGGGGATCGTCCTCGGGGTGGGGATCTGGCTCGCCAACCTGGCTCCGGTGCCGCAGCTTCTCACCCCCCTGGCCGACGCCCTCAAATCCGCCCTGCTGCTGTTGACGGCGGCCCTGGTCGGCGCCACCCTGGCGCGTTACGTCAACCGCCTGTGGGAAATCCTGCCCCTCGCCCTGGCCATGGCCCTGGCCGATTTTCTCAGCTGGTTCGCCGGACCGACCGCCAACTTCGCCCAGCAGATCGAAACCTGGTACCGCGAACCGATCGGCCCGCCACCGGCGATCGACATGGTCCTGGTCAAGATGGCCTTTCCCGGCTCCGCCAACCTGTTGCCGGTCTTCGGTATCTCCGACTGGATCATGGTCGTCTTCTTCGCCTGCGTCGCCCAGCGCTTCCAGATCAACAACAATCTCCTGCGCCTGAAGAGCACGGCAAACAACCGAGTGCCCTACCTCCCCCTGTCCGCCGCCGCCCTGCTGGCGGTCATCCTCTTCGCCCAGCT
The DNA here is from genome assembly GCA_002869665.1 of Desulfuromonas sp. GTDB lineage: Bacteria > Desulfobacterota > Desulfuromonadia > Desulfuromonadales > Geopsychrobacteraceae > PKUG01. Next base: position 12,074 of record PKUG01000113.1, on the reverse strand, counting down.
CAGCGGCCACTTCATCCCCGCCCTGCCGCTGATCGCCGCGATCATTCTCTGCGGCTACGGGCTCAGATGGCTGCTGCTGAAATCCGCTGGAAAGAGTTAAGCGTATGGCAAAGAACGAGTCCCAAGACAAACCAAGCTCCCTCTATCAACGCATCTACGCCCTTGTCGAACAGATCCCGCCCGGCAATGTCACCACCTACGGCCGCATCGCCAAGCGCGTCGGCACCACACCCCGCGTCGTCGGCTTCGCCATGGCCGCCCTGCCGAACGGCAGCAGTGTCCCCTGGCAGCGGGTCGTCAACAGTAAAGGGGAGATCAGTGCACGCAGCGACGGGGAAGGAAATCTTCTGCAGCGGGAGTTGCTGCAATGTGAAGGGGTGCTGTTCGACCGGCGAGGACGGATCGATTTGGGTGAGTGCTGCTGGACTCCTGCTGAAGCCGGTCGAAATTTTGACAAAGATTGACAATTGACAAAGTTTGCCATAGCCTGTTTTTAAGCTCAAACAAATGGAGGCGCTATGGCAACAATGAATATTTCGCTACCCGATCAGATGAGAACCTGGGTTGAAGAGTGCGTCAAAAGCGGCCGTTACGCTAATGCCTCGGACTATGTTCGCGATTTGATCAGGCAGGACCACATAAAACTGGAGCAATTAAGGCTGGCCCTGATCGAAGGGGAGCAGTCCGGCCCCTCGACCGGTCTGGATATCGAGGCCTTCATTGCAGACAAGAAGAAGTCCCTGTCACTATGAACCGGGTGATCTTATCGCCCAAGGCCAAGGCCGATCTCAGCACTATCTGGGATTACACTCTTGGTGAATGGGGAGTTGAGCAGGCGGAAAAGTATGTTTGGGAGCTGTGGGCAGCAATGCAGAGCATGGCTCTTGATGCTTCAGCCTCCTCTGACATTGGTGACATACGCAAAGGCTATCGAAAGATAAGATCCGGGTCTCATGTCATCTTTTTCAAATTGACGGATGACGGGATCGACGTCGTTCGGATTCTGCATCAACGAATGGATTTTGATCGTCATTTAAGATGACACCTGTAACCATCCCGCAAGCCAGTAATTGATAATTGAGGCGAGACTCTTTGTCCTCAAAGTCCAAAGAAGAAGGGTTACAACATTCGTCGTAACCCTTCTTTTTTAATCTGGAATCATTTTCTTGCCGAGCGGTGCATAAGCCCCTTTAACTTTTCCATTGTTTGAATTGATAGCGTGCCTGCTCCATCCTTTCCCTTAGCCTGTCATGATACCGTTCGATCACGGAAGCCGAGATGATAATCAGCACACCGATGACCATCAGACTGCTCCAGCTGGCCAGTGAAAAATGGTGAAAGGCCGCTTTAAATTGATAACCGACAGCCAGAAGCGAACCGAGTGCACCGCTGACAAAAATGATCTTTTGTTCCAGCAGATAGCCGAAGAACACAACAGTCGCCGAAATCAGTAAGCAGATCATTGCTGCTGCGAAGTTTGTGTGAGCCAACAGGTTCAGGCTCACGCCGAACACCGCAATGATTGCAGCAAAGCGACGATAGCGGTCTCCTGTCCCTTGCGAATATTTCGACAGCAGGCACAGGAGTCCGGCAAGCGGTAATGCCGCGACCAGAATTTCATGGCGAGAACTGATATAAGGGCTACGGATAATAACGTTAGCGGTATTGAACCAGGCAACCCCGGCGATCAGGGCACCAGCGGCCTGAAAACCCTGCTGCCACCTTTCACGATCCGTCAGCTGCGGTAAAAGAATGAAGCTGAGGGTTGCCAGTGCAAAGAGAATGACAGAAACGAACAGCTGACTTGGCGTGTAGAAATAACAACCCCGACCGATCAGGATCGCAGCCGGCAACCAAAGAATCGCCCTTGAGAGATAACCCTCAAAAGTTTTCAGGGTTGTTTCCCGACCTAGGGTACGAACTTCGGAAAAAGTCAGCACGGCAACCAGCAGCAGGAACACAACCGCAACGATATTCGGCTGGCGCGTCGGCAACAACAGAGTCGCATTGCTGAGCATAAAGGCCCCGGTGAACAGTTTAGCCCGTTTATGTCCGAGCGCCATAAAGGAGAAGTGCCCCAAGGGAACCAGGACAGCCAGGCCACCAACGGCGGCCAGCAAGGCCATACCCGGACTCGATGCGATCCAGGTTGCATAACCGGGTAGCCGGGTAAGTGCTCCATCCCAGGAGAACTGGGAATATAGCAACGCTCCCATCACGGCAAAGTTGATCGGCGTTACCGTCAACGTAAGACCGAGAAGAGTCCTGGCCCCCTTACTTTCTTTCAAAGACAAACCGCAAAACAATCCGCCAATCGACAAAATACCGGTAAATCCGAGAAGAAACAGGTAACGCTGCAGGTCGCTTCCCGGGGTCCAGTGCTTGAACAAAAAGGTTGCCGCAGAAATAATAATGATTAGCGCTCCGGCCCCACGCAGAAGCTGAGAAAGAACTTGACGATTCGGGAACGGCACTCTCTTTACGGGCTGATTTTCTCGGTTTGATTGCTCTGTTTCATGCGCAAACTCGGTCTCTTCGTATTTCATCATGGCGGACTCCATTTATCACTACGTGATTACTGTTGATTAAGAAGTTGCCGGAGCTCGTCGCGGAGTTCCGTCTCGGTTTCTTCGCTCACAAAAGACTCTTCCAGCGGATCGGTACCGATGGCGCATTCCGTCGCGAGCTCTTTTTCCGTAACACGCATTTCCCAACGATCAAAAATGTCATCGACGTCCGAGTTGCCCACCGAACTGCACGTTTGAATATTGTTCAGGGCTTCTGCGCGTGATTGTCGGGTCCGCATCAGATTTCGCTTTTCCATCAATTCCGTTAACCGTTCCTCCATGATTCCTACATCTTTGGCCAGCTGTTGTTCGACCTGCGTATGCTCCTTGACCCGAAGCAGAAGTTGATCTCGCTGTTGCTCCGCTTTTTTGCTGCGCTTTAAACATTCAAGAGCTCGCTGTTCATCGCTTTTGGCAACCTGGATTGCACGTTCGCGCCAACGAACAATACCCTCTTCCTCCGATTGCAATCTTTGCCGTAACTTCTCACCATCCTGACGAACACGCCCCATCTGGACCTTCGCCTTGGCAACGGTTTCACGGGACTCTTTGAGTGCGCTATTGATCAGTGCTTCCTGATTCTCGATCTGACTAACAGCCCAATCGACTCGTGAAAAGATTCCGGTGGTCCAGCGCTTGATTGTTCTCATAACTTCCTCCTTTGTAATGAATTGTCACCACTATAGGCAGGAGGTGTGCCACTTTTCTCAGCTCTGATAACTATCTGAAATAATATTATTTTTTAAAAAGAGATGACTTTGATCTTTGTTCTTAAAAAAATCATCAGACACAGAACGTACAGATGACATACATTTTGCGTACAACAGAACGTCAAGGATTGGCGGAGGAGAAACAGGGAGGCTCTGTGGCTTTATTGCGTTAAGAGCGCTTTCAGAAAACCCTCAAGCGACCGATGGAAGCAAAAAGCCGTCGACCGATTGTGACCGGTCGACGGCTTTTTAATTTATAAGGAAATTTTTTTCAGCGTCCCCTCCCGGCGCCTACCCCAGCAAGATCAAATCAAAACGTCTGGCAGCGCCCGAAAGAGAAACCCAACCGTTCATGCTCGCGCAGCAGTTCAGAGACGGCGATGGAGGCCGGGGAGGCGGTGCGTTCGCGCAGGCGGACGAGCCAGAGCTGGCGTTCGATACTCAGCCCTTCGACGTCGAGCTTGACCAGCTCACCGTGACGCAAATTGTTCTGGATCGACAGGTCGGAGACGAAGGCACAGCCGAGGCCGGCGGCGACTGCGCGACGGACGGCTTCGTTGCTGCCGAGACGGGCGATGACCTTGAAACCTTCCGGATCGATGCCATTGGCGACAAACCCCTTCTGCAGCGCCTGGTAGGTGCCCGAGCCATCCTCGCGGACGATGAACTCCTGCTGCATCAACTCGGCGATACCGATCGATGCACGCTCCTTCAGCGGGTGGTTCGGCCCGACGATCATGACCAGATGGTCCTTGAGCAACGGTTCATAATTGAATACGGCGTCGTCCAATCGCCCCCCGACGATCCCCAGCTCGACCAAGCCGGCTTTCAGTTCATCGAGTACCTCGCGGCTGTCGCCGATCCGCATATTGAGATTGATCCCCGGATAGCGATTGCGCAGCACCGGCAGGAAGCAGGGAATAAGGTAGTTCGCCGGAATATTGCTCGCCCCGAGATTCAGCGTCGCTTCTTCGAGGCCGTGCAAACCGGCCATCGCCTGGGTCAGGACATCGCGTTCGGCGAGCACCCGCCGGGCATGCTGGAGAAAAACCTCCCCCGCCGCAGTCAGGTAGATCCCCTTGCCGGTGCGGTCGATCAGCTGGGTGTTGAATTCATCCTCAAGCGCGGCGATGTGCTGGCTGACGGTTGATTGGGTGAGGGAAATCATCTCGGCCCCGCGCGAAAAACTCCCGGTTTCGGCGACGGCGATGAACAGTTCAAGCTGGCGTAATGTCATTTCAGTGGCTCCATTAAATTTTTCAATACCAGAGATCGTTTACATTAAAATTATCCGTTTGACCCAAAGCAGTCAATGCTTTTAATTGGTTGCGCGAGCCCGCTCCCCCGCCACAAGAGAGCAGGGTTGGATCAGAGGCGAAGGAGCCTGTAAACACTCCCCTCATCCGACATTCGACACACTCCCCCGAAAGAACGGTGAGATGTCGACGACAACTGAGACCACGTTCCGAAGCAAAATCGTTAACCATTCATTTTCCACAGGAGCCCCCCCCAATGAAAAAAACCGGATTGCTGCTTGTTCTGTTCATCCTCGTTGCCACCATCTCGGCAACCACCGTCCTTGCCAAGGATTACCGTTTCATGGACGCCGATGTCATCAAATCAAACCTGGCCTCGAACGCCCCGATGACGCTTGTCGATATCCAGGTCGAGGATGAATTCAACCAGCACCACATCATCGACGCCGTCGCCACTTACGCCTACCCGGTCAAAAGCGCTGCCGAAAGGGCAAAATTGGATGCCTCCATTGCCGAGCTCAAAGGGAACCACAACATGGCCGTCGTCGTCTGCCCGCGTGGCGGTGGCGGAGCCAAGCGTGCCTATGACTACATGGTCGAATCGGGGATCGCGGAGGAACGCGTTTATATCCTGACGAATGGTCAGGCAAAGTGGCCCTACCCGGAACTGCTGGCCAAGTAAGAACTCTCGACTGACAAGGATGATGTAACCCATGAGTGATTTCAGCGTCAAAGCCGACGAGCAACTGTGGACCGAACTACAAATGGACGTGGAGCGTTTCAAAAACGTCCCCCCGGTCCTGACCAAACTTTACAGCGATATCTTCCTCAGCCAGAAGAACCGGCCAGCGGAAATGACCTATTTCGATAACATGATCGAAAACATCTACACCGGGCGTATCCAGGAAATGCTCGACGCCAGGAAGGCGGGCAAGCCGGTCATCGGCACCTTCTGTGTTTACGTTCCGGAAGAGATCATCCAGGCCGCCGGCGGTCTGTGTATCGGCCTCTGCGGCGGCTCCCAGGCCACCGTGCCCGATGCCGAGAAAATCTTGCCGCGGAACATCTGCCCGATGGTCAAGTCGGCCTTCGGCTTCAAAATCAGCGGGATGTGCCCTTTCTTCCAGGCCGTCGATTTCGTCTACGGCGAAACCACCTGCGACGCCAAGAAGAAAACCTGGGAACTGCTCGACAAATACGTCCCGACCCACGTTATGGAAATCCCCCAACTCAAACGCGAGCGCGACAAGCGTCTGTGGCTGGAAGAGGTCAAAGATTTCAAGCAGGCCGTCGAAAAAATCACCGGTAACGAAATCAGCGAAGATGAACTGCGGGCCGCCGTCGACACCCTGAACGCCAAGCGTAAATCGCTCCAGCGCCTGAACAGCCTGCGCCACAACAACCCCTCGCCGATCAGCGGCCGCGACATGCTGCTGATTCAGCAGATCGCTTTCTACGATGATCCGGTCCGCTTCACCGACAAGGTCAACGAACTGTGTGACGAACTGGAAGCGCGCATCAAGGAGAACAACGCCGTCGCGCCGAAAGAAACGCCGCGGATCATGGTCTCCGGCACCCCGATGGCGCTGCCGAACTGGAAACTGCACAACATCATCGAAGGCTCCGGCGCGGTCATCGTCAACGAGGAAAGCTGCATCGGTACCCGTTACTACAAGGACACCATCGAAACCAACGGTGCCTCGGCGGAAGAGATGCTGGAGAAGCTGACCGAACGTTACATGAAGATCGACTGCTCCTGTTTCACTCCCAATGACGACCGTATCGACCAGGTCATCGCCGAGTACAAGGCGTCCGGCGCTCAGGGCTTGATCGACTATTGCCTGCAGTTCTGCCACACCTACAACATCGAAGCGGTCAAGCTGCGCGAGGCCTGCGAAAAGGAAGGGATTCCTTTCATGGCGATTGAATCGGACTATTCGCCCGAGGACGTCGGCCAGTTGCAGACCCGCGTCGAAGCCTTCATCGAGCAGATTTCGGAGTAAATTGATGCACGTCGGAATCGATCTCGGTTCTCGGGCAATCAAGCTGGCCGCCGTCAAGGACGGTCAGCTTGTTTCCTCCGAGGTGGCCAACAGCTCCTTCGAACCGCACAAACAGGCCCAGGAGATGGTCGCCCGCTACAACCCGTTGCAGGTCGCCGCAACCGGTTACGGCCGTCACCTGGCGCAGAAACACTTTGCCCAGCAGGTGATCACCGAGATCAAGGCCCACTCCCTCGGTGCCCGCCACCTGTACCCCGGCTGCCGGACGATCCTCGATGTCGGCGGCCAGGACTCCAAGGTCATCGCCCTCGATGAGCGCGGACGGGTTGCCCAGTTCCAGATGAACGACAAATGCGCCGCCGGAACCGGGCGCTTTATGGAAATGATGGCCGCCTCGCTCGGCTACGCGCTGGATGAGTTCTCCAGCGCCGCCGCGAGCTCCGATCACAGGGTCACGATCAACAGCATGTGTGCGGTCTTCGCCGAATCGGAAGTCGTCTCACTGCGCAACCGCGGTACGGCCCCCGAAGATATCGCCCGCTCGATCCATCTCTCCATCGTCGAGCGGCTTTCCAGCATGCTGGAGCGAATCGGCATCCAGGGGGAACTGGTCTTCAGCGGCGGGGTCGCCCGCAACAGTCTACTGGTTCAATTATTATCGCAACGCCTCGCCCGCCCCGTCATGGTCCCGGAGTCCCCGGAGATCATCGGCGCTTTCGGCGCGGCCCTGCATATCGACAAGAGCGCGGTCTGAACTCAGATTCAACGCGGGGAAGGTGAGCCATGACACAGACGGCGGAGACGGGAAACGGGTGGACAGGCACAACTGCCCGCAATCTCTTTACCACCCAACCGGCCCGCCTGCTCTACCACGCCCTGCGCCTGCTGCTGGTCGTGGTGTTCGTCTGGTCCGGGGTGAGCAAAGGGCTGGCTCCTGTCGATTTCGCCTACACGGTCGGCGCCTACGGCCTGCTCCCCGACCTGCTCATTCTGCCGGTGGCCGGCGGCCTGATCCTGCTGGAACTGGTTGCCGGCGGCGGACTGCTCTTTGACAAACGCGGTTCCCTCACCCTCATCACCCTGATGATGGTTCTTTTTCTCGTCGTACTCGGTTACGGCATTCACCTCGGACTCGATATCGACTGCGGCTGTTTCGGCCCCGACGATCCCGAAGCCGAAGCATTTCATGATCTGCGCGGTGCATTCCGCCGCGACCTGCTGTTGCTGCTCGCCATCGGGTATCTCTACCTGTGGCGCTTTTTCACCAAAACGGCTCCGCGTCCCTGGCTCACCAGCCGGCGTAGCCGGATACTTTCTCAGGAGGATTCACATGCTCGCTAAACGTTCACTGCTCTTCGCCCTGCTTGTCGCCTTCACCTTCAGCGCCACCTCAGCCATGGCCTTCGGCTTCGGCAACAAGTTCGAAAAAGAGGTCGAAACCGAACAACAGGCAGTCAAACTGACTCGTGAAGTCGTCCGCGGCGGCTACGGCGTCGTCACCACCGCCGAACTGAAAACATGGATCGACGAAGGCAAAGAGATGGTGATCGTCGACACCATGCCCTTTGAATCGAGCTACAAGAAAGCCCACGTCCCCGGCGCGGCCCAGTTCCTCTTCCCGATCCCCGACATGAACGAGTGGAATAGTGCCGAGACCGCCGGCAAATCGATGGAAGAGTACGTTCAACTCCTCGGCCCGGACAAAGATAAGACCATCGTCGTCTACTGCGGTTTCGTCAAGTGTACCCGCAGCCATAACGGCGCGGTCTGGGCGAAGAAACTCGGCTACAAAAACGTCTATCGCTACCCCGGCGGCATTTTCGCCTGGCAAGGCGCGAAAAACCCGATCGAAAAAGCGGAATAACGTTTCTGCTCAACGGCCTGCCGGATGCACATATCCGGCAGGCCGCTCTTTTTTGCCACAGGGTTAACCGCACGGACGATCGGACCCCCGGCAACCCACAACCATCTGTGCCTTCCTCGTTAGACATTCCGGGTGCCGGAAACCTTTACCGAATCTTTACCTAAACGTTTTTACGCTGTTACGGCCGGCCTTTATTCTCACAGACGTTCTGACCGATAATTGTTATAAAATACGGGGCACACGGATCCTGACCGGCATAACACATCGACCAATTTCAGCATCCTCGCGGAGAGTGGAAAGAACCGATGGCTGAACACGACAACAACCCGCAGACAAACAATCCGCCTCAGACCGGCATCCTGGTCTTCAGCCGCTTTCCCGTCCCCGGCGAGACCAAAACGCGGCTGATCCCGGCCCTGGGGAGCGAAAGAGCGGCGCGCCTGCACCGGCGCATGGGGGAACATGCCGTTACGGTCGCCCGCACGGCAGCCGCGAACGAACAGATAGCCATCTGCTACACCGGGGCGAAGGAAAAAAATTTCCGCGCCTGGCTCGGCCCCGACCTCAACTATTACGAGCAGTTCGAAGGCACCCTTGGCCGGCGGATGAGCGCCGCTTTTGCCGACCTCTTCGTCGACGGCATGGACGCCGTTATCGGCTTCGGGACCGATATCCCCGGCATCACCCCGGCGATCGTTATCCGCGCGCGCGCCGACCTTGCAACGCACGACATCGTCATCGGCCCGGCGGCCGACGGCGGCTACTACCTGATCGGCATGAAGCGGATGCATCCCGAGCTGTTCGGCGACCTTCCCTGGGGAACCGCCGACGTCTATCGTCAGACCCGTGAGATCTGTACTGAACTCGGGCTGAGTGTCGCCGAACTGCCGGTGCTCCACGACATCGACCGCCCGGAAGATTTGGAACTGCTCGCCGGTGATCCCGATTTCGCCGATTGTCTCGCTGGCCCGACACTGCTCTCGGTCGTCATCCCGACGCTCAACGAAGCGGAGAACCTCGGCCGCACCCTTACCAACCTGAAGCAGGCGTCAGATGTCGAACTGATTGTCGCCGACGGCGGCAGCCAGGATGCCACCGCCGAGATCGCCACAAGCCACGGTGCACGCCTGCTGACGATCAGCGGCGGCCGGGCCGCCCAGCTCAACGCCGGGGCAACCGCTGCGACTGGCAGACAGTTGCTCTTTCTCCACGCCGACACCCTGCTCCCGGTCGATTATGCCGAGCGTGTACGCGCAGCCCTCGACACCCCGGCGACCGTCGCCGGCGCTTTCCGCTTCAAGACCGACGCATCCGGCTTCGGCATGCGTCTGGTCGAATGGGGAACCAACCTGCGTTCAACCCTGTTTCAGACCCCCTACGGCGACCAGGGGCTGTTCATGGAGATGCGGATCTTCGGCGAGCTCGGCGGTTTCCCGCCGTTGCCGATCATGGAAGATTTTGAACTCGTCCGCCGTCTACGCCGACGCGGACGGATTGTTACCCTGAAGGCAGAAGCCCTGACCTCGGCACGCCGCTGGCAGCGCCTCGGGGTCCTGCGCACGTTTTTAATCAATCAACTGATGATCGCCGGCTACCTGTTCGGGGTTCCGAACGCAAAGCTGCAGCGACTCTATCGCGGCAAGCCCGCAAAAGATTAATGGCCAAAACATGAAACGCACCCTGATGTTCCTGATCATGATCCTTATCTGCCCCCCCGCCCCATTTGCGGCAGCGGGCGCTGCCGCAAATTCACCATCGATCCTTATCGGCAACTTTTCGGCCGGAGACCTGAGCGGCTGGAAGGACAAGGAGTTCGCCGGTCAGACCCACTACCAACTGGTCGAGCAGGAGGGGCGAACCGTACTCGCCGCCCGCGCCGACAACGCCGCCTCCGGCCTGTTCCGCGAGATCGAGGTCGATCTGACCAAGACTCCTTATCTCAACTGGGAGTGGAAACTCGAACAGGCCCATCCACCGCTGGACGAAAGAACCAAGGGGGGGGATGACTACGGCGCACGGGTCTATGTTATCGTCAGTGGAGGGGTGTTGTTCTGGAAGACCCGGGCGCTCAATTACGTCTGGTCCTCCAGCCAGGAAAAAGAGACCGTCTGGCCCAACGCCTTTGCCGGCGACCACGCGATGCTCCTCGCCGTGCGCACGGCCGCCGACGGCGCCGGCACCTGGTACCGGGAAAAACGCAACGTCTACGAGGATCTGAAGCGGGTTTTCGGTGACGAAATCACCAGCATCGACGCCGTTGCGATCATGACCGACAGCGACAACGCCCACGGCGCGGTTAAAGCCGTCTACGGCGATATCAGCTTCACCGCTGAGTAGGGGCACGACGCACCGTGCCTCCACTCAATCAATCCGCTTCTGCCCATTTGAGCCGCATAACTCGGCTGGTGGGCGTGGCTTGCAGGATGAAACAACAAAGCACCGCCGCAGCGAACCAGACATTATAAAAGGCCATTTTTGGCTTCCTTTTTGTTGGCCTGGACAAAAAGGAAGGCGGCGCGCGGGGCCGCAACCCCGCGACTTTGACTTTGGCCCTGAAGGCAACAAACAGTCGAAACACTAAGAAAGGAGAAAAGCATGAAAACGCGGAGCGGAAAACTCGTCCTCGTCGGTATCATCGCCCTGCTGATCCTGCTCTTCTTCGCCTTCAACCTCGGCCGCTACCTCAGCCTCGATTACCTGAACGAGAGCCGCCAGGCCTTTGACAGCTACTACCGGGACCATCGGCTGACAACCCTGCTGGCCTATTTTCTCGTCTATATCCTGGTCACCGCCCTGTCGCTCCCCGGCGCCACGGTCATGACCCTGGCCGGCGGTGCGCTGTTCGGCCTCTGGACCGCGCTGATCGTGGTCAGCTTCGCCAGCAGCATCGGCGCCACCCTGGCCTTTCTGGTGTCACGCTTTCTGCTGCGCGACTGGGTTCAGCAACGCTTCGGCGAACGCCTGCAGGCGATCAACCGGGGGATCGAGAAAGAAGGCGCGTTCTACCTCTTTTCCCTGCGCCTGGTGCCGCTGTTCCCGTTTTTCGTCATCAACTTGGTCATGGGGCTGACGCCGTTGCGCGCGGCGACTTATTACCTGATCAGCCAGCTCGGCATGCTCCCCGGCACCTTCGTCTACGTCAACGCCGGGACGCGGCTCGGGCAGCTCGAAAGCGCTGGCGGAATCCTCTCCCCCGGCCTGCTGCTCTCCTTCGCCCTGCTCGGAATCTTCCCGCTGGTCGCCAAGCGGCTGCTGGAGATCATCAAGGCGCGCAAGGTCTACCACGGCTATACCAGGCCAACGACCTTCGACTACAACCTGGTCGTCCTCGGCGGCGGCAGCGCCGGATTGGTCAGTGCCTACATCGCCGCGGCGGTGAAGGCGAAGGTTGCGCTGGTTGAGAAAGAAAAGATGGGGGGCGACTGCCTCAACACCGGCTGCGTACCGAGCAAGGCCCTGATCCGCAGCGCCCGGATGGCCGGCTACGCCCGGCGGGCCGAAGAGTTCGGTCTGGGCGGACAGGACATAATCGTCGATTTCAAAAAGGTGATGGCGCGGGTCAAAGCGACCATCGCCCGCGTCGAACCACACGATTCTGAAGAACGCTACCGCGGCCTCGGCGTCGAGGTGATCAAGGGGGAAGGGAAAATCACCTCCCCCTGGACCGTGGAGGT
>PKUG01000203.1 GCA_002869665.1 Desulfuromonas sp. | reverse complement strand
AACCTTCCTCTCCCGCGCACCGGCTTGCCGGGTCTCGTCGGTTACCGGCGAGGGGCTACCGGAACTGATGGAGATGATCCGCACCCAGCTCGCCAAGGCTCCGGCCCGCGATTCCAGCGGTGCGGTGCGCTTGCCGGTCGACCGTTGTTTCAGCATCAGCGGCTTTGGTACCGTCGTCACCGGCACCCTGACCAGCGGGCGGATCAAAATCGGTGATACCGTTGAGATCCTGCCGTCGGGTGTCAGCGCCCGGGTCCGCGAACTCCAGGTCCATGACAGCCAGGTCGAGGTCGCTTATGCCGGCCAGCGGGTGGCGGTTAACCTCTCCGGGGTGACCCGAGACCAGGCGCCGCGCGGTTCGGTCATCGGCACACCGGGGCTTTATCATGCCAGTCAGCGGATCGACGTCCAGCTGCAATTGCTCAAGGAGGCGCCGCGTAAGGTCAAGTTCCGCGATCCGGTTCACTTCCACTCCGGTACAGGGCGCACCGTGGGGAAGGTGATTATCCTTGACCGCGACGAACTGGAGCCGGGGGAGAGCGCCTATGTCCAACTGCTTCTCGATCAGCCGATGCTGGCCCACCGCGGTGACCGCTTTATTATCCGCTCCTATTCGCCGATGGTGACCATCGGTGGCGGCGTGGTGGTCGACGCCGAACCGCAGAAGCATAAGCGCTTCCGCCCCGAGGTCGTTCAGCGACTTAAAGATCTCTCCTCCGGGGATCTCGGTTTCTGGCTCTCGAAGCTTGAAGAGCTACAGGTTGCGCGGATCAAGGATCTGGAAAAGCAGACCGGGACCGGGCGCGAGCAACTGCTCGAAGGTCTTGAAACCCTTAAGGCATCCGGACAGGTCGAATTGCTCGCCGAACAGTGGGTCCCGGCCGATCTGGTGCGCAGCTGGAAACAGCGCCTGCCGGAGATCGTCGCCGATTATCACAAGAAGCATCATCTGCGTCACGGTATGCCGCAGGCCACCCTTCAGGCGCGCCTGTCGGACAAACTTGCTCCCAAGGGGTTCGAGCTGTTGATCAATGCGGCGGTGGAGGGCGGTGAGGTGGTACGCAACCGCGACCTGATCTCGACCCCCGGCTGGAAACCGCAACCGACCGAGGCCGAGGTCAATGCTCTGGAACGGATTCTGGCGACCTTTCGCAAGTATGGTTTCTCGATCAACAATAATACCGATGTCTGGATCAAGCTCGGGCTGGAAGATATCGATACTGAAACCTTCCTCTCCTACCTGGCCCTGGAAGGTGGCATCGTGCGTCTGAACCAGGAGAGCACGCTGGATATCGACAGTTATCGTAAAGCGGAAAGGATGCTGATCGAGATGCTCGACAAGCAGGGGGAATTTACCCTCGCCGAATTCCGCGACAAGCTCGGCAGCAGCCGTAAACTGACGCAGGGAATCCTGGAATATTTCGACGGTCAGAAATACACCCGCCGGGTCGGCGACAAGCGTGTCGCCTGGAATTTGCCGGAGAAGAAATAGGAATTCAAACAAGGAGCCAGGATCGAGGACCCAGGTAAAATCTTTTAGCTCCTGGCCCCAGTTCCTGGTCTGAAAACAGCCTGATACTCTTAGCAATACGTTCCAAGGACATAAAATGAAAAAGCGACTGACAGAATTATCACGCAGCTCTGGGTGAGCGGCCAAAATAGGTCCTGCGACCCTGACTCAGGTTCTGAGCCAGCTGCCCCAAACCGATCATCCCGATCTCTTGTCACAGGAAATTCCCTTCGCCGATGCGGCTATCTACCGCCTCAGCGATAACCAGGCCCTGGTGCAGTCGGTCGATTTCTTCACCCCCGTCGTTGACGATCCTTACAAGTACGGCCAGATCGCCGCGGCCAATTCCCTCTCCGACCTGTTTGCCGTCGGCGCAAAGCCGCTGATGGCTCTCAACTTGGCGTCCTTCCCGATCGCCTGTCTTGAACCCGATATCCTGGTGAAGATTCTCCAGGGGGGCGCCGAGCGTGTTCATGCTGCCGGGGCCGTTATCGGGGGGGGGCACTCTATCGAGGACGATGAGCCGAAGTACGGCCTCAGCGTCACCGGAATCGTCGATCCGGACATGATGATGACGACCTGCGGCTGCAGCCCCGGTGATCTGCTCTACCTGACCAAACTGCTCGGGACCGGACTGCTGACCACGGCGCTGAAAGGGGAAATGGTCTCCGAAGTGGAAATTGAAGAGGCCATCGAGGGGATGATCACTCTTAACAAGGATGCCGCCGAAGCGATGCTCGCTGCCGGGGCCTCTGCCTGTACCGACATTACCGGCTTCGGCCTCGCCGGACACGGGCTGGAACTGGCCGAAGCGAGCAAGGTTGCCCTGAAGCTTCATGTCAATCGCCTGCCGGCGTACCCGCAGGCGCGGGATATGGCTGAAATGGGGCTGGTGCCGGTCGGTTCTCACCGCAACAAGGATTTCTATTTCGACCGTGTCGACGGCAAGGAAGAGTGCGATCCCTTCAGCCTCGACCTGCTCAGCGACCCCCAGACCTCCGGTGGTCTGCTTATCGCCGTCGCTCCCGAGCGTAAAGAAAAGCTCGAAGCCGAATTAGCCCAACGCGGCGTGCCGGTCTGCTGTATCGGCGAGGTTATCCCCGGACCCGCCGGGCGTATCTTGCTGGTGAACGAGTGATCTTCGGCCTGGGACTCGGCGAGATCGCCCTCCTTGTCGCCGTTGTTGTTATCCTCTTCGGCGTCCGCGGCGTGTCCAAAGGCTCACGCGACCTGGGGAGGGCATACGGGCTGTCCCGCAAGCTCAAGCAGCGATTGCCCTGGCTGGGGAAGATTCCGCTGCTGTCGCGATTTTTTCGATGAGTTGGGCAGGAATCAGGTAGCAGGCGTCAGGTCACAGGAAAGGTAGAGCCCCCGAGGATTTTTTTCTCGGGGGCTTGTGATTTGTCTGAAGGGTT
>PKUG01000131.1 GCA_002869665.1 Desulfuromonas sp. | reverse complement strand
TAAGGGTGAAAGGGTGAGGTAAGAGCTCACCAGTTCCGGCGGTGACGTCGGAAGCTCGGTAAACCCCATCCGGAGCAAGACCGAATAGGGGGACGTTTGAGGGCGGTCCGTCCGAAGTCCCCGGGTTAGGTTGCTTGAGGCCGTTGGCAACGGCGGCCCTAGATGAATGATCGTCACTCCGCTGCGGGTAACCGCGGCGGGGAACAGAACCCGGCTTATGGCCTTCTTCGACCAACCTTTTACGGCAGTGTGCCCTGTGTCACGCTGCCGTTTTTCTGTGCCGGAAGGCGTTATGACTGACACGGCGAAAATACGTGCACAACTCTGGGACGGGCTCATGGCCCGGGCGCTGGAGGCGTACCGTGCCCTCGCGGCGACAGAGAAGGAGTGGATCGCCGGGCGATTGGCGCGTATCGCCCAGTTGCAGCGGGAACTGGACACGCTCTTTCGGGCGGGGAACGGCCTGGCCGCCTGTCACAACTGTGGTGGCGACTGCTGTGCCAAGGGGCATAATCATATGACCCTCGCCAATCTGCTCGCCTTTCTGCAGGACGGCGAACTGCCGCCGGTCGCTGATTTTTCGCTGACCTGCCCCTTCCTCGGCCCGCAGGGATGTCGGCTGGCCGTCGAACGTCGTCCCTACAATTGTGTGACCTTTATCTGTGATGAGATCGAGATCGCCCTGTGCCCTGACCAGCGGCGTCGCTTTTATTCGCTGGACAGCGAACTGCGGCAGCTCTATCTTGAGTTTTCCGCGCGTTACCCCGCTGCGGCAATGACCGGCCTGCTCATCCGCGAGCAACGTTCGCCCGGAGCTCCCTTGCTGCAATCGTCGACCGAATAGGGTTGGAGGATTTATGGTGCCGTTGAGTTACAAACGTGAAAATGGCGAAATCGACGAAATTGTCGATCTGTTGCTACGTAAGGCCGATGTCCATCATCCGGAGATGATCCGCGAAATGATTATCGGCGCCCTGAAGTCGGGACAGGAGAACGACTATCTCGCCGACCAGAAGCTGATCTGCACGACGATGAAAGAGATGCGTTACACCAACAAGGTGTTTGCACCCTATCGCGGGCGTAAGAAAGTGACCGTGTTCGGCAGTGCGCGAACCACGCCGGACGAGCCGATCTACCAGACCTGTCAGGAGTTCTCTCGTCTTCTTGTCGAGCACGGCTACATGGTCATCACCGGCGGCGGGCCGGGGATCATGCAGGCCGGCAACGAAGGAGCCGGGAGGCAGAACTCCTTTGCCGCCAATATCCGTTTGCCCTTTGAGCAGAACACCAATCCGGTCATGGATCAGGATGAGAAGTCGATCACCTACCGCTATTTTTTCAATCGCAAGGTAGCCTTCCTGAAGAGTGCTCATGCCGTTGCTCTTTTCCCCGGCGGCTTCGGCACCCTTGACGAGGCGATGGAGACCATGACCCTGATCCAGACCGGCAAAAACCCGCCGATTCCGCTGGTCATGATCGATGATGAGCGGGGCTACTGGGAAGACTGGCTCGATTTCACCCGTGAGAGCCTGCTCATGCGCGGGCTGATTTCCGGTGAAGATTTCGGCCTTTTCACCATCGTTCGCGACCCCGCCGAGGCGGTAAAGATTATCGATGATTTCTACCGCAACTACCATTCCATGCGTTTTGTCGGCCAGCGTCTGGTGATCCGCCTCAACAAGGCGCTCGACACCGACCAGTTAAGGATTCTCAACAGCGAATTCGGCGAAATTCTCGCTCCCGGCGGGAGTATGCGGCTGAATTCCGCACTCCCCGAAGAGAACGACCAGCCGGATCTCAAGCATCTGCCGCGTCTGGTCCTCGAATTCAACCGGCGCAGCTACGGCCTGCTCAAGTCGTTCATCCGCCGTATCAACGAGTTTTAACCGATGACAGAAGAGTTTTACCCGGTCAGCCCGGTGACAATCGGTGTGTCCATGGCCGACCTGCGCACCATGCAGCGCCTGGTGCGTGTGCTTGATCGCCTGAGCCACGCCCCGACATACCTCGACCGGGTCACTCCGGAACTCCCCGCCAGCGCCCGTTTCAATCCCGGCCATGCAGCAGTGATGATGTGCTACGACTTTCACCTGAGTGATGCGGGACCGCGCCTGATCGAGATCAATACCAACGCCGGCGGCGGTTATTATGCCCTGCTGAGTGAAGAGCAGGCGGATGATAACCGCTCCTTTCGTGCTGAACGCCTGGCGGCCCGTCTGTTGCGGAGCTTTCTTGACGAATGGGCGGCGTTCGCCCCCGGCGGCGCACCGTTGAAGAGTGTTGTGATCGTCGATGAAACGCCTGAAAAACAGCCGTTGTATGCTGAAATGAAGGCGTTCTGTTCATGGTTGAACGCGCAGGGGATCAAGGCGCAGATTCTGGCTCCCGAGCAATTGACCGCCGACGCTTCCGGGGTCAGCTACGGCGGGGAAAAAATCGACTTCGTCTACAATCGTCACTGCGATTTTTATCTCGAAGAGGATGAGCTGAATGGACTGCGCCAGGCCTACCTGGCAGGGACGGTCTGCCTTTCGCCCAACCCGCGCAGCTACGGACTGTTGGCTGACAAGCGGCGGATGATCCTCTGGTCCGACGAGGAGGCTCTTGAAACCTTTGACTTGCGGTCGCACGAACAGGCGCTGCTGCTTGAGACGGTGCCGCGTAGTCGGCTGCTGGCCCAGGGGGCGCTGGATTCCTTCTGGAAGGAACGCAAAAAGCTGATCTTCAAGCCGGTCGCCCGTTTTGGCGGGCGTGGGGTGTTGCCGGGGAAGGGGATTTCGCGAACACGTTTCGACGAACTCGATCCGGACACCACCCTGGTGCAGGAACTTGTTCCCCCTTCTGTCGTGACCGATGCCGAAGGGCGTAAACTTAAGGTCGATCTGCGCCTGTTTACCTATCGCAACCGCATGATCGGCATCGTCGCCCGGGTCTACCAGGGGCAGGTGACCAATCTACGCAGTGAAGGGGGCGGTTTTGCCCGGGTCAGGATCGTCAGATCCTGAAGCCGAAGAACGATTCAGATAAAAAACGGGACAGCCGAGGCTGTCCCGTTTTTTTGTGGCAGTTGATGGTACCGGTATCCGCTTAGTTACAGATGTGCGGATAGGGTACGTTGTCGACGAAATCGGAGGTGCCGACCTCGTTCTGGCCCGGATCGCAGGGGCTGACGCCGCCGAGTTCGGACTGGCGGCTGAAGTCGTGGCAGTAGTAGCAATCCATGCCGTTCCCTTTTTGCAGGTGGGCGTGCATCTGCTCGACATCGCGCTTGAAGCTCTTCTCGCGGTGGCACTGGGCGCAGATCAGGCTCGGATCGTCTTTCAGTTTGTAGCCGAGGTTGTCGAGCATGTTGTCAGTAGCGTCACTGAAATCGCTGTGACACTTGGCACAGTCGACAGTTGCCGCCGGGGCGACACCGTGGTTGAGCAGTTGATAGGTGTCGGTGGTGACCCATTCATAGGGTTCGCTGGCTGAATAGCCCGAGTTGACCAGGCCGGCTTTCGTGGCGGCATCGGCGTCACTGGCCTGCTTGATGTAGTAGAAGGTGTCGAGGGCGATCAGTTTCTGATCAGCGCTCGTCATCGGCTGAACGGCGGTTTTGTACTTGAACGGATAGAGCTTGCCGTCGTTGAGGTCGCCAAGCGGACGCGAGGTCGGGTAGAAGCCGGTCGCGGGATCGATGACGGCGATATCGCCGAGCAGGTAGTTGTCGCTGGTCCGGTTCCAGAACTTGAAGACCGGAGTGAGGTTCGTTTCTTTCACGGTGTAGGGGTGGCCGGCACCGTTGGTTCCGTCAGCGGCCAGACCTTCGTGAGTCATGCGCCAATCGCGATGGGTCTCGGTTTCCACTTTGGCGTACTCGTCAATGTGGCAGGATTGGCAGGCGACGTGAGCCACGTGGTGGTCGGCGTCGGTGCGGACAACGCCGGCCGCGGCATGGCCACCGTTGACGTCAAAACCGACGTGACAGGTGATGCACTGGACTTCGGAGCCGCGTGCCAGGTCATCGGTCGGGCGCAGGTCGGAACCGCGCCCGATGGTTTTGTGATTCTGGAAGACGTGACACTCCTGGCAGTTTTTCGCTGCGCCGGCCGCGTTCATGTGAACGTCAAAGTTGGGATCGCTGTTGTTGTCGCTGCCGACGGCATGCGTAGCGTCAGACATCGAGAGGTCGCCGCGCTTGACGCCATCTCCACCGCCCGCGTAGGCGTGGCACTTGAGGCAGTTTTTCTTGGTCGGCAGGGCGATGTTCTGGACATAGCTGTCGAGGCCGACAGCCGGTCCCATGCTGCCGTCAGCCAGACGGACGCGCGCCAGGGCGTAGTCTTCGTTATGGCAGACCAGGCAGTCAATATTTTCGAGCCCCGCCGCGGAGTCGTCGGGACGCAGGCCGCGGCCAGCGTGGCAGGAACCGCAGACCGGCCAGTCGCCGAGAATGTTGATGCAGTAGCTGTTGACGCCGTTGGTCAGTTTGCCCTGGATGGTGCCGTTGGCATTGGCCATTTCGGTCGTGTCGCCGAGCCACTTATAATGGGTCGAATTCGCCATTTCCAAGTACTGGGTGCCGTGGCAACCGAGGCAGGCGCTTGGATAGTCGGCCCAGGTCAGGCTGGAGTGGTTCGGATCGCTGGAGCATTCGAGATCGGCGCCGCTGCAGTCCTGGTCGATGCCGTCGCCGCAGATTTCGGTCGCGCCGGGGAAGATGGTGTCGTCATAATCGTTGCAATCGACGGTTTCATCGTAGCCGTCGTTATCGTTGTCGATCGGACCGCCGCATTCAAGGTCGGCGCCGCTGCAGTCCTGGTCGATACCGTCGCCGCAGATCTCCGGGGCGCCGGGGAAGATGGAGTTGTCGTTGTCGTTGCAGTCGACGGTTTCATCGTAGCCGTCGCCATCAAAGTCGATCGGACCTTCGCAGCTCAGATCGACACCGTCGCAGTCCTGGTCGATGCCATCGCCGCAGATTTCCGTGGCACCGGGGAAGATCGATGCTACGAGGTCGTTGCAATCTTTGTTCTCTGCATAGCCGTCTCCATCAGCGTCAACCGGTTTCCCGGCGGTGGCAGGGCTGATGGCGAAAGCCAGCAGGATTGCAAGTGTTAGGGTTACGCACAGAATCCTCTTCATTTGGTTGGCCTCCTTTGCCAGATAAGGATTTCACACTCCCATCGTTGGGACGTGTGCACAGATAGTTGAGCGGCTAACTTGCAAAATCTTTACCTG
This sequence comes from Desulfuromonas sp., assembly GCA_002869665.1. Lineage (GTDB taxonomy): Bacteria > Desulfobacterota > Desulfuromonadia > Desulfuromonadales > Geopsychrobacteraceae > PKUG01. The sequence goes on along the minus strand of PKUG01000131.1, from coordinate 13,236 downwards.
ACTAATAAACTAAGTTTTGAGATTGCTTTATTGGGATGGTGTGGATTTATTTTTTAATAAAATCGGTATGTTAAAAATTCTTTTCGGCAGTGTTTCGGTTGGCAAAATATGGGGGTGGGAATAATTGCATAAAAAAAGCAACTAGGGCATATGCCCTAGTTGCTAATATTTAACCCTAGTTTGGTTGGGTGATTTGCCTTAGTTTTGAGGAGGCTCGCCGGGGAAGCTGTTTTCAGCCGCCGGCTTTTTTGACCGTCCAGCCCTGCTCCTGTAGCAGGGGGAGCAGCAGGTCTCGATGGTCCCCCTGAATCTCGATGACACCATCCTTGACCGTGCCGCCGGTGCCGCATTTCTGTTTCAGGGCTTTGGCAAAGGCTTTCAGGTCGGCACCGGAGAGCGGCACCCCGGTGATCAGCGTCACCCCTTTCCCTTTGCGCCCCTTGGTTTCGCGCTGAAGGCGGACAACGCCGTCCTTCGGCACGGCCGGTTTCCGTTCCTCGCCGCAACGGCATTTCTTCAGCAGTTGTCCGCACTTCGGGCAGGTGCGGCCGATTTCATCGGAATAGACGAGCCTGGTGTTTGAATTTTTCATGGTCTTCGATCCGGAGCTGTATCTAGTGTGAAATCTGCTCCCTGAACTGGCATTCGCTGCAGACCATCCCTGCGCCGACCATCGACGAAAAGTGGCAGACATGGCACGCCGGGGGCATTGTTCTTCCGCCATCGGCAATCCTTCTTCTCAATGAATAAGTTGCCATGATAAGCCAAATGAGGTGTGTGTTGCCAGTGCTCCTTGGCAGTGGCGTTCTGCTGCCTGATGACAAAGGGCTCCAAAGCAACAGCAGATCAATAAATTTTTCGCCGTGAAAAGGTCGACCCGAGCACGTTGAAGGTGTTTTCGACGATAAACAAGGCGTAGTTATCCGTTGTGAAAACGATCTCCTCCAGCCGCTTCAACTGGATATTGTTGATGACGACCATCAGCATCGTCCTGTTCTGCTTTTTATATCCACCGACCGCCGGCAGCATTGTCGTTCCGATTTTCAGGTATTGCATGACCTGATCGGCAATCTCCTCCGGTTTCTCGGAAACGATAAAGACCATTTTCCGTTGATTGAACATCGACAGGCAGTAATCGACGGTCAGTGAACAGACGAAAACGGCGATCATCGATGCAATAACAAGGTCGTTGTCGATGCTGGCAAAGCTGAAAGAGAAGAGAAAGAGATTGAAGGCGAAATAGGTTTTTCCAACCCCGATGTTGAATTTCTGGTTCAGAATAACGGCGACGACATCGAGTCCGCCGTTTGAGCCGAGCGAGCGTAGCACCATCCCGGCGCCAACCCCCAGCAGGACCCCGAACACCAGGGCCGAATAGAGCTGGTTGCTGATATCGATCTGAAAATTGATCAACTGGTAGAACAGGGTCAGCATCCCCATCGCCAGGGCGCTGTAGCCGAGAAAGCGGCGCGAGATAAGCAGGTAGCCGAGGATGAACATCGGAATGTTCAGTATCAGGTAAAAGATCCCCGGGTTCAGCCAGCCCGTAACGTAATAGATCAGGGACGAAACACCAAAAAGCCCGCCGGGGACAAATTGCTGCGGAGTCGCTATCGCTTTCAGGGCAATCGCCTGAATAAGTGAGCCGATGACGATCAGCCCGCTGTTCCAGAATATGGAATAAACGAAGTGTTTTTTATCCTGTGTCATGAACCTCTCCATGGCTGTTTCTTGCCGGAAATCAAAATCCGCGATTCTGCGCCGGTTCCGGGCGGATGTCATCGGAATAAACGAGCCTGGTGTTTGAATTTTTCATGGTCTTCGATCCGGAACCTGGTCGCCCTGTGTCCTGGGGCTGCGCCTAACGTGAAATCTGCTCCCTGAACTGGCATTCGGCGCAGACCAGCTTGAGTTCGTAAAGTCCGCTCTCCTTGTTCAGCACGGTTTTCGTCAGGATGTGTTCGCGGCAGGTGATCATATAGCATTCGCTGCACACCAGCCCTTCGCCGATGGTCGAACAGTAATGACAGATATGACACATCCAGGGAGATTTTTCTTCCGCCATATATTCTCCTCGCTGTTGCATGGTCAACCGGCATGATAACCAAAAGCGACACTGGCAACTAGATTTTCTTGGCCGGAAAATAGTCCCTGCCGCTCAGGCTCCGGGGGACACAGCCTCTTGCCGTCATGCTATGAGAGTGTGGTACTCTTCATCTTCCCGGACGTTCACCAATCAATGGATCATGCCGACAAGGGAATGGACAGGGCGTGCCCGACAAGAATGACATCATTTTACCGACGACAATTGCGGATCCACTTCAGCCCTCTGAGGACTGCTCAGTGACAGCCGCTGTCGAAACTGAAAAGCCCCCCTGCTGAGGCCCGAAGATCTCCACCGGTGGCGGAGAGATCACAGATCAGGTGCCGGGATTTCTGGGGTGGCTCACAACAGTTGTCGGGCCCGTTCCCCGCATCGCACCTGACCTCACCCGGAGCGATCGCTTTGGGGCCTGGAAAGCCCGTTGGGGGTTTGGGCGAATGAGCTATATTGTTCCCCCGGGGCTCTATGCTGTCGGTCAACCAACCCCGGATTCGCCTGTCATCGTCACGGCAAATTACAAGATGACTTACGATCTTGTCCGCCAGGCCTTGGTTCGCTGTGATGCCTGGCTCCTGGTTCTCGAAACCTACGGCATCAATGTCTGGTGTGCTGCAGGAAAGGGGACGTTCGGCACGCAGGAAATCGTCCGTCGGGTTGTATCCTCCCGGCTGGTCGAGCTGGTCAATCATCGCTCTCTTGTCCTGCCGATACTCGGGGCGCCCGGTGTCGCGGCCCACCAGGTGAAGAGCCAGTGCGGGTTTTTGATCCGCTATGCCGCAAACCGCGCCGCCGATCTGCCGGAGTACCTGGGCAACGGTATGCAGACCACGCCGGTTATGCGAGCCTTAAGCTTTTCTTTAGCCGAGCGTCTGGTGCTGATCCCCGTTGAGCTGGTTCTCGAACTCAAAGCCGTAACACTCATCGCGCTGGCTGTGCTCCTTGGTTTCTCTCTGGCTGGAAGCTTCGCCGACGGGCTTCAAGCGTTCAGCGCCTATGCCGGAGCTTTCGGCTGTGGAATTGCCCTGACGCCGGTTCTGCTCCCCTGGTTGTCGGGGCGCCGCTTCGCGCTGAAAGGCGCTCTGCTCGGGCTGCTCTGGACCTGTTGCTGCTATTTTCTCAGTGGCGGCGGTTGGCCTTTGCTCGTCACCTTGGCGGCCGTGCTCGTTCTGCCGGCGGTGAGTGCCTATCACGCTTTGAACTTCACGGGCTGCACCCCCTACACCTCCCGCTCCGGGGTCAGAAAAGAGTTGAGGAACAGTCTCCCCGTCATGGCGGGAGCGGTTGGCACGGGGCTACTCCTCCTGCTTATCAGCCTGTTTGTCTGAGTTGGAAGATATATGCGCGGATACCGTTACTTACCTGATGTCGTGACCCTGGAATTTGATCCGGACCTTTGTGTCGGCTGTGGTCGCTGTTTCGACGTCTGTCCTCACCAGGTCTTTGTCATCAAGGAAAACAAGGCCTGGATGGTCGATCGCGACGCCTGCATGGAGTGTGGCGCCTGTGCACGAAACTGCCCGGTCAAAGCGATCACGGTCGATGCCGGGGTCGGCTGTGCCACCGGTTTGATCGGCGAATGGCTGAACGAAATCAAGCCGCGTCGTAAGGGGTGTTCGTGATTTCAAATTCTTGCCGTGCAGATGTGGGCAGCAGGACGTTTGTGCCGGTTTTTTTGCCGTGACCCCGCTGGCTGTCGCTGCATTTTGTGTTATTCTGACGAAATGAAAATCTCGCGTCACAAGACACGAAATCTGTTGTCGTGACCGCGCAGAACAAAGATAATATCGACTGATTTTCTGGTACTCCTTTCTTTAACCCCGGCTGCCTTGTCGGGGTGTCAATAATTCCTGGGCCGGGAGAAGATTATGGCGGACAGCATGTGTGAAATCTTTACGAGTGAGCAGGTTTATCCGGGTGAAGAGACCCTCGTCGATGGGGTGCCCAAAAATTCCCTTTCCAGTCTGCTGCGGGTCTGTATGGACGAACGGCGCGAACGCTGTATCTATCATAGGCGGTTGGCCGTGGATACGGACCATTACGAAGCGAAGATCGATCTCTGCTTTCATGCGTACCGTAAGTACTAAGGGGCTTTGGCCGTGAACTTTCTGTTGCATATCGACTGGCTGGGATTCGTACTGGCTTCGGTTGCTGTTGTGCTGGCGCCGGGGCCGGGCTCGATGTTCGTTGCGAGAACAGCCGGGGCCAGGGGGCGGCGGGCCGGCCGGATGGCTATGTTCGGCATTATGCTCGGTGACAGTTGCCTGATCGCCCTGTCGTTATTGGGGGTGTCGGCGCTGCTGCAGGCGAATCCGTTGCTGTTCCACGTGATTCGCCTGGCCGGTGCGGGTTATCTGATCTATCTCGGCCTGCAGGCGCTGTTCTTTTCCGGGGCAGCAAAAGAGGGCGTTGCTGAAACGAATATTGCTCTGTCGCTGCGCCAGTCCTTTATCATCACCCTGCTCAATCCGAAAGCGGTCTTTTTCTTTATGGCCTTCTTCCCGCTCTTTATCCGTTCGGCGGCCAGTGGCCTGCTGCTCCCTTACCTGGCCTTGAGTATGGTGTTCATGTTGATCAGTTTCCTCTATCTGCGTCTCCTGATCGTCACCTCGGCACGTTTGGGAACAGCTTTTCGGGCCAGTCACAGGGTTCAGTCCTGGGCTCGCCGGATCACCGGCACCCTGTTTCTCGGCTTCGGGATCAAGGTTGCTCTGGCGTCAAAGTGAGGGTGGCGCGGGGTCATCATCCGGAAGTTTCCGATTTTTGTTGACAGGCAATACATATTGAAAATAATATATCTCTCATCCAAAGGGGAGTAGCAACCGGCGGGAGACACTGCCGGCCCGTGTAACGTCAATACAGTGCGCGAAGCACTCGGACACGGGGTTACGACATCACGTCGGAATCTGCGAGACCTTTATCTACAGCATCAATGAATCGTGCTGCAGGTAAAGGTTTTTCTTTTATCTGCAGCAAACAACCTTTGCCTGGAGGTAAAAGATATGAACCGTATCAAGACAACCTTTCTTCTCACCTGTCTCACCCTGTTACTGGTCGCCATGGGGAACGCCATCGGCGGGCAGAGCGGCATGCTCATCGCCTTTGTCCTGGCCGGGGCGATGAACTTCTTCTCCTACTGGTATTCGGACAAGATCGTCCTCAAGATGTACCGCGCCAAGGAAGTCAGCGAAGCCGAATACCCGGTGTTTTACGGCGTGGTCCGGCGTCTGGCCCAGAACGCCAGCCTGCCGATGCCGAAGGTCTATATCCTCCCGACGCAGGCGCCCAATGCCTTTGCCACCGGACGTAACCCGGAGCATGCAGCGGTGGCCGCAACCGAAGGAATCATGCGCCTGCTCTCGGCGGATGAACTTGAAGGGGTCATGGCGCACGAACTGGCTCACGTCAAAAACCGCGACACGCTGATCTCAGCCGTTGCGGCGACGATCGCCGGGGCGATTTCGATGCTCGGGAATATGTTGCAGTGGGCGGCCATATTCGGTGGCGGAGGGCGTGACGACGAAGAAGGGGGTGGGCTGCTCGGCAGCCTGGCCCTGGCGATCATCGCGCCGATTGCGGCGATGCTGATCCAGATGTCGGTCTCTCGTTCGCGGGAGTTTCTGGCCGATGCTGAAGGGGCAAAAATCAGCGGCAAGCCGCTGGCTCTGGCCAGCGCCCTGCGCAAGTTACAGATGGGCGTGCAGATGGCGCCGATGCACGAAGCGACCCCGGCCACCTCACACATGTTCATTGCCAACCCGTTGACCAGCGCGTCGCTGGTCAGGCTCTTCTCGACCCACCCGCCGATGGAAGAGCGGATCGCCCGCCTGGAGGCGATGACGACAACCCGCTTCTAGCGCGAAAGAGGGCTCTCTTTCCTGGCTTCACCACAGGGGCACAGAGATCACTGAGAAAACTCCAGACGTGTGGTTTTACTCTGTGCCTCCGTGCCTGTGGTAGATCTCCCGACATTATTGCATATAGAACCGGATAAAAAAGGCCCGGTGCGTGAGGAGGGGAACACCGGGCCAATAAGAAGTCCGATTTGCACCAAACTTCCCAAGCAAATTATTTGTGAGGGGGGCTTCTTGTCCGGTCGTTTGTGGCCGGCTTTCGCTCCGGTCTCCTTAGTCCAGTTCAAAAACCTGCTTCAGGTCATTGAGCCCTGATGTTTCGCCGATAATCGTCAGACGGTCACCCGGTTCCAGCCGGGTCTGTGGATCGGGAACGAATGAATGTCCTGAGCGGTGGAGCATTGCGACGATACAGCCTGACGGGATCGGCACATCACCCAGCTCCTTGCCGGCCAGTTCTGCAGTGTGCCCTTTGCCGGAGACGGTCAGGGTCAGGAAATGGTCATCGTGAAGCAGGCATTGGCGCAGCTGGAATTCGTTTTCGGCCTTGTCCCACTCCTCGCTGAAGCTCTCCTCTTCGACGCGTTCGGCGATCCGCGCGAGGATGCGCAGGTGCTGGGTCGGGTTCGCTTCCGGGCTGGCGAGGAAGAAGATGGCACCGACCTTTTCCTCCCCCTCTTCCTCGTAGGTCAGGGGGTTGTAGATCGTCATGGTTACCCCTGCGCGGGCGCGAACAAGAACCATTCGGGCCATCTCGATGGTATCGGTGCGGAAGTGGGGCAGCGCGATGCCGTGGGTGACCGGCGTCGCTCCGACCCTGGTGCCGTCCATGATCTGGGCCTTGATCTTCTCCGTCGGCATGTTCAGCTCCCCCTGCAGCTTGTAAGCGAACAGTGTAGCGACCCCTTCAAAGGTCGCCGGTTGCTCCAGGTCGAACACCAGGCTTTTGGTGACGATATCGGCGAAGGGGTCTTCCTTACGCAGCCCTTTTTCCCGTAGGATTCCCCGCAACTCGGTATCGAGATCCTGGTGGCGCTGATGTCCCAGGCGCTCGAAAACATGGTAGACCGCACCGGTGCGCGCCGTGTGCAGACGGCCATAATAGTAGAACCAGCAGGACGCGGCGATGAGCAGGGCGAGGGAAAAGAGGATCGAGAGCGCTCCCATCTCGAAGATCAGGTAGAACGGCAGCAGGACCCCGGCGATCTGCATCCAGGGGTAGAAGGGGGATTTATAGCCCGGATCGTAGGATTGAATGCGGCTTTCACGCATGACGATCACGGCGAGGCAGACGAGTGCGAACATCAGCAACTGGAAGGCGCTGGCCAGTTTGGCGATACGCATCGGGTTGAACAAGATCAGGATAGCGATGATCGTCGCGACGGTCAGAAAGATCGACTGGATGGGGGTGCCGAACTTGCCGATCTGGCGAAAGCGCGACGGCAGCAGGTGGTCGCGGCTCATGGCCAGGGGGTAGCGCGAGGCGCTCATCAGCCCTGCATTGGCGACGGAGATGAAGGCGAACAGCGCTGCGATTGAGACGAGGACCACGCCGAAGGAGCCCATGGCGTAGTGTGCTGCGGCGGCGACCGGAGTCAGGCTGCCCTGGAGTTCGCTCTGCGGAACCAGGGCGACGATCAGGACTGTCCCGATGAAGTAAACGACAATCGCGGTGCCGAGGGCGTAGATCACCCCTTTGGGTAGGTTGCGCTCGGGGTCTTCGACCTCCTCGGAGAGGCTTGCGACCTTGGTGATACCGACGTAGCTGATATAGACCATCCCGGCAGTAGCGATGATCGAATCGAAGCCGGCCGCAAAGAAGTTCTGAAAATTCTCGGTGTGGAAATGCACCGTCCCGCCAAGGAAAAACAGGGCGAGGATCGCCAGCAAGCCGGAAACCAGGAAAATTTGCAGCTTGCTCCCTTTTTTCGCACCGACCAGGTTGATGGCGCCGAGGATCAGAGCGATCAGGATGGCGATGGGGGTGATCGGCATATCGTCGAAAAACAGTGACAGGTAGGCGCCCATACCGACCAGGGCGAAAGAGACCTTCAGGATCAACGCCAGCCAGGTGCCGATGCCGCCGATGGTGCCGAAATAGGGACCAAGGGAGCGGTCGAGGAAATAGTAGACGCCGCCGGCTCGCGGCATCGCCGTCGCCAGTTCGATCACGCTGAACATCGCCGGAATCATCGGCAGGGCGGCGAGCATGTAGGCCAGGATCAGCGCGGGACCGGCCTGCTGCGCGGCAATGCCCGGAAGCAGGAAAAAGCCGGCACTCAACGTCGCCCCGGTCGCGATCGCGTAGACATCCTTGAGTTTCAGTTCTTTCTTCAGGCGTTTATGTTGGGTCATTTGAACCATGACAACTCTCCTTGCGGGCGGTCATTCATGACGACAGCCCGTCGGCGTAGAGACAGCGCCCCTGTCGTTCAGTGTTTGCTTTGACGCAAAGCCGCAATGAACGTTGTTGCGATCACTCAGGGGTGTTGCGGGAAGAGATGTCGGGGATCAACAGAGAAGAACGGTTTTACGCAGGGATCTCAGTGCGAGGATTTCAAACGCAGGGATTTTACGCAGGTATACAGCTGCAGACGGTATTGTTGCGGGAATGCTCCGGCTGCCTGAAGGTTGGGCGATTTTGGGGAGCAGGGTCGTGGTACGTTTGACCTGCTTCAGAGCCTTACTGAAAAACGCCGGTGCTTGTCTCGGACTGCCGCTGGAGGAATCGGGTGCACCGAGGCTGAAGTGGGCCGCCGCCGGAGTTGTCAGCGAGGAGGCGGAAAGCGATTTGAATGCCGGAGTCCGGACCAGGTCAGACGTCACCACCCCTGCCAGCAGGAGTGTCGCTGCCAGGATCAGGATAAAAAAGAGGCGCTGTCTGTTCGGTTGCAGCATAGGCCGGCCTCGCTGTCCGGTTGTTCTTCGGCGCTAAATAGTTGGATATAAGTGGATTTAACAGGACACTTTCAAACCACGCTCATCATAGCATTTATCTTTTAGCTCCGAAAGCTTTGCGTCGCCGAACGGCCTTTGCCATTTAGGAACTGTAAGGTCAGCGATATGAGTGAAGACATATTATAATGTCATAGTGCTTTTGCCTTATTGCCCCATACCGGTGCCCTGAAAAAAGTTGTCGAATATGTTGAAAATAATTTTCAATATCGATATATTCATATATCAATATTAATAGTCACGATACAGTATCAAACCATAAAAGGAGCTGACACGTGTCTCTTATCGTCGCTGAAAAGTTGGTTAAAACCTATAGTTCCGGGGATCTGGAAGTTAAGGCCATTCGCGGGGTCGACTTCGTTATCGAACCGGCATCATTTGTCTCCTTTATCGGGCCCTCCGGGAGTGGCAAGTCCACTCTTCTTAATATGATCGGCTGCCTTGATCCGCCGACGGAGGGGCAACTCAAGGTTGTCGGTCAGGATGTCACCGGCCTGAGTCGCCAGGATGCCGCGCGTTTTCGTGGCGAGCATATCGGTTTTGTGTTTCAGGATTTCAATCTGATCCCGGTGCTGACGGTTTTCGAAAATGTGGAATACCCGCTGCAGATGGTTCAGAGCTGGCCAAAAGATGAGCGCATGAAACGCGTTCAGGAGATGCTCGACGCTGTCGGGATGGGTGATCAAGGGCACAAATATCCCAGTCAGATTTCCGGCGGGCAGAAGCAAAGGGTGGCCGTTGCACGGGCGCTGGTGACAAATGCGAAGCTGGTTCTGGCCGATGAACCGACGGCGAACCTTGATCGCGAAACGGCAACGATGGTTATCGAGTTGATGAAGAAGATGCGAGATGAGTTCAAGACGACTTTTGTCTTCTCAACGCACGATCCACGCATCGTCGATAACGTTGAAATAACCTTTGAGCTTGAGGATGGCATTCTCAAGCGGCATGAGATGGCCAAAGGGGGCGCACATGGGTAATATTTTCAAACTCGCTGCGCGAAACCTGATGCGCTACAAACGTCGGACCATGCTGACGTCGATGCTGATCACTCTGGGCGTGGTTGCCGTGCTGCTGTTCGTCTCGATTTCAGGTTCTTTCAAGTCCTTGATGATCGGCCAGATCACCGACTCAATGCTCGGTCATATCCAGATTCACAAAAAAGGTTATCTCGCTTCGATCGACAGCCTGCCGCTCAATCGTAATCTGACGGAACAGCAGGTCAAAAAAGTTATCGAAGCCCTTGCCGGGGAACCTGACGTGGAAGCGTATTCCATGCGCATCAGGCTGGGGGCCATGTTCAGCAACTTTACCGAGACGACCAATGTCAGGCTGAACGCAGTCGTGCCGAAGGATGAAGAAGCCACGGCACCGCTGTTACCGAACCGGATCATCGAAGGTGAAAAGGACGGTTTGTTGAATCCGGGTGAGATCCTGATTCCCGAACTGATCGCCAAGGGGATGAAGGTCAAGGTCGGTGATGGCATCGTCCTGGTTGCGAACAATAAAGATGGCTCCGTGAACGGCCAGACGTTCATGGTCCGCGGAATCCTGGAGGGGATCTCCGGGCCCGGCGGCCGTGATGGTATGATCCATATCGAGGATGCCAAGTCGCTGTTGCGGATCAACGGTGTCGAAGTCAGCGAAATTGCAATCAGACTTAATGATATCGATCGCCTGGATTCGGTTTTTGCCAGCCTCCAGAACAAACTCGGCGGGTTGAAAAACCAGCAGGGGCAACCGGTTTTCGAGATTCATACCTGGGAAAGTATCTCCCCGTTTTTCAATATCGCCGAGATGATCGATCTGATGACGTTTTTCATCAAAATCATGCTGGTTGCAATCGTTCTGGTCAGCATCATGAATGTCATGATCATGGCGGTGTTCGAGCGGATCAACGAAATCGGTACCATCTCGGCGATCGGCACATTGCCGGGCAAGATTCTCGGTCTCTTTGTCGTCGAAGGTTTCCTCATGGGCGTATTGGGTACTGCACTGGGAACGGTGATCAGCCTGGTCACGATCGCCATCATGAATGTGACTCAAATCAGCTTCGATTTCGGACGTCAGACCGGTCTGTTGCTGTCGCCGACGATCGGCGTGGCTGATGTTGTCACCATCGTGGCCATCGTCATCGCCATCGCTGTTCTGGCCAGTCTGCAACCGGCCTGGAAGGCGTCGAAGATGGATCCGATAACTGCACTCAAACATGTTTAGAGAAAGGACTTTTACATATGACCTCAATGTATCGAGACTATTCCGGCAGAATAATGCTGCTGTTGCTGTTCTTGAGCCTGTGTTGTTTTGCTGTGCCGGCCAGGGTGTTGGCACTCGACGGTACGGAGATCCTGACGCAGGTCGACAAGAATCTGAACCCGGAAAGCTATGAGATGTACCGCAAGCTGATCAATATCGAGCCGGACGGGAGTAAAAAGGAGTTCGTGCTGTATTCGGTCAAAAAGGGGCAGGATAAGATGGTTGCCCTGTTCCTGTCTCCGGCCAGCGAAAAGGGGCGCGCGACGTTGCGTCTGAATGACAATATGTGGCTCTACATCCCTAACGTCGGCAAGCCGCTGCGAATCACCAGCCTGCAATCGGTTGTCGGCGGAGTGTTTAATAACTCCGATATCTTGCGCCTCGATTACAGTGCCGAATATGACGTGGTGAAGGTCACGGAAGATGAAGATCTTTACCTGCTGGAATTGAAGGCCAAAACCAATGCGGTCGCCTATGACAAACTGATGATGAAGGTTGACAAGAAGGCTTTGACGCCGACCGAAATCGAATGTTTTGCTTCCAGCGGTATGCTGATCAAGACCCTCTACTATAAAGAGCCGAAAGATTTCGGCGACGGTATCGTCAGGCCGTCGGTTCTTGAAACTGACAGCCCGCTCTACAAAGGGTATAAATCGGCCATGGTCTACGCCAAGATCGTCAAAAAAGAGTTGGCAGACGAAGTCTTTACGCTGAACTATCTCTCCCGTATTGATGAGTTGCGCTGAGTCCGGGGGCGGAAAGGAACTCCATGCAGATGTCGCGAACCCTTTGCCTGCTCCTGCTGGTCATGGTCACCTGGGCCCTGGGAACCGTTGGTCCCAGGGTGGCCAGTGCCGAAGATTACAGCTTTGATATCGAGGAGTTTGAGAAGAAGCCTTTGACCTGGGGTGGCTATGCCGAGCTGAAGGCCGAACACAACCGGATCAACACGGACGGTGCTTTTGCCTTGCTGAACTATTACGATCACCCGCGTTCGGAACTGGACCGGCTGACGACAACACTGCAACTTGATGGCAATTATCACGTCGAAATCGTCGATTTTAATTGGCTGCTGCAGACCTATTCGTCATTTTCCCAGGTCGACGATGAAGAAGATCTGAATATTTTTTCGGCCTACACCAGCATTAAGCCGACGCCATCGATGACCTTTGAGCTGGGGAAAAAGACTTTTAAATGGGGGAAGGGGTATGCCTGGAACCCCGTTGGCTTTATTGATCGTCCGAAAGATCCGAACAATCCGGAAGACGCCCTGGAAGGATACATCGGTGGTGCTGTCGATCTGATTAAAAGCTTTCCCGGGAAACTGCAGACCGTTGCTTTGACAACGGTCCTGCTCCCGGTCTGGGATAATGTCAATGAAGATTTCGGTGAAAGGGACAACCTGAACCTGGCGGCAAAATTGTATCTGCTCTACGCCGATACGGACATTGATTTCATTCTGTTTACCGGTAACAGCCGTTCAACCCGGTTTGGGCTTGATCTCTCCAAAAACCTGAAAACGAATTTTGAAGTTCATGCGGAGCTGGCCTACATTCCCGAACAGAAACGTCTGGCGCTGGATGCTTCGGGGACGCCATATTCAACCAGGGAATCGATCTTCAGCTACCTGTTGGGGCTTCGTTACCTGTCGGAAAACGATATTACGACGATTCTTGAGTATTACCACAACGATGCAGGCTACAGTGAAGAGCAGATGGAGCGCTTCTACCGCCGGGTCGATGAGGCACACGCGAACTACCTCGCCACGGGGGACGACAGCCTGTTGCGCTCAGTTCGGGAGATCAGTGAGAAAGGGTATGCGAAACCTCAGGCGGGCAGGAATTATCTCTATCTGAGAACAACTCAGAAAGAGCCCTTCGATATCCTCTATTTCACGCCGGGTGTCACTGCGATTGTGAACCTGGATGATTCCAGTTATACCGTCAGTCCCGAGGCTGTTTATACCGGCATCACAGACTGGGAGTTCAGGCTGCGTTATTCTCACAGTGTCGGTGAGCGCTACAGCGAGCAGGGGGAGAAGGCCAATGAGAGCAAGCTTGAATTGCGTTT
>PKUG01000051.1 GCA_002869665.1 Desulfuromonas sp. | reverse complement strand
CTTTGCCCCTGTGGCAGCGGTAGCGATTACGCTGCCTGCTGCGAGCCGATCATCAGCGGAAGCCAGCCCGCCACCACCGCCGAAGCGCTGATGCGCGCCCGCTACAGCGCCCACGTTAAGGTCGCCATCGATTTTATCTTCGAGAGCATGCTGCCGGCCCAGCGTGATAACTACGATCACGAAGGGACGAAGTCGTGGGCGGAAACATCAGAGTGGTTGGGGCTCGAGATTCTTGCCACCGAGCAGGGACAAGTGGGGGATGAAGAAGGGCGTGTCTAGTTTGTCGCTCGCTTCCGTGACAGCAGCGGTCTGCGGCGGCATCATGAGCAGGCGACGTTTCAACGGGTTGATGAACGCTGGTATTTTGTCAGCGGCACCATGGTCAAGGCGGCACCGGCGGCGGCGAACAAGGTCGGCCGTAACGACCCCTGTCCCTGCGGCAGCGGCAAGAAATTCAAGAAGTGCTGCGGCTGAGCCGCTGCCCTCTCTAGAGATGTAGGCGGATGGAGCTCCCCCCTCTATCGGCGAGCACGTCAATCCGCAAGGCGAGTTGCTCCTTGAGTTCGGCGACGTGGGAGATGATCCCGATCATCCTTCCGGTCGCCTGCAGGTCGCTTAAGGTGCGGATCGCCAGCTCGAGCGACTCGGCGTCGAGGCTGCCGAACCCTTCGTCGATAAAGAGGGTGTCGAGCTTGATCCCGCCGGCGTAGGCCTGCACCACATCCGACAGCCCCAGCGCCAGCGAGCGGGCGGCCATGAAGCTCTCGCCTCCCGAGAGGGTCGCCACCGGACGCACCTTGCCGCTGTAGGCGTCCTCCACCTCCAACTCCAGCCCCGAGGCCTTGTTCCCCTTGGCCCGTTCCTCCTTGCGCAACAGCTGATAACGCCCCTTGCTCATCAAGGTGAGGCGGCGGCTCGCCTCAATCAACACATCGTCCAGCAACACGCTCAAAACGAAACGTTGCAGGCTGATCTTGTCCCCCGTCTGGCCGTTGGCAACGTCACTTAAGGTGCCGATGACGGCGTACTTGGCGTCGAGGCTCTGGCGCTCGGCGGCGGCTTTTGCCAGCTGTTCCTGGGTCCGCTTCAGGGTGCTGAGGCGTTTGTCGAGGGTGCGCCACGCCTCGGTGGCCTGATCCTTCGCCTCGCGCGCCGCTCGCTTTGCCTCTTTCAGGACATCAAGGTCAGGACGACTCGCCTCTTTGAGTTGCTCGCGCAGCTGATTGCAGGCTCCGGTCAACTGGGCCAACAACTCTTCGTGCTCTTTGACCTCTCCGTTCAATTGCTCAAGGGAGCCCTCGTCGAGAAGGGCTGCGGTGTACTCCGTTTCGTCGGCGAAGCGGCTGGCAGCGAGGGCCTCGGCGGTTTGCCGGCGGGAGGTGGTCAGATCTGCTTCACTCTTTTGCTGTTTGGTTGTGGCGGCGGTAACGGCGCTTTGCGCTGCAGCCAGAGTGCTACTGCTGTTGCGGTAGCGCTCTTCGATCTGGGCGATGGAGGACTCCAACGCTTTGATCATTGCAGAGCTCTTGGCGGTTGCCGCCTCAAGGGCGCCGTCTTGCCGGTACGTTTCGGGGAGTTCGGCCTCGGCGCGGACGACCTGGGCCTGCGCCGTAGTGACGGTACTTCTCGCCTCTTCTCGCTCGGATTGCAGGGCTTCACGGTCGAAGGTCTGTATCTGGTTGCGGTCGGGGAGTTGGTAGCCGAGCTCCTTCGCCGTCTCCTGCAGTTGGACGATCTCCTCCCGCAGTTGGTTGAGGTCGGCAGAAGTCGTGATTCCTTCCTGAAGTCCCTTTAGCTCACGTTCGAGGTCGCGCAGTTGCTCCTGTGCCGACCTTGTTTGTTGTCGCCCCTTGTCGAGATCCTCCGCCGCCTGGCGCACCTCAGCCCGCGCGGTCTCAACCTTCTTCTGGTTCGGGAGGTCCGCGTCGCTTCTCGCCGGAGTGGGGTGGTCGGTGCTGCCGCAGACGGGGCAGGGGGCGCCGGTCTGCAGTTCGCGGGCAAGCAGGGCCGCCTGTCCCTGATGCCAGGCGAGTTCAATCCGCTTGGCTTGCTCCTCGCGCTGGGAGAGCTTCAACTGAAGGCGCTCTTCCTTCTCGGCGAGTTGGTTGATGCGTTGCCCCTGTTCGTTGATCTCGGTCCGTTTTTTGTCACGATTGTGGAGGGCGAGGAACTGTTCTGCGAGCTCTTTGAAGCGAAAGAGCAGATCGGCCTGAGCTGATTTTTCCGTTGCGGCGCGGTGACTGCTGCGAGCGAGCGCCAGTTCCTCTACCCGCTTTTGGAACCCTTTGAGGCGGCTTTCTTCTTCCGTACTCTGCTTCAGCTCAGCCTTGACCTGCGGCAAGCTCGCATGCTGCTCGGTCGCTGCATTCAGCTCCAGTTGTGCTTCCTCCTGCCGCTGCTGTACGTGGGCGACTGCAACGTTTGCTTCCTTCGCCTCGCGCCCACAGCGATCACGGTCTTTAAAGAGAGGCGTAAGCTTGGCGGCCTGTTCGGCCCGATCGATTTGGGTGCGAATCTTCTCGACCTCCGCCCCTGCCTCGCGGCAGAGGTTGAGTTCTTCTTCGGTCTTTTCGAGCCGCGCAAACTCCTTCGCCAGGGCCTCTCCCTGCAGCAGTGCTTTATCCGCCTGGGCGAAGTCGGCCTCTTTCGCCTCCTTCTCTTTGGCGGCTGCGGCGACCGTCGCAACGAGTTTGGTCCGTTCACTCTCCAGCGCCTCGATGCTTTCAACCTCGGCGCCGTCGAGAATCCCCTGCTGCCGGCTCTGCTGCTCCTCACGCTGGCGGCGGATCTCGGCGGCCTGCTGCTTTAACCGCTCTTCGAGCTGCTTGTAGATGCGGGTCTGAAAGAGCTGGCTGAAGATATTCTCCCGCTCGTGCGAGTCGGCCATGAGGAGCTGGCGGAACTTCCCCTGCGGCAGGACCATGACCTGACGAAACTGATCGACGGAGAGGCCGGTCAGCTCTTCGATCTCGCGGGTTGCCTCCGAGACCTTGCTGGCGACAATAAGGTTTTCGCTCCCGTCGGCGAGAATCTCGTGCAGTTGTGCCTCAGGGCTTTGTCTGGTCGTCCCTTCGCCCCGCGCCTTGGGGCGCTCCTGCTCCGGCAAGCGGCGCAGGCGAAAACGGCGGTGCCCAAGGAGAAAGCTGAAGGTTACCTCGGTTAAGAGGTCCGCGGCGGCGAGGTCGCAGCGCATCTGCGCTCCCTCGCGCTCATCCCCGGTGGTGCGGCCGTAAAGGACGAAGCAGATGGCGTCGAGCAGGGTCGTCTTGCCGGCGCCGGTCGGGCCGTTGATGAGAAAGAGGGGACTTTCGCCGAGGCGGGTAAAGTCGATGCTCTCACGGCCGGGGAAGGGGCCGAAGGCGGTGAGTTCAAGCTGCAGCGGCCGCATCACTCCACCTCCTTGTGGAGGGTCTCGATGATGCCGGCGATGATGCTCTGCTGCTCGTCGCTCAAGGGGGCGCCGCTCACCTGCGCGTAAAAATCGGCGAAGAGGCTCATCTCCCCCTTCTTCAGCCGCTCGCGGCTCACCTCGAGCGCTTCGCCGCGCCCCATCAGCCCCGGGCGTTCAAGGTGGAGGACGTTGGGGTAGACCTCGCGCAGCTTGTTCATCACATCGAGGATGGCGTGGCTGTCGGTGAGGCGCACCAGCAGGTAGTCGTCGCGCTGGGGGTCGCTCTTCCCCTGCTGCAGTAGCGTCTCAAGCTCCCCTTCGAGGGAGCGCATATCGCGCAGCGGGGTGAGGGGGATCTTTTCGATCTGCGCCTTGCCGGCGCCGTCGATCTCTACCAGAGTGACCGATTTCTTCTGTTTCTCTTCCGAAAAGGAGTATTTCAGCGGCGAGCCGGCGTAGCGGATATGCTCGGCGCCGCGAAACTGCGCCCCGTGCAGATGCCCCAGCGCCGCATAACTAAAAGGGAGGAAGTGCTCGGCCTGTACCGCCTCGGCACCGCCAAGGGAGAGGGGGCGTTCTGACTCGCTCGTCTCTCCGCCGGCGAGAAAGCAGTGGGCGATCACCACCGCTCGCCGTTCTGTACCGTTATCCTCGTGGACTCGCTCCAGCAGGTGCGCCATCGCCGCGTCGTGGCCGCTCGCCTCGATGCCGTGCTGCTGCCGCACCGTCGCCGGATCGGCGTAGGGGATCGGGTAACAGGCGAGCGCACCATGTTCATCCTCAAAGAGGATGGGAGCCGGCTCCTGCCAGAGCGGCCCGACCAGATGCAGCCCCGAACCACTGAGCTGCCGCGCCGCAAAGCCGAGACGCTGCGGCCCGTCGTGATTCCCCGCCATGAGAATCATCGCTACCCCAAGCTCACCGCAGATCGTCTGCACCGTCGCGTCGAGCAGCTCAATCGCCGGGGCCGGCGGCACCGAGCGGTCATAAACATCCCCCGCCACGATCACCAACTCAACCTCACGCTGGCGGATAATGCTGATGATCTCGTCGAGAATATGGCGCTGATCGTCGATCAGTGAGACGTTGTGAAACTGCCGACCCAGATGCCAGTCAGAGGTGTGGAGGATGCGCATGGGAGACCCTTGCGGGGGCGCCGTCTAGCGTGACGCCTCGTCGAGGAGGGGTTTGAGGAAGCGTTCGAAGGTCGCCTGCTGTTTTGAGGTGAGCAGGTTGATATCCCCGTCGTGGTCGAGGAGAAAGGTCCCCACCCCGACGACGGTACGGACGAGATAGCCGGTCCCCGCGACCGCCTCCTCGATCTCGTAGGTTCGTTCGGTAATCAGGTCATGCAGTAGGTCGAGATCGATGATCATAGAGGCTCCGGTCAGAAGAGGATGTGATACTGCGTCGCGGCAGTATAGGGCATCTTTCGGGCGGAATCCAAGGGGGATGTAAAAGCCGGATGTTTTCTCTACAGCGCCTTGCGCCAGAGCAACATCGTCTGCTCCCGTTTGACCCCGTCGAGCTCACGCCAAGCGAAACGGGTAGACGCGCCGGGGATGGCCGCAAAGCCGGTGCGGGCGAGGAAGCGTTCGATGGGGATGAAGTCTGCCGGGCGTTGCGGGTGGTCGGTGGGGCGCGCGACGGTGGCGCAGACGATTCCGTCGAAACCGCCGAGACGGCGGATTTTTTCTTCCATTGTTGCCAGCAGCTGTTGCCCCAGCCTCGCACCGCGCCAGCGGCGATAAAAGAGAAGCTCACCGACGTAGTAGAGGCGGTTGATGTCGGCGCCGCTGGTGGCGACCGGGTCGCGTAGAAGCGCATCTTCGTGTTGCAACGGCATGCCGGTGGCGGCACCGATGACCTCTCCATCCGCTTCGGCAAGGATGACCCGCGCCCCGTCGGTCTCGGCGTAGCTGGTAAGATAGGCGAGCTCGTCAGCGCGTTTGCCCTGATAGAGGTAGGGGAACTCGGCGAAGATCTCCAACCTTAAGGAGGCGAGATCGTCGAGGTATTCGCGCACGGCGTCGCCGCTGAGGATGCGGATGGTGACCGCCATCGCTTACGAGCCTTGCGGTTCGGCGGCCGGAGTTTGCTGCACGCTCCCTGCGACCGGTTTCGAGAAGAGGGTGCGACCGAGATAGGCGAGGGTGAATCTCTCCTGCCGGTTCCACGGCAACATCGAGACGCAGCGCGCCATCAGGCAGTACCCCACCAGCACCTGCGCCCAGGTCCCGATGGTCGGAATCCAGTAGATCCACTGCAGCGCCGGCGGTTGTGCCAGCAGCAACAGCGCGAGGTAGCCGATGCGCACCTGTATCGGAAAGCAGGTGACGCTTTTGAGCTTGAGCGAGAAGTAGACAAGCTGGATGACGGTCAGCAGGATCGTCAGCCTGAAAAAGTCGGGGCGGCCGAGCACCCCCACGGTGAGAAGGGCGGCGCTGACGAGCCAGAACCACCAGCTCTCTTTTTTGACATCGAGCATCAACATGAAACGAATACCTCTGCGGGAGAAAAACTAGAACCGGTACGAGAGCCCGGCTCCGGCGGAGAACTGAGTGCGATCTTGGGTGATCGGGCTGTCGGCCGCATCACCGAGCAGGCGGTCGGCGCCGAGGGTGACGGTGCCGGCCCAGTGCCGGTTCATCAGGTAGATCGCCAGCAGATTGAGCCCGGCTGATTTGAACCCGGCCCCAGCCTCATAGACCGGCAGGCCTGAACTGATCGACTGGCTCGGTGTCACCCCGAAGTAGCTCTGCATGGAACGAGCATTGGCCCATGTCGTCTTGAGCCCCGGTTTGAGCATGAGGCGACGGCCGAAGCTCAGGTCATAGCCAATCCCGAGGTGTAGCTGCGCGCCGGTGTCACGGTCGCCAAGGGGCCGTTCGAGATGCAGACTGTAGGAGAAGGGGCGGGCGTTGTAGCCAAGGTGCAGGTTGGCGCTGGCGCCAGCGTCGATATCGCCGAGCCCGGCAAGGTCGGGCGAATCATTCTCGTCGCGGCCAAAGCTGTAGCCTAGGGCGAGGGCCACGTCGACCTGTTCATTGCGCCAGAGGGTCGCCCCCAGCCCTTTCATGCCGAAAAAGAACCGGTCGCGCCAGCTGACATCGAGCATCGGAAAGGCGAGCAGGCGCGAGTCATCTGCCCCCTCGTAGCGCGGGGCATACATCCCAAAGGTGATGAGGCTCACCTGCCAGTCGCTCTCTGCGGGGGCGCCGGATGTCGGCGGTTGGTTGGGTTCGGCCAGTGCGGTGGTTGCCGGGGCGAGAACGAGCAGGGCAGCGAGAAGCGCTGCGCGGAACGATCGAAGAAACAAGGGAAACTCCGTTCAGTCTTTCGCGGGGATGGTCAGTCGCTCTTTTTGACAAATTCCGATTTCAGCCCCATGGCGCCGATCCCCGGAATCTTGCAGTCGATGTTGTGGTCGCCGGAAGCGAGGCGGATGTTTTTGATCTTGGTGCCGACCTTGGCGACCGACGAGGAGCCTTTGATCTTGAGGTCTTTGATGATGACGACATTGTCGCCGTCGTTGAGAATGTTGCCGTGGGCGTCGCGCACCACCTCGGCATCACCGGTCTCAGCCGCCGCGGCGTCTTTGGCCCACTCGTGGGCGCATTCGGGGCAGACGTAGAGGGTGCCGTCATCATAGGTGTATTCGGAGTTGCATTCGGGACAATTGGGGAGATCGCTCATGGGGGTCCTTGCCTTTGGTGGTTAAAGTTTGGATTAGAAAATCATATGTGTTTAGGAGGGTGCGATGGTTGAAATTTTACCCCAAAAATCATCCCAAATTGGCTGTAAGAAGTCTTTGTCACAAGCCTCATCATTGATGGTTGAGTATATGTATTCATTAAAGTCAGTTTCGTTGTTGTTTTCTTTTTTGTCATATATTACATCAAAAAAATAATCATGTACGTTTTTGTGAGATAAGAGGTATTCAAGATCATTTATGTTTATGATCTGAAAGTCTTTGTATTTTATTTCATTATTGAAAATCGATTTAATTAAAAAGTTGGAATTGTAGAGTGGATCGTTGATTATTATTAGTTTTGCAAATTTTTTTATACCTTCAAATTTTATAAGTTCTTTGTATTGTCTTTTTGTTATGTCTTCTTTCGTCGTTTCAAGTTGCTTTACGGCATGAATTATTGTTTTTTTTAAGTCTTGTTCGATTGACTTATTGGATGGACTGTATTTTGATTCAATAAAAATCGATGATTGTTTTACTTCGATGAGTATAAGTTTGTCTCCTTGCTTTGCAAACCAATCTACGGTGTCTTGGTGCCCATTTTTCTTCTTGTATTTAAATTCTAGGACAATTTCCCATCCATTTAAGTGGAAATTTAAAATTTCACCGACATAATTCTGGAAGACATGGCCGAAATGTTCTTTGAATTTGTTCCTTTTACCACCTTCGTTGAAGCGGCTTGATAGATTAAAGTAAAGTCCAGTTGTTAATTTGTCATGTACAAACTGCTGCGATATGATCAAGTAGACGTTACCCTTATTCTTTATTGGCGATATTTTTGTGTTGATTATTGGGAATCTTATGAATGTGGGGATTTTTTTGTCCTGACTTGTTATTTCATCATACGATCCACAACAGTACGAAATGAATTTTCTGTGATGTTCTGTTGTTAGTGATAGCCCAGTTCTGTAGTTGATGTCGGCTATCTCTTTTTTTCCGTATTCCCAAAAATGGCCATGCCTGTTTCCAAGAAGAGCAAATGCGAATATGATGGCATAATTGTACGGTATGCCAATTTCACTTTCTATCTCGTTTAGAATGCAAATGTCATTATGGTCTAATTTATTCCATAGGCTTGTGTAGATATAGTAGTTTCTTGAGAAATTATTGTAATTTTTTTGTTGGAATATGAATTGGTTATATGAAATTTCAATTAAAGTGTTTATCGCTTGTTCAGGGTTTGTGTCATAGCGATTATCGACTAGATAATGACACATTTTTAGCGCTTTTTCTAAGGCGACATCGTTTAAATGTCTTTGATTATCGTCTCGGCAATTCTCAATAATTGTAAGGGCTAGATAGTGTAGTATCTCTTCTCTGAGAGGAACGCCCCTGAATTTTAAATTTTCTTTGGGTTTATCAAATAATTGTTTTGAAAAAAAACAGATTTGCCTGAGAGATTCTGTCCGGCTAAAGTCGGAAATCAAAACGGATAGGTCAGTTTTTGAACATTTTATTTTGGGGTCATAGGTGTAAATATTCTTGCCAAGAAACGTACCGACGAATCTCATGCGGTAACTCGCTATTTTAAATTAATCAACATGAATCTACAGCGGCACCCTCTGCCCGTTCACCTCCAACGCCCCTTGATCATACGAGAGGCGACTGCTGATCTTCTCCCCCTCACGAATAATCACCCCGAGAATCTCCCCCATCTGCAACTGTGACTGAAACTGCTGCTCGACAAACGCTTCGCGCTCGTCATCGCTCATCGGCCCGTTGGCCTCTTCGACCATCTTCACCGCATCATTGCAACTGCTAGCGAGAAAAATCCGCGCCAGCCCTTCGTCAATGTCGAGATCAGCCTTGGCGGTGAGATTGGGAAGAAGCAGCTCCGGCTTCTCAAGGTCAACCTCGACTTCGCCGCCGGGGTGGTTATAGCGCAGCGCCAGATGGGCGTCGGCTTCCCCCTGTGGGGTCTTGAGATAGAACTTTTTCAGGTTGAATTCGGGGCTGTCGGCGAGAAGCTCAGCGGTCAGGCTGCTGTACTCGGGAAGCAGGGTGAGCATGAGGGCTTCGGGATCATCTTCATGCGCCAGTTGCGAGAATTTTTCAGCGACCTCTTGTTGAAAGGCAGAGAGCTTTTGGCCGTTGAGGTTTTTCATCTCAACCACAAGGCCAAAGGGGCCGTAGCTGTCATCTGCGGTGAAGAGTCCGGGACAAGAGACGCTCTGTTTGAGAGAGATCGTTTTGCCGTCAAAGGCGCTCTCGCCGACAAGGTGAATCTCTTGCAGGTCGAAGGCCTTGCCCCCATCTTCCGGCGTATTGAGGTGAAATGTCATGCCGGAAAAGAGCACGTCGGTGCTTCCGACCATCACCATCGGCAGCGCTTCGGTCACATCGACATGCGCCTCAACCCCTTTGAAGTCGAAGGTGCCATCTGCGGATTGGAAGCTAACGCCCTGGCTGACCAGATTGCTGATGATCCGCTCGCCGAGGGTGTCGAGCTGCAGCGACAAGCCGCGCCAATCGAGAACGAGACCGTCTTCTTCGACATGAACGGGGGGCGAATCGAGACGGCTGTGGCTGTCACCAGTTAGGGTGACGGTGGTCAGCAGCGGGATCTGCCGCAGCTCGGGGGCTTTTTCGGTCAGGTCGAGCTGATCGTCGAGGTGAAGTGAGGCGAGACGGGTCTCGATGGTGGCCAGAGCCGGGGTGTTGCCGGCGAGGGGGCCGTGTTTGATGCTGTGTTCGAGGACGATCCGGGGCCGAGGTGCGGCGGCGCCGTCGAGATTGGCGGTGACCGACGGTGCCAGTTCAATCACGGTCAGGGCGTGGGCGTCGAAGAAGCTGCGCTCGTAGCTCTGGCAGCTGAAATGAAGTGTCGGGTTGCTGTTGGCCGTTTTGAGCCCGGCGCGGTAATCTCTCTCGGCGAAACTGCCGATGGCATAAGTTGTCGCCGCCCAGGTCGCTGCGACCAGCACGACGGCAAGGATCAATCGTCTCATCTCTTTTCCCCCTCTGGAATATGGATGACTCTGGGTGCCCGCTGTGGGCACAATAGGCTATATTACATCGACAAGCTTGCAAAAGCATTACGAATTTTGGCTTTGGTCTCTTTGTTCTCGGGCATCTTCTCGGTGAACATGACGATCTCGTCGGGAGAGAAGACGACCCGCACCGTATGTTGGGCATCGACAGCCTTCATCCACCACTCATACCCCTGATCGGTCCACTCGACCTTGATCTCGCGCAGCCCGTGCTGGTTGGCATAACGCAGGGCGACCTCTTCAAGCAGTACTCTTCCTTCAGCGACCTTCTCAGCGACAGACATGATTTCCCCCCTCCAGATTGGGTGTGTGGGATGATCCCCGGTTGCCTCGGCGGACGGGCTCTGCTATCGTCGCAACGCCATGGCAAAAATAACTTCAGTACAACAGCTTCCCGAAGCGATGCAGGCGACGCACCGGGCCAAGACCGGGGTGCGCAACATTCAGCGCAACGGGGTCTGGATTCTTATCAGCGATCCGAGCGATCTCTGGAAGATCACCGCCATCATCGGCGGCTTCGCCCTCTTTGGCAGCTTTGTCTTGCTGCTCCCCGGTGACGACAACCCGCCGCAGTGGTTCATCACGATCTGGACGATTATCGGAGTTCTCTTTTCCGGGGCCTGCTTCTACGGCAGCTGGTGGCTCAGCCGCGGCAACGCCTTGGTGGGGCGGATCGAACCGCAGCACGGCACGGTGGTTTTCTCCCCCAAGAAAGGGGCGCGGCCGCTTCGGCTCAAGATCGCCGACTGTTACGTGCAGATCTCTCAGGTGACAACCAAAGAGTCACCGGTCGCCGGTGCCGGGATGCCGCTGGGGACCAACTACCCCGAGTTCGTCGGGATCAGCGTCGGCACTGGTTTCGGGCCGAGCCGGGAGACGCAGCAGGCGGTCGTTGCGACCTATCTCCCCTACGCCGAGGTCGCAGAGGGCCTTTCGCCGCTATTGGTGCTCGGGCCGTGGAAGGGGATCGTCATGACCGATGCCCATGCGGCCCTGCGCGAGGTGGTGATGACCCAAGTGCGCCACTGCGCCGGGGCGACGCCGATTTTGATTCCCCGCCGGGCGGCCGAGTGTATGGCGCTGGTGGCGCCGTATCGGGTTTATGATTCCGTTGATCAAAAAAGGAGTGCGTGAGCGAGAGTCAGCGCATCCTCCTGTTTTACTGGCAAAAAAATAATGTGTTAATGTATCAGATCGCTCGGCAACAGGTAAAGGCCGAAACCTCTTTCCTCTCTCTGGTGGCGCTGCCGCGCCTTGTTGTGATCCCCATGATGCTGACGTTTCTACTCGCCTACCTTCTGGTCTTCGTTTTTAAGCTGACCCTGCACGCTCTCAACAATCGCTATCTGCAGCGCCATGGCGAGACGGTGCCTCCCCCCTTCGTCGGTCTGATCGATGGCGAAGCGCTCGCCACCGCCTCGGCCTATACGCTGGCCAAGGGGCGGCTGTCGCTGCTGCGCAGCGTGGTCGATGCGGCGCTGACCCTGATCTTTCTCTTTACCGGGCCGCTTGCCTGGTACGATGGCTGGATCGCCGGTTTCGAGCTCGGTTTTATCGTCAGCGGCCTGCTCTTCTTTTTGTTGCTCTCAGTGGCGCAGTCGCTGGTGGCGATCCCTTTTGATCTCTATCACCACTTTCGTCTCGAGAGCCGCTACGGCTTTAACCGCATGACCTTCAAGCTTTGGTTCGTCGATCAGCTTAAAGGGATGCTTCTCTCGCTCATCTTCTT
The DNA here is from genome assembly GCA_002869665.1 of Desulfuromonas sp. Classification (GTDB taxonomy): domain Bacteria; phylum Desulfobacterota; class Desulfuromonadia; order Desulfuromonadales; family Geopsychrobacteraceae; genus PKUG01. The sequence continues at coordinate 6,986 of PKUG01000051.1, read as the reverse complement.
CGGTCTGCTCGGCTCGGGGGCGCTCTGGCTGGTGCAGGCGGCGCCGCAGAGCTGGTGGCTCTGGGTCTGGGGGCTGCTGGTCGGCTTCGGGCTGCTGATGACGGTGATCTCCCCCTACCTGATTGAACCGCTCTTTTTCAAGTTCGAGCCGCTCAAGCTCGAAGGGCTCGAAGAGGCGATTCGGGGAATGATGAGCAAGGCGGGGTTGAGCGTGAGCAAGGTGCTGCAGGTTGACGCCTCGAAGCGCAGCGGCCACTCCAACGCTTACTTCACCGGGCTCGGTAAGCAGAAGCGGGTGGTCCTCTTTGATACCCTGCTGGCGCAGCTGCGCGGTGAAGAGATTCTCGCCGTCCTCGCCCACGAGCTTGGCCACATGGTGAAGCGGCACATCCGCAAGCGGCTGCTGCTGATGGCGACTCTGGCGCTCGGTTTTTGTTTTGCCGCTTTCTGGCTGGTCAGCTGGACAGCGCTGCCGCAGTTGGTGGGGATGGAGGAGGCGAGCTTCTACGCCCGGGTGCTGATCGTCACCGTTCTTGCCGGAATCGTCACCTTCCCCCTGACGCCGATCTCTTCGGCCCGCTCGCGCCGCGATGAAGATGAGGCCGACGATTTCGCCGTCGAGCTGCACGGCAACGGTGACGATCTCGCCACGGCGCTGTTGACCATGAGCAAGGAGAACCTCTCGAACCTGCACCCTCACCCCTTTTACGCCCGCTGGTACTACTCGCATCCGCCGGTGGTGGCGCGGGTTGAGCGGTTGCGTCGCAAGGATTAGTGGAACAGAGAGCGAGAAGAGATCTCCCCATGTATCGATGAACTAGAACAGGATGTTTGGCCGCAAGATCACCGTAAAGTTATCCTCCTCCTGTCGCGAAGCGAGCGTCCCAGTGTAGATCTTCTCCTCTTTCTGCCAGATCCCCCCGATATCGACACTGATCGCCATCTTTTTCTTGGCAAGAGGAAAGCGCTTCCCGAAGGTAACCTCTTGTCGCAAAAAGGTTAAACCATTGGCGGTAAATTCCGTGGTCAGATTGACGCTACTGTTCTTTTTCCAAGAGAGTCCCGTCGTCGCCCCGAAGTCGAGATTACTGCGACGGATGCCGACATAGACGGTGTCCGCAATCCCTGGATGTTCGTGCAGTCGGCTGCCAAGGCGAAAGCTCCAAGAGATCTTCTCGTCACTGAAATCGCGGTCTCCCTTGATCTTCCACTCGAACTCAAGCCAGCGGTCGTTGAGCAAACGGTTATGCAGGATATGCTGATCGCCAATGGTGAAGAGATAGCCGCTGTAGGCGCGATTGCCACTCTTGCGATCCTCACCGGAGCGGGAGAAATCGGCGAGGCTGCCGAAAAAAACCGAGAATGCATAAGGTTCACGCATCCCCGCAGTCACCGATTCGATGAGGTTGGCGTCACCGGGGAGGTCGGCCTGACGGTAGATGTCGGGGTGATTGCTCTTAAGATAAACCCCGGCAACCGGCATCGGGTTGACACTCAACTCCAGATAAAAGAAACGCGGCACCAATGCCCGCGACAGTAGATGGCGGTAGATCTTGAACTCCCCAACCTCACCGAGATCAGGAACCTTGTCATTGGTCAGCGGGATATAGAGGTTAATGTTGGAATAGTAGGCATCGAGCTCCCAGTCGAAGGTGAGAGTTTCCTCCTCAACGACCTGTTGGGAGCCCTTAACTGTAGCGCTCGTCCCTGTGACCTCAGCGACCGGTCCCCCATTCTCCTGTGCCGCAACCACCCCCGGCGACAGCCAAAACAACACCAGCCCCATCCACAGGGTACACCGAAACAGAGACATACAGCCGCATCCTAACCGGACACCGAAAACGACGTCCTCTTCCAAAAACATTTCACGTTGCAAACAACCACAAAGAGGAACGTCCCCCCGATGGATCGAGCCATCGTCAGCCCTTAGATCGCAGCAAAAACCTACAGCGGTGGCGGCGAGTCATTCAGGACCCGAATCCTCGCTGCGACCTCATCCGCTGGCAGAGGACGGGCGTAGTAATAACCTTGAATGTAAGTACAGCCGATCTGGCGCATGATCGTGAGCTGTTCCTCGTCCTCAACCCCTTCGGCAACCGTTTTGATTTTGAGATTGCAGGCAAGATCGACCACGGACTGGGCGATCGCCCGGTCCCCTTCATCGCGACCAATATCACGAACGAAAGTTCGGTCGATCTTGAGGATCGTCACCGGAAACGCTTTCAGGTAGCCAAGAGAAGAGTACCCGGTGCCGAAATCGTCGATGGCGATACCGCAACCGACATAGCGCAACGCTCTGAGAGCGCGCACCACTTCGGCGGGGTTGTCGACCAAAGCGCTCTCGGTCAGCTCGAATTCAATTTTTTCCGGCCGTGCCCCGGTCTCGTCAAAGATCAGAGCCAGACTGTCGATCAGACGCGGGGATTTGAACTGCAATGCCGAGAGGTTGATCGAAACTTCGAGAGAGAGCCCCTCCTTCTCCCAGGCGAGTTGCTGCAAGCAGGCGCTACGCATCACCCACTCGCCGATCGGGATGATCATCCGCGTCTCTTCCGCCAGAGGAATAAAGCGCTGGGGCGAAACCTGGCCAAACTCGGGACTGTGCCAGCGCAACAGCGCCTCAACCCCCACCACCTGCCCGGTGGTGGCCTCAACCCGTGGTTGATAGTAGAGTTCCAATTCATCCCGCTCAAGGACCCGGCGCAACGCCTGCTCCATGGCGATCCGGTCATTGAAGCGCTGGTTAAGGTCGGCATCGTAGAATCGGAAGGTATTCTTCCCTTCCGATTTGGCGTGGTAGAGAGCAATGTCGGCATGCTTCTCCAGCGACTTACCGTCTTCCCCATCTTTGGGGAAAAGGGCAATCCCGGCACTCGCCGTCACCACCACCTCAGTCTCGTCAAGAAGGATCGGTTCGGTCGCTGCGTCGATCAGCTTCTGTGCCACCGGCACGACATCATGGTCGTGATGAATGTCGTGCAACAGCATGGCAAATTCGTCACCACCAAGACGAAAAACGACGTCGTCGTCGCGCAGCAGGTTCGCAAAACGTTGTGCCATCACCTGCAGCAGCTTGTCACCTGCGGGGTGACCGAGGGTGTCGTTGATATGCTTGAAACTGTCAAGATCGAGATAGAACAGCGCCGCGCCCTGGCGCTGGCGGCGGCTACGGCGAATAGCGAGATCAAGGCGATCCGCCAACATCCTTCGGTTGGGGAGGTCGGTGAGCGGGTCATAATACGCGAGGCGTTCGATGGTCGCCTCGGCGTTCTTGCGATCGTTGATATCCTCGAAGTTGGCGATAAAGTGGGTGATCGCTCCGCTATCGTCGAAGAGAGGATTGATCGAAGCGATCGACCAATAGACCTCGCCGTTCTTGCGCCGGTTAAGAATCTCGCCGCGCCACTCCTTGCCAGCGAGAATCGTTTTCCAAAGTTCGTCAAAAACCTCGACCGGTGTCGCATCAGATCGGAGAATCCGCGGATTCTGACCAATCGCCTCCTCCTTTTCGTAACCCGTGAGCTGGCAAAACTTGTGATTGACGTACTCAATCGTCCCCTCGAGATCGGTAATCATCATGGCACTGGCACTGTGCTCGATCCCATGGGTCAGCTTATGCAGATACTCCTCGGCCTTTTTGTGTCGACTGATATCTCGGACCGATTCGATCGCCCCAATCCGTTCGCCCGCAACATTGTAGAGCGGCACCCCCGTCGCCCAGACATAGGCCCCTCGCCCGCCATGCAGAGCCGGGCAGAAGGTCTCGGCATCAAGGTTCTCTCCTTCTCGCCGGATATTACTATATCTTTCAGCCAGTTCGGCATCATCGACCTCGAAAAAGTCGAGAAGATGGGGGCGACGCTCACCATAAAAAGGAACCGTGTAGGCGTGCTCTCCTTTGCCGAGCATCGCTTCTCGATTCACTCCGGTCATCTTTTCAATCGCCCGATTCCAGGCGACCACTTTCTTCTCCTGATCGAGGACAAACGTGGCATCGGGGATGAAATCGAGGATCTCCCGCAACTGCTGACGGCTGTCGCGCAGGGCGTGGCGGGTCTGGGAGACCAAACGCAGCTGCCGGCGCTGATGCAGCTGAAACCCGGCGAGGGATGCGCTCGCGAGAATGGCGATGGTGAGAAAGGTCAAGCCTTGCCCCCAGACATGACCGTACCAGTCGGCAAGAACCGCCGAACGGTCCCGGTAGAGCCCGAGAAGCAACGGCTCATCCATCGCCAGAAGCGGCGGGCGCAAGGTCCGCAGCGCCATCAGGCCGGCGCGGTGTTCACCAAGAAGGTCGCCGCGCAGCAGATTCTCCCGCCGCTTGCTCGCCAGATGGCGCTGATAAAAAGGGGCCGGTTGTGCACGCTCAATCGCTTCTGCTGAACCAGCGACCTCGGGAATGCGCAAAAAGGTTGAACCCTCCCCATGGATGATCCCCCCCCACATATCCTGACTGTAGAGCAGCGATTCAAGCAGGGTGGAAAAATAATCGGGGTCAAGCGAGGCGACGACAAGTCCGGAAAAAGCCCCATCAAGGTCAGGAATCACCTTGCTCAGGGTCATTCCTCGGATATCGAGAAGGGTCTGAAAAGGAGGGGAGACAAAAAGAGAGGCAGGATCACCGCTGGCTTGTGCTTTTTGAAAGTCGTCGCGGTAGGCGAGGTCAATCTCAAGGAACTCAGGGTGATTGCACAACCGCACCGCCCCTCTGGCATCAAGGGCGAGGATGGTACGAATTCCGGGGATCGCAGCGGCCAGACGCTCGACCTGACGAGGGGTCACCGTTTGCGACCACTTCCGGCTGGGGAGCAGACCAAGCTCATCGCGTAGATCACTAAGAAGGGAAGCGGTACGATTCAACTGGGCGGTGAAATTGACATCGAGGACTTTGGCCTGAGTCAGCAGCCTCCCCTTCTCGCCGACAAGAATGTCTTCGTAAGCGTTATAGAGGTTGTGAATAACCGTCCCGGCAATGAGAAGGAGGGCAAGAACCAGAACTCCCCACTGGATTGCATGCTTATTTCGCGCCATGGACCTTCCCACTCTCCCCCTGCAGCCTCATCGCCACCTTCGCCCCGTCCCTTTAAAAGGGATAACAGGTTCATCGTGAGAAGGCAAGAAAGCTAAAAAAGAGTCAGCCCCTAAAAAGGGTCAAGAATCTTCGGCAGCGGGTGAATTGGTCGGCAGGCGCACATGAAAGATACTGCCGCTTTGGCCGTCACTCTCGACCTCGATGTTCCCTCCCAGCGCCCGAACAATGCCGTAGGAGACCGAAAGCCCGAGGCCTGTCCCCTGCTTTTTGGTGGTAAAGAAGGGATTGAAAATCTTTTCGCGAATCTCATCCGGGACACCGGGACCGGTATCCCGGATCGCCACATCGACCCAGCGATCCATCACCTTGCTGCTCACCGTCAGGCTCCCGACTCCCTCCATCGCTTGCACAGCATTGACAACCATATTGGTAAAGACCTGACGCAACCGCTCAGCGTCACCGATAATCGGCGGCAGCGGCTCGGCCAGCTCTGTGGTCAGCTCGATCTGCTCCAGCGAGACCTGATGCGTCACCTGGGCGAGAATCTCCTGTAACAAGATGTTGACCTGAATACATTCACGGTGGAAAGCCTGTTCCCGGGCGAAAGTGAGAAGATTGCGAGTGATGAGCGAAACCCGCTCGGTCTGTTTGAGGATCTCCTCCGCCTCCTCCCGCCCCTCACGTCCCGGCGGCATCTCCATCAGGAGAATCTCAACATTGCCGCGAATAATGGCGGCAGGGTTGTTGATCTCATGCGCCACTCCGGCGGCGAGAGAACCGATGGCTGCAAGCTTTTCACTTCGAAGAAGCTCCTCGCGAGCCTGCAGCAGCTGCAAACTCTTCTCTTCAAGCTCCTGAGTCCGTAATACCACCTTACGTTCCAGCTCACGATTGAGCTGCCCGAGACGCTGATCGCGATCTTTGAGCGCCGCGGTCATCCGATTAAACGCACCGGTGAGATGACCAACCTCGTCATCCCCGCTCACCGGCAAGGTGATATCTCGCGCACCGGCCGCGATCCGTTCGGCCCCGGATGCGAGGTTCAGAATCGGTCGTGAGATGTGGCGCGCCCCGAGACGGGCCAGAACATAACCGAGACCACTGCCAAAAAGGAGCAAAAGAAGAAGAAGAAGCCACGCCTTGTGGCGCAGATCAACAAAGGGCGCTTCGAGAAGACCGACATAGAGGGCACCGATCGCCGCACCATGGTCATCGAGGATCGGCTCGTAGGCGGTGAGATACCACTGATCGACCACCTCGGCCCGAGCAAGCCAAGTCTCCTTGCGCTCAAGCACCGCCGCTGAGACCTCGGGAGAGACCCGGGTTCCGAGCGCCCGGGCGCCGTCGGCAAGACGAATGGTGGTGGCGACCCGCAGGTCATTAAGGAAGATCGTGGCACTGCCCGGGAGCACGTCGCCCCCCTCCTCTTGCTCATGGCCGTAAACGATTTCACGGATACGGTCAACCAGAGGCAGATTGCCGTTAAGCAGCACCCCAGCATAGAGGCAACCGAGGAAATCCCCTGCCCCATCATGCACCCCGGCGGCACCGTAGATGAACATCCCCCGGTCCTCCACCACCTGAAGCGGCCGCGGCAGGGAGTCGGGGGTGGCGATACGGGCACGGCGCACAAGACGCTCTCCCTCCTGCTTTAACTGATCGGCGGAGAAGAGCATCACCCCGGTACGCTCTTCTCCCTCAAGAGTCTCGGTGAGAAAGGGCAGTTCCGGACGGTCCCCAATCTGGTCCGGCGCCGTACTGCGCACCAGCACCTTCCCTTCGGTATCGGTGAGATTGAGAAGGTCGAGACCTTCGCGCCGACGGATCGCCTCAAGCTCTCGTTGCACCTGCGACATATCGTTCGCTTTAAGGGCGGCGACCAGACCGAGGGAGTGGGAAGAGAAACGGACGACGTCGAGCAGTCGTTCCTCGCTGTTCCGCAGCACCTCGCGAG
>PKUG01000101.1 GCA_002869665.1 Desulfuromonas sp. | reverse complement strand
GCGGAACTCTTGATGGTAGCAAGAGTGCCAGAGTTTCCGCTGTCGATCGCGGGGCGTATCGGGTGCTGTCTGAAAAAGGAGAGGCTACGGCAGAACTGGCCGGACGCCTGACTTACATGAGTGACGACCCCGCCGAGTTGCCCTGTGTCGGTGATTGGGTCATCGTGCGGTTTTACAACGAGGGGGGCGAGGCTATCATTCATCAAATGCTGCCGAGGCGGACCTTCCTGCGCCGTAAAACAGCCGGCGAGAGCGTTGATCTGCAGATGATCGCCGCCAATATCGATATTGCTTTCATTGTCCAGTCGTGTCATTTCGATTTCAATCCGCGCCGCTTGGAGCGTTACCTGGTGATGGCGGCGGACGGCCATGTAGAGCCGGTTGTCCTGCTGACCAAAACCGATCTGGTTTCAGTCGAGGAACTGGAAGAGAAGATTGCTGCCCTTGCCGCTCTGACAACGGCCCGGATTCTGCCATTGAGTAACGTCTCCGGTGATGGTTTCGAGGCGTTCCACCAGGCCTTGCCGACGGGGAAGACCTGTTGTCTGCTCGGATCCTCGGGGGTGGGGAAGACGACGCTCATCAATCGGCTCATGGGGCGCGAAACCTTCGCGACCGGAGGCGTCAGCGGGACAGGGGAGGGGACACACACGACGACGCGACGACAACTCATCCTCCTCGATCAGGGAAGCCTGCTGATCGATACCCCCGGCATGCGCGAACTCGGTATCGTCGGGGTCGGAGATGGGGTCGATGCCAGCTTTTCAGAATTGGCACAATTGGCGTCCCGCTGTCGTTACGCCGACTGCAGCCACGCTCACGAACCCGGCTGTGCCGTGAGGGCCGCTATCGAGACCGGGGAACTATCCGCAGAGCGCTTTGCCAGTTACCTCAAGCTCAGGAAAGAATCTGACTTCCATGAGCTGTCTTATCTGGATAAAAGGAAAAAAGACAAAGCCTTCAGCCGGATGGTGAAAACTGCCAAAAAGCTGAAGAAACACTGAATATCGTTTTTGTAAAAAGAGGTCGCAACCATTTCGGTTGCGACCTCTTTGTTTTTCTGAATTGTCGTCGGAGACGGTTACAGCCCAACGAGATCCTGATGAGAGTGTTCCATCAGTGCGATGACCTCATCGACGCGTTGTCTGAAATCGGCGATGCGCTCCTTCGGGATGGAGGCGGCCATGGGAATTTTGGCGGTGATGGCGTTAACGGCGCGCCCTTTGATATGCAGCTCGTAGTGCAGGTGTGGGCCGGTGGAGCGGCCGGTGTTGCCCGATTTGGCGATGACCTGTCCACGCTTGACCATCTGGCCGCGCTTGACGTTGATCTTGCTCAAATGGAGATAGCGGCTGAGGTACTGGCCGTCATGTTTGATCTCGATGTACTTGCCCGCAAAGGGGTGGTTTTTGACCCGGGTGACCTCGCCGTCCGAAGTTGCCAGAACCGAGGTGCCGATCGGCATGGAAAAGTCGGTTCCCGAGTGAGGAGAGATTCGTCCCGTCACCGGATGTTTACGTTTCGGATTGAAGGATGAGCTGATCCGGTAATTCCCCTTGAAAGGGTAGCGCAGGAAAGCGCTGGCGAGGCTTTCCCCCTTGTCATCGTAATAGTTGCCGTCATCGAAGAGGAACGCGGTGTAGGAATTCTTCCGGGCAAAGATGCGGATCCCTTCGATATGACTCTGGCCCGTCAGTTTGCCATCGACGAGTTGCAGGCTGCGCACGACCTGGAAATGGTCGCCGGCGCGCATGTCGCGGGTGAAGTTGAGCCGGCTCTTGAACAGATTTGTAATATTGCCGGTCTCCTGGTCGCTGAGCCCTGCCGCCAGTGCCGAGAGGTAGAAGCTGCCGTTGATCTCTCCCTCGATGATCTGGGTTTCCCAGGTTCCGGGGATGTCGATATCTTCAAACTCGAAGGTGTCGTCATCGACACGGTGGTAGACGACCTGATGGGCCAGGTTGATGAAGAGCGCCATCTTCTCCAAGCGCTCACCCGTTTCATCCATGGTGAAGGTCAGAGTGTTGCCCGGACGCAGAATGTCCAGAGCGAGCAGCGGTTCGTCCGCAGCGAGTATCTGGTAGAGAATGGTCTGGTTGATTTCGAGACTGTCGAAGATGGCGCTGAGGTTGTCGCCGTCGCTGATGTTCCAGGTATGAACGGGAGGCCCCTGAGGTTCTGCTGGTTGAGTCGGCGTTGGCGCGACGATGTCCGCGGCGGTCAGCTGCTCGGTTGAGGTGGGTTGTTCGGGGGCAAAAAAATAGCTGGAAATGAAGCTTCCCAGCCCGACCAGAACCAGCAGCATGGCGCATGCAAGCAGGCGCCGGTTGCGCCGCTTTTTCATCTGCTCCTCTATGCTCGGTTTCCAGGTTGCGTTCATTGCTCTCGGGGTGCTCCTGCCAGCGTGGAAAAATAATTATATCCTTGCATGCAACAAACTACCCTTCGCTGTCAAGTCTTTGTTATTGCAGGTGGAAAAATTAATGTTCGGCTGGCTGCAGCAGTCAGGAATATGGGGTTCCTGCTGTCCTCCCTGTGGCTGTTATTTACGCTTTCCCAAGGCCAGGTGCGGGAAAAGAGTGCGCTTGGTCATGGGGGGGAAGTAGGTTTCCTTGACAAAACGCATATCCTCGATGGTGTAAAAAGCGTTGGGGTTATACTGCTTGATAATGCCGAGAATCTTAGCCAGATTCCTGCGTTTGGCGATGGTGAAGATGAGCTTGACCGGGCCGCTTTCCCCCTGGGCATCGACACTGGTGACACCGTAGCCGGCGTCCCAGAGAACATGAACCAGCTCGTCCGCTTCCTTGCGGGTAATAACCCTGACCAGCAGATTGCCGATAGCGATTTTTTCTTCCAGGGTTACACCGACGAAATTGCCCGCGGCAAAGCCGAGGGAGAAGGCAACATAGGTCTGCCAGGAGGTCAGGTTCTGCATCACCTGGGTGACGGCCAGCAGCCAGATCAGCGACTCGAAAAAGCCGAGCAGCGCGGCAAAATATTTCAGCCCGCGGGCGACAAAGATGATCCGCAGGGTGCCGATGGAGACGTCGATGATTCGGGCCAGAAAGACCAGCAGCGGCAACAGGAACAGCGTAAACATGTTCGTCTCCATGAACTCCATTTTTTCTCCCTTGCGTGATTTTAAAGTGGTCAGACCAGTGAAGATATACAAGAATCGTGCGGGATGATCCAGTAGAAAACCGGTCGGGGGGGGCTCAAAGTGGTGCTTCCTGGTGTTGCGTGGAGAAGTCTTCGTGAGGCTTTTTGTTTCCGTAGCGCGGCAACTCTGCTATCCTCTTCGCTTAACGTTTTTGATGGATTGAGGACTATGGCCGAAACACACTCTCATCGTCTGCCGCCGCAGAATCTGGAAGCCGAAATGTCGGTTCTGGGCGGGGTTCTGCTGGAAAATGAGGCGCTCAACCGTGCGCTTGAACATCTGACTGCAGCGGATTTCTATCGTGAAAGTCACCGCAAGATTTTTAATGGTCTGGTCGCCCTGTCGGATAAGAACGAGCCGGCCGACCTGGTCACCCTGACGGCCATCCTGAAGGATCGGGGTGAGCTGGATGATGTTGGTGGCAGCTCTTACCTGGCGACCCTGGTCGATTATGTGCCGACGGCGGCCAATATCGCCTACTATTGCAAACTGGTCAAAGAGAAGTCGATCGCGCGCAAGCTGATCGAGGTTTCGACCGGTATCGCGACGCGCGGCTACGAGGGGGGGGATATGGAAGACATCCTCGACCAAGCCGAAAAGTCGATCTTCGAGATTTCCGAGAACCGTATCCGGCCATCCTATTACCCCGTTCACTCCATCCTCAAGGACACCTTCAAGGCGATCGAGAAGCTCTATGAACGCAAGGAGTTGGTAACCGGGGTTCCGACCGGGTATCACGACCTCGACCGGATGACCGCCGGCCTGCAGCCGAGCGACCTGATTATTGTCGCCGGGCGGCCATCGATGGGGAAGACCGCTTTCGCTCTTAACCTGATCGAATATGCAACGACAAATTCCGATAATCCTGTTCCCGCAGTCATCTTCTCCCTGGAGATGAGCAAGGAGCAACTGGTGCAACGGATGCTCTGTGCTCTGGCCAGGGTTGATGCCGGGCGTCTGCGGACCGGGCACCTGGGTGATTCCGACTGGCCGAAGTTGACCATGGCGGCGGGACAGTTGAATGAAACCCAGCTGTTTATCGATGACACCCCGGCCATCTCGGTGCTTGAACTGCGTTCCAAGGCACGACGTCTGAAAGCCGAACATGGGCTCGGCCTGATCATCGTCGACTACCTGCAGTTGATGCGCGGGAGCAATCCGGAAAACCGGCAGCAGGAGATCTCCGAGATTTCCCGTTCACTCAAAGCTCTGGCCAAGGAGTTGAACGTACCGGTTGTGGCCCTGTCCCAGCTCAACCGTTCGCTCGAAAGCCGGACCGATAAACGCCCGATGATGGCTGACTTGCGGGAGTCGGGAGCGATCGAGCAGGACGCCGACGTGATCATGTTCGTTTATCGCGAGGCGGTTTATTGTGAGGATTGCCGCAGCCGGGAAAAAACCTGCGAAAAGGGGCACGACAAGGACGCCGAGATTATCATCGGCAAGCAACGGAACGGTCCGATCGGCACCGTGCACCTGACCTTCCGTGGTGAATTCACCCGTTTCGAGAATCAGGCTCGCCGCGAGGAAGGGTATTGAGGACAGGTCAAAGGAAAAAGGTCAAAGGAAAAAGGAAACCCCTCTGGAAAACAGCTCCAGAGGGGTTTTGTATTGTTTTGTTGTTGCCGTTTACCTTTGGCCTTTAACCTTTTTCCCGGGTTTTAATTCCCCCTTTTGACTTCAATGTCGAGGGTGGTGATCTTTTTCCGCAGNTTCCGCAGGGTGTTGCGGTTGATCCCGAGGATCTCGGCGGCGCGGACCTGGTTGCCGCGCGCTTTTTGCAGGACAATGTTGATCAGCGGGCGCTCCACCTGGTGCAGGACCATGTCGTAGAGATTGTTCATTTCTGTCAGGTTCATCTGTGACAGGGCATTCTCCAGCTTTCGGGCGACCAGCGATTCAAGTGATTCGTCCTGGGTGCAGGCCTTGTTGCCATCCTTCAACATCGGGAAGTCGACCGGGGTCAGGATGTGATTGGGAGAGAGCAGGGCAGCGCGCTTGATGACGTTTTCCAGTTCGCGGACGTTGCCGGGCCAGTCGTAATTCTTGAGCATCTCCATAGCTTCAGAGGTGCATTCCATGCTGTCGATACCGAAGTCCTGCTTGGCCCGCTGGAGGAAGTATTCGACCAGCATGGGGATGTCGTCGCGGCGGTTGCGCAGTGCCGGCAGGGTGATTGGGACGACATTGAGGCGATAGTAGAGATCTTCGCGGAACTGTTTCTTGCGCACCTGCTCGGCAATATCCTGATTGGTCGCGGCGACAATACGGACATCGATGTGCATGGTCTTGTGGCCGCCGGTGCGGGTGATCTCTTTTTCCTGGAGCACGCGCAGAAGCTTGGCCTGAAGCTCGAGGGGCATATCGCCGATTTCATCAAGGAACAGGGTGCCCCCCTCGGCCTGTTCGAACTTTCCCATCTTGCGTTCGGTGGCGCCGGTGAAGGCTCCGCGTTCGTGACCGAAGAGTTCGCTCTCGAGCAGTTCGCCGGGGATGGCGGCGCAGTTGAGTGCGACGAACGGTTTTCCCAACCGCGGGCTGTTGATATGAATTGCCCGGGCGATCAGTTCCTTGCCGGTCCCGCTTTCACCGGTGACCAGAACGGTGATGTCCGATCCGGCAACTTTGCCGAGGGTCTTGTAGACGTCCTGCATCGGTTGACTGTTGCCGATGATGGAGCGGCCGACGCTGTATTGCCCCTGGAGTTCCTCTTTCAACTTGTCGATCTGACCGGTGACTTCCGCCGCTTTTTCCGCCTTGACGATAATAGCATCGAGGGCGGCAAGGTCGAACGGCTTGGTCAGGTAATCGTAGGCACCATGTTTCATTGCGCTGACGGCGTGTTCCATGGTCGCCTCGGCGGTCATGATGACAACCAGGGTATCCGGGTGGTTGCTGCGGAATTCTTTCAGCAGGTCGAGTCCCTGGATGCCGGGCATCTTGATGTCGAGGACCGCGAGGTCGTAATGGTTCGCTGCCGCCAGGGCTCTGGCTTTGAGCCCGTCTTCCGCCAGATCGACGGTGAACCCTTGTTTTTTAAGGGCCTTGGACAGGACCCAGCGGATGCTTTCTTCGTCGTCGGCGACGAGGATACGTTGAATAGCCATCGTTTTTATCCTTTTTGCGGATGGTCTTCGGGCAATTTATGGCGCATCGGGAGAGAAACCTCAACCCGAGTGCCGCCGTTTGCCGGCCGATCGAAATGCAGCAGGCCGTCGTGGTCGCTGACGATTTTCTGGCAGATGGCGAGGCCGAGGCCGCTGCCAGTGCTTTTAGTTGTATAGAAGGGGGTGAAGATTTTTCGCAATTCACCTTCCGTAATGCCCGGTCCCTCGTCGAGGATATTGACCTGGACCATTGGCATGGGACGGCTGCCCTGCAAACTTAAGTGATATTCAGCACCGATCCGGCTTTCGACTCTGACTTCTCCATTTTCGGGGCTTGCTTCGCAGGCGTTCTTGATCAGGTTGAGAAATAATCTGACGAGCAGGTCGCGATCACCGGGAATCTCCGGGATACTCGGATCGGGACAGAGCTTGATGCGAATCCCCCGTTTGCAGACCGAGTGCTGTTGCAGAGCGACGACTTCGTCAAGCAGCTGACTGAGGTTGACCATCGTCGTCTGTACTTTACGCGGTCGTGACAGGTGCAGCAGCTCTTCGATAATGCGGTTGATCCGCTCGGCTTCGCGAATGATCAAACTGGTATTCTCGAGCAGATCGCTGTTGTTGTCCAGCTCCAGTTGAAGCAACTGGGCCGCGCCTTTGATGCCGCCGAGGGGGTTTTTGATTTCATGGGCGAGGCCGGCTGCCATGGTGCCGACCATGCTCAAACGGTCGGCGTGACTGATCGCCTCCTCAAGCGAGCGGATCTGGCTGAGGTCGCGGAGAATGATGACCGCGCCCTGCTGCGGGCCGGCATTCGACAGGATCGGCGAAACGGTGGCGCTGACCGGCTTCTTGCCGCGCTTGTTGCGGGTCAGCAGGGTGACTTCCCGGGCAGAAATAGAACGTCCTTCTTCCAGAGCTGTGCGGGTCAGGTAGCAGAGTGTCTCCTGTTTACTGAAACACTCGAAAAAAAGCTTGCCGATACTCTGTTTTTCCGATTTGCCAGTGAATTCCTGGGCGGCCGGATTGAAAAGATTGATAATCCCCTGTTGGTCGACGGCGATGACGGCGTCGTCGAGGTTTTCGAGAATCAGGGTGAAATTGTGCTTTGAAAAGGGTTTTGTGCCCATATGTTATCCGTATTTTATCAGTGATCGTTCTGGGCGAAGAAGGCTTCCATCAGTTCGCTCAGTTGAGCGGTGCTGGCGACCTTTTGTATTGTCGCACGAAACTGACTGGCACCGACAAGGCCGCGCGCATACCAGCACAGGTGTTTGCGCATTTCCAGCAGGGTGATCTTTTCGCCAAACTGTTCGAGATATAACTCAAGATGCCGTTGGGCCACGGCGTGGATTTCTTCCGGGGTCGGCAAGCTGTCCGGACGCCCGGACAGCTGGTCAAGGATGCGCGCGATCAGCCAGGGATTACCGTACCCCCCGCGACCGATCATGACGGCATCGCATCCGGTTTTTTCAAACATTGTTATAGCGTCTTCGGGAGTGAAGATGTCACCACTGCCGAAAACGGGGATTTTCAGTGTCGATTTCAGTTCGCCAATGCGCTCCCAATCAGCGTGGCCGGAGAATCCCTGGCTGCGGGTGCGCGGGTGCAAAGTTATTGCATCGACGCCTTCACGCTCGGCAATTTCCCCAATCGTGAGAAAATTAACCGATTGGTCGTCCCAGCCCGAACGGATTTTGATCGTCAGCGGCCCTGGCCAAACCTTGCGCACGGCCGCCAGAATGGCGGCAATCCTCGCCGGTTCCCTGAGCAGAGCGCTGCCGGCGCCGCTGCGAATCACCTTTTTGACCGGGCAGCCCATGTTGATGTCGAGCAACTGGCCGTCTTCGGTGATCATCTCCGCAGCTTGGGCCAGAACCTGCGGATCGTCGCCAAAAAGCTGGATTCCCAAAGGGAATTCTTCCGTGTGGGTGTCAAGAAGAACACGGGTCTTGCGCCCCTCGCGAATCAATCCGTTGGCACTGACCATCTCGGTCATGACCAGGCCGGCGCCGAAGCTTTTCATGATTCTGCGGTAGGGAAGATTGCTGATGCCGGCCATCGGGGCGAGGATAATCGGGGTTGCCAGCCGGAGCGTTCCTATCGTCGGGTTTGTAATCGTCTCATTCTGCATAAATATTCGGCATGTTAGCAGTCCTGAGTTTTTGCGCAAGCAAAAAAAAGTCGCTCATTTGGCATACCCCGACAACTTACGAGGCAACTTTTTTGGCATACTGTATACAATTTACAGCTTGACAAGGGTGAAGCTTAGTTGTTAGAACAACATTTGTAATTTTAGGCGAAAGAAGGTTTTTCAGCTTCTCGATTCGCCCTTGTAAGCTTCCATTGATTTCAATTTTTTGTTGCTGCATAAAAAACCGTTCGGGCGGACGTCTTTACATGCAGTTCATGATTTTCCGTACGTCGGAAATTCTGTCGTTCCTGGCCCTTTTGGGCATCAAGCTTAATTTTCATCAACCACAAAAGGAGAGAGAAGTATGTCGACATTGAAGGAAGTATTGGCGCAGAAGATTGCAGATCATCGTCCCCGTACCACTCGTCTGGTCAAAGAATTCGGCGATGTAAGCCTTGGTGAAGCCACTATCGGCCAGGCCATCGGTGGCGCCCGTGGTATCAAGTGCCTGGTTACTGATATCTCCTATCTTGACCCGATGGAAGGTATCCGTTTCCGCGGCATGACCATTCCCGAGACTTTTGCCGCTCTGCCGAAGGTTCCGGGCAGCGACTATCCCTACGTTGAGGGTTTCTGGTATCTGCTGCTGACCGGCGACGTTCCGACCATGGAGCAGACCCTGGAAGTCGTTGAAGACTGGAAGAGCCGCTCCCAGATTCCGGAATACGTCATCGACGTTCTGCGTGCCCTGCCGCGTGACAGCCATCCGATGGCCATGTTCTCCGCAGCTATCGTTGCTATGCAGCGTGACTCCGTATTCTCCAACAACTATGCTGCCGGCAAGTTCAATAAGATGACTTGCTGGGAAGACATGTACGAAGACTGCACCACCCTGATGGCTAAACTTGGCCCCATCGGTGCTTATATCTATCGTATGAAGTACAAAGGCGACGTTCATATCGCTGCAGATCCGGAGCTGGATATGGGCGGCCAGTTTGCTCACCTGATCGGTCAGTCCGATGAGTACAAGGATGTTGCCCGTATGTACTTCATCCTCCACTCTGACCATGAGTCCGGTAACGTTTCCGCTCACACCACTCACCTGGTTGCTTCCGCTCTGTCCGACGCCTACTACGCATACAGTGCCGGTATCAACGGTCTGGCCGGTCCGCTTCACGGTCTGGCAAACGAGGAAGTCCTCCGCTGGACCCAGAACTTCATGCAGAAACTGGGTGGCCAGGTTCCGACCGAAGAGCAGCTCAAAGAAGCTCTGTGGGATACTCTCAACAGCGGTCAGGTTATCCCGGGTTACGGCCATGCCGTCCTGCGTAAGACCGACCCGCGCTACACCTCGCAGCGTGAATTCTGCCTCAACACTCCGGGGCTGGCCGAGTATCCGCTGTTCCAGCTGGTCAAGATGATCTTTGAAGTTGCTCCGGGCGTCCTCACTGAGCATGGCAAGGCCAAGAACCCCTGGCCGAACGTCGACGCTCAGTCCGGTGTTATCCAGTGGTACTATGGTGTTACCGAGTACGAGTACTACACCGTCCTGTTCGGTATCGGTCGTGCCCTCGGTTGCCTTGCCAACATCACCTGGGACCGCGCCCTCGGTTATGCCATCGAGCGTCCCAAGTCGGTTACTACCGCTATGCTGGAGAAGGCTGCCGGCATCGCTTAAGTTCAAGTTTTATCGTATGCGCTGTTATGGGAGGCTCTTTGGAGCCTCCCTTTTTTTGCGTCAGGGCTGGTCTTTTCGTTTGTCACTGTTATCTGATGGTTTGTCCGAGGTATAATATCGAAATCGGAGAGACTATATACGTTCAACAACAAATGAAAATGAGGAGTAAAGCGTTATGACACGGAAACTGAAGGGGATTCTGTTCATCGGACTGTTAAGCCTGACACTGTTCGGTTGTGCGACAAATACCACCCACGAAAATACCAAGCGTGGCGCCGGGATCGGGGCTGTGATCGGCGCGGTCTCCGGGGCGATCATCGGTTACCAGGCCGATCACTCTGGCGGGGCTCTGCGTGGAGCCCTGATCGGCGGGGCGGCCGGTGGCGCGATCGGTGCCGGTGCCGGGGCCTACATGGATAAACAACAGACTGAATTCGAGCAGCAACTGGCGCAGGAGCAGGCCCAGCACCAGGTTGAAATCGAACGTCAGCAGAATGAAATCCTCAAGTTGACCATGAGCAGCGAGGTTTCGTTCGATACCAACTCGGCTCAGATCAAGCCTTCGTTCTATTCGACCCTGGACAAGGTTGCCGAGATCATGAACCGCTATCCGGAGACCCAGATCGTCGTTGTCGGTCATACGGACAGCGTCGGCTCTGAGCAGTATAATCTTGAGCTGTCGTTACGCCGGGCAAACTCGGTTGCCGAGTACCTGATGATGCGTGGCGTCGCCCGTTCACGGGTAGGGACAGAAGGGCGTGGTGAGTTGGAGCCTTTGGCTGATAACATGACAGAAGATGGCCGGATGCGTAATCGCCGCGTTGAAATTTACGTGGTTCCCCAGAGCAACAGTCAGTATTAGGCCGTCTTACGGCTTTTTACGCTACCCCTCTTCGGTTGACAGAGGGACATCAACTCTCGATTTTGAATCGAAAACTTTTTAACGGGCTCCTTCGCGGGGCCCGTTCCTGTTCGTAAAGAGTGACGTTGCTTTTGCGGTCGACCAGAATCAGGGTGGAACTGCGGGTACCGTAACGCTCTCCGGTGATGCAGATCGGTGAAAGGAGCCGTTCCAGTTCAATCCCGACCCCGGTGTCCGGGAGTTCGCTGTCGCTGGCCGGATGTTTATCCTCCAGAAGCTGTATCAGCTCTTCCACCTGCGGTTGATCTTTACTCAGGGCTTGTTCAAGGAGTTTCTTCCCCCGCGCGACCTTGGGCCAGGGGGTGTTCAGGTCAGCGTTGCTGAGGCCGTGGATCCCTGGCTCGATCTCGGTTAGCGTTTGCCTGTCATTGGAATAATGGCGCAGGTTGCCGATGGAGCCGAAGAGCAGATTGTAGCCCCGGTACAACGACGATGTGTCTGTCAGTCGATGTTGGAAGTCAGCCACTGGAGGAGTGTTGGTCAGGAAATCAAGTGGGAGAATGCCACGGGAAAGATGATTGCCGACTTCAGGTTTGCCGTGGCGGATGTTCGTTACTGCCGCCAGATGGCCGGAACGGGTTATTCCCATCCAGGTACCATTGCCCTGCAGATCACGACCGGCCAGCAGGCCGGGGTGAGTATCCCACCAATGTACGGCTGCTGTCGGCCGCTGAAAATATTCATCGCGGTTCGCGGCGATGACCAGAGGGTAGTCGGGGTGATACTTGTACGCGAACAGGATCAGGCACATTCTGCTTCCATTTGTTCACTGGGCGCTGCCATTTGTGTCCACGCTGGTTATTTCTTCTCTTTTTCTTTGCGCGTCGCGTAAATGATCAGTTTCTGATCGGTGAAGGTTTCCACTTCGCCGGCAAATGATTCGATCTTGAAATAATCGTGAACCGCAGCCGGAGCATCCATGAAGAACTTGTTCAGATTCTGGATCTGGGTGCGGTTCAGCCCAGCTGTTTTGACCCAGTCCTGGAATTCATGGACCTTGGGAATGATCAGCATCTCCTGGAGGATCAGTTCCGCATCCTGGATCATCTCCTGCCACTCGTCCTCGTTGTAAGCACGGACGTGGGTCGGATTGCGCATCGTTTCCATCGTCTGGAAAAACTCGGCGATCTCAGGGTCGCTGGGGAGCAGTGTGTCGATGATCACCATCCGCCCCCCACGGCGCAGGACGCGGTGGAACTCTTTCAGGGCGCGGGGCACATCGGGAAAATGGTGCGGCGCGATGCGGCAGGTGAGCAGGGTGAAGGAGCCGGCCGGAAAAGGGAGATCCTCGGCATCGGCTTCGCGGAAAATGACGTTGTCGATCAGGCCTTCTTCAGCGATATGTTCCTGGGCCTTCTTAAGCATCTGCATGGTCAGGTCCGAGGCGACGACCTGTCTGACCATGGGGGCGAAAAAGAGGGCCATATGCCCGCCGCCACAGGCGACGTCGAGCATGTTGTCGTCCTGGGTCGGTTGTAACAGCCGCGCCGCTTCTTCCAGGTCTTCGCCGCCGCTGAAGTGCTTGGCTTCGACGTAAGCGGTCGCAGTCCGGCTGAATTGTTCACGAACCCGATTTTTGAACTTGCTATCCATTCAGGCTCCTTATCTGAAAGGTTCCGGGCATTATAACATCGAAATCCGGTTTGGCTTCTGGATAATTGACCATTA
Source organism: Desulfuromonas sp. (assembly GCA_002869665.1). Classification (GTDB taxonomy): domain Bacteria; phylum Desulfobacterota; class Desulfuromonadia; order Desulfuromonadales; family Geopsychrobacteraceae; genus PKUG01. The sequence continues at coordinate 11,357 of PKUG01000101.1, read as the reverse complement.
CAGTATTTTTTGCCTGAACTCTGTTGTCAAGAGCCGCACGGAAAAAAACGAGGCTTGGTCTTACCTGGGGGCTCGGTTACAATGGCGCACTGCCTGGAGGTTTTATGAAAAAATGTCTTGTCGGACCGGAGACCATCCGCATGCTCGAACTGGGGCATCCCTGGGTCATCGCCGATCGCTATACCAAACAATGGCCGCAAGGAAAAGCAGGAGAGTTGGTCTCTCTGATTGACGGCCAGAACCGCCACCTGGCGACAGCCCTGCTCGATCCCGCCGATCGGATTGTCGCCCGGGTCCTTGATCCTAAACGTATTGCCCTGGATCGCAACTGTCTCGAACTGCGCCTGCGCCAGGCGCAGGCGGTACGTGAGCGGGCTTTGCTGGAAGAGACCGATGCCTATCGCATAGTCAACAGCGAAGGGGACGACCTGCCGGGGATTACGCTCGACCGTTATGGCGATTTCCTGATGCTGCAGCTCTATTCCCAGGCCTGGGAGCCGCATCTTGAAGTACTCAAACAGGCGATTCAGACAGTCTTCAAACCGCGCGGAATCTACCGCAAGCTGCGACTGCAGGAGACCCGTGCGCTGGAAGCGAAAAGCAGCACCAAGGAATACAGCCGTTTGATCGCCGGCGAAGCGGCCCCCGTTCCTCTCAAGGTTCGCGAAAACGGCCTGACTTATCTTGTCGATCTGCGCGAAGGGCTCAACACCGGCCTGTTTCCTGATCAGCGCCGTAACCGGCTGGAGATCATGGGACGGGTAAAGGGGCTGCGGGTTCTCAACCTGTTCGCTTTTACCGGAGCCTTCTCCGTCGCCGCGGCCGCAGCCGGAGCGCGCCAGGTCACCAGCGTCGATGTCTCCGAAAAATATCTGGCCGTCGCCCGCGAAAACTTCGCCGAAAACCGTCTCAATCCCGCCCGGCATGAATTTATTGTCGCCGATGCCTTTGCCGAGCTGAACCGAATGCGTGCTGATGACCGCCAGTTCGACATGATCATCTTCGATCCGCCGTCCTTCTCGACGACCAAGAAAAGCCGTTTCTCAACGCAAGGGGGAACGGCCAAGTTGACCGCCGCAGTGCTGCCGCTGCTGGCCGAAGGGGGGCTGCTGGTCAGTTCCTCCAATCATCAGAAGGTCTCCTTTGACGACTACTTCAAGGAACTGCGCAAGGGGGCGCTGCAGGTCGGCGCGCAACTCAAGACGATCTTCATCGCCGGACAGGCGGAAGACTTTCCCAGCCCGGTCAGTTTTCCCGAAGGGCGCTACCTTAAATTCGTCATCAACGTAAAGCAGTGAACAGGCGCGGACGCAGATATATCTCCGTCTGGTGGACTGTCGTCGGTCTGATTCTGGCGACGCTGCTCGTCTGGCAGGCGGCGCGCTGGGCGTACCACTCGGCGCTCGAAGAACTGCTAGCGACCGGCGGCGATCGTCTGACCCTCTATGCCGGAACCCTGCGCGGAGAGTTGAACCAGTACGCCTACCTGCCGTATGTCCTGTCACGTAACGCCGACGTCCATGAGCTGTTGCTGGGGGAGATGGAGGCTGCCGGGGTCAACGCGTATCTCGAAGACCTGAACGCCGAAGCGGGCTCGGAAGCCCTGTACGTCATGGACAGCAACGGTGACACTCTGGCGGCGAGCAACTGGCGCGAGCCGCTCAGCTTCGTCGGTCAGAACTACGGCTTCCGCCCCTATTTCACCGATGCCAGACAAGGAGGGAAGGGGAGTCTGTTTGCAATCGGTGCGACAACCGGGCAGCCCGGTTACTTCATGTCACATCCGGTTCTCGCAAACGGGCAGTTTCTCGGTGCGGCGGTCGTCAAGGTCGATTTGACGCCCCTGCAGGAACGTTGGCGCGAAGGGGGGGAGACGGTTCTGGTCAGCGATGCCAACGGCGTTCTCTTTCTCTCCAGCCGCGGAGACTGGCGTTACCGCACCCTTTCGGCTCTCAATGCAGAACAGCAGGCCCTGATCCGTGCCGGTCGCCAGTATCGTGAGCAGCCGCTCGATATCCTACCGTTCGAGACGGAGAAGATCCTCGCTGCCGATTGCCGCATAATCCGTTTTGAGGGGCGACTTTACCTGATGCTCTCACGCGCGCTTCCCGATTTCGGTTGGAAGATGCATCAGGTTGTTCCCCTTGCCGCAGTGCTTGAGCGCGAGCAGTCGGTTCTCGCCATCGGTACCGTGCTGGCCCTGCTGGCCCTGGCGTTGGCCCTTTACGCCCGTGAGCGCAGGCAGAAACAGATTTCGCGCCGTCAGGCCCGCGAGGCCCAGGCCATCCAGGCCATGAACCTGCGCCTGCAGGACGAAATCGAGGAGCACATGCGTACCGAGCAGGCGTTACGTGCGGCTCAGGATGAGCTGGTCCAGGCTGGCAAACTGGCCGCCCTCGGCCACATGGCGGCGGGGATCGTTCATGAACTGAATCAGCCGATCTCGGCGATCCGTACCCAGGCCGCCAGCGGCAGGTTGTTGCTTGAACGCCAGCAGACGGACAAGGTGACAGATGTCCTCGCCGCAGTGACGCGTATGACCGAGCACATGGCGGTAATCACCGCTCAGTTGAAGATTTTTGCCCACAAGACACCGAAGGCCGGGGGGCAGCGGACCCAGCTCCAGGAATGTTTCGAGGGCGCCCTGACCATGACGGCGCCGCTGATCAATGAACTTGAGATTTCCGTTGTCAAGGATGTCCCTCAGGAGCCCCTGTGGCTCAAGGGGGAGGCGGGCAGGATCAAGCAGGTGCTGATCAACCTGATTCGTAATGCCGCCGATGCCATGCGGGACAGCGTCAGGAAACAGCTGGAAATTACGGTCAGTCTGGTCGACAGCGGTGCCGAAATCCTGATTGCCGACAGTGGTTGCGGTATTGCTGACGGGGATATGGATGAACTCTTTACTCCCTTCTTCACCACCAAGGAGGTTGGCGAAGGTCTGGGGCTGGGACTCTCGATCTCCTACCGCATCGTAACCGATCTTGGTGGGACGATCCGGGTGCGCAACAGGGAGGAAGGTGGCGCTGAATTCACGCTCAGGCTGCCTCTGGCGGCTGAAGGAGAAAACGAATCATGAGCGCAGAAGAGAATAGGGTCTACTTGATCGATGACGACCGGGAAATGCGTAATGCCACGGAACAGTGGCTCGAACTTTCCGGTTTTGCCGTTCGCAGCTTCGGTGATGCCCTGAGTGCGCTGGACCATCTGCAGGATGGCCTGGATGGAATCGTCATCAGCGATATCCGCATGCCGAAGATGGACGGCATGACCTTCCTGTCCCGCCTGAAGGGGATCGACGCTAATGTGCCGGTGGTCCTGATCACGGCCCATGGCGATGTTCAGATGGCGGTTGAGGCGATGCGCCAGGGCGCTTACGATTTCATCGAAAAGCCGTTCGAGCCGGAGCGTCTGCTCGAAGTGGTTCAGCGCGCCTGCGACAAGTTCCGGCTGGTGATGGAAAACCGCGCGTTACGTCGGCAACTCTCTGAATCCGCCGGCCCGGAGCAGCGTCTGTTGGGCAACAGTACGGTGATGCGCCGCCTGCGCGAGGAGATTCGTGACCTTGCCGACACCGATGCCCCGGTCCTGATCCTGGGCGAGACCGGAACCGGCAAGGAGGTCGTGGCCCGCTGCCTGCACGAGTTCGGGTCCCGGCGCGGCGGTCGCTATGTCGCCGTCAACTGTGGAGCGATTCCCGAAAACATGTATGAAAGTGAACTCTTTGGCCATGAACGGGGTTCGTTCACCGGTGCCGATCGGCAGCGGATCGGGCGCTTTGAATACGCCAACGGCGGGGTCCTGTTCCTTGACGAGATCGGCAGCATGCCGCTGGCGCTGCAGGTCAAAGTGCTGCGGGCGCTCCAGGAACGGGAAATTGTCAGGATCGGGAACAACGAGCCGAAGCCCCTCGACATCCGGTTGGTCTGCGCCACCAACAAGGACCTGAATGCCGAATGCGAGGCCGGGCGTTTCCGCCACGATCTCTACTACCGGATCAACGTCGTTGAGTTGCGTATCCCTCCTCTGCGTGAACGGACAGAGGATATCCCGCTGCTTTTCGATTACTTCAGCGTTCAGGCCGCAGCGGCGTACAAACGTCCGGAAGTGCCCCTGCAGGATGCAGGCATCGGCCTGCTCATGAGCCATGAGTGGCCGGGGAACGTGCGCGAGCTGAAAAACATCGCCGAGCGCTACGTCCTTTCCTCCCTGCCGCCCCAGCAGCGCCTGGCGAGGATCTTCAACCAGCCGGGCAGTGTCCTTGAACAGGGGGGGCGGAAATCGTTGCAGGAGCGGATGCGAGACCATGAGCGGATGCTGCTGGAACAGGCGTTGTCGCGCCATCATGGCGACGTTCAGGCGGTGATGGATGAACTCGACCTGCCCCGTCGGACCCTGAACGAAAAGATGACGCGCTACAACCTTGAGCGAAAGAAATACTGCTAGAGCAATCGGCAATATTTTGCCGAAATGAAATTTTTGGGCGGCGGAATCTTGCCTGAATTTGCTCCCCGAGGAGAAAAAATAACCGTATTTGCTATACTTCAGGTTCGGCACGGGTTTTGTAATGAGTATTTCCATCATTCACGGAAGTCAAGGTAGACACGTCGAACTCTCTAACTACGAGGAGGTAGCAAATGTCGGTAGTCGGTCACATCAAAAAAGTTTCTTTATTGGTTGTTGCAGCATTTCTGGCCTGTATTCTCATCTCTCCGGTCCAAGCAGCTCCCACTGAGCGCAACTATCTGCTTGCCACGGCATCAACTGGCGGAACCTATTATCCCGTTGGTGTCGCCCTGTCGACCCTGATCAAAGTCAAATTGCAGCCGTCTCAGAAAATCGGCATGTCGGCGATCAACTCCGCTGGTTCCGGTGAAAATATCAAGCTTCTGAGTGATAACGAAGTGCAGTTCGCCATCCTGCAGGGTCTGTTCGGCTCCTATGCCTGGAACGGTACCGGCCCGATTGATGGGGCGCGCAAAGACCTGCGTTCCGTCAGTATGCTTTGGCAGAATGTCGAGCATTTCGCCGTCCTGAAAAAATTTGCCAAAACCGGCACTGTCGGCGATATGGTCGCCATGAAGGGCGAATCGATGTCGATGGGGAAAAAGAACTCAGGCACCATCGGTTCCAATGCCGTCCTGCTCGGCAATCTCGGTGTTGACATTGATAATGATTACAGCCTGATTTATGTCGGCTATGGTCCGAGTGCAGATGCTCTGCAGAATGGCCAGATCTCCGGTTTCGGTATCCCGGCGGGTGTTCCGGCCAGTGCGGTCACCAAGGCGGCTGCCAACCTCGGTGACGATATGGTCGTTCTCGACTTCACCGATGAGCAGATGCAAAAAGCTGACGGCGGCCTCGGCCTCTGGACCCGTTACGTTATTCCGGCCGGCACCTATCCTGGCCAGACCAAGGACATCAATACCATCGCTCAGCCGAACTTCCTCTCCGCTCGAGCCGATGTTGATGAGGATGCTGTTTACCAGATCACCAAGACCATCTACGAAAACCTCCCGTTCCTGAACGCCATCCATGGTGCCACAAAGGCAATGGCTATCGAAAAGGCGATTTCCGGCCTGCCGATGCCGCTGCATCCGGGTGCCGCCAGATACTACAAGGAAGTCGGAATCCAGATTCCCGCTCACCTGATCGCCGAGTAATATGAATATCCCTGCGGCCACTCCCGTTTCCGGGGTGGCCGTGTCTTTTTTCAGGAGATAGGCTCTGCTATGACGACAGCCAGCGAATCTGAAAATTTTAAACCCGACTCGCTCACATTACTGGTGCTGGGAGTTGCTGTTTCCGTTCTGCACATCTGGTTCAATGTTTTTTCCGTTCTCTCGTCCCTGTGGCAGAATTCTCTGCACTTCGCCGGGTTTGCCCTGATCGCGGTACTGGTTTATCCCCTGCGCAAGGAAGGCGGTGTCTTGCTGCGCAGCCTTGATGTCCTGCTCGGGGTGCTGGCTGCCGGCTCAGCTATTTTTCTGATTGCCCGGGAAGATGCGATCTACGCCCGAGGTGTACACTTGGTCAGCAGCGAATGGATTGCCGGCGGTGTTCTGATCCTTTGCGTGCTCGAACTGACTCGCCGGGTAGCCGGCTGGTTTATCCCTTTTTTGATCGTTGCCGCGCTGACCTATGTCGGTTGGTGGGGAAAGATGATCGGTGGTGTGTTCAAATTTGCCGGCTTGAGCATGGAAACCATCCTGTTCCGTAGCATTTACGGGGACGATGCCCTGTTCGGAACAATCGCTTCGATCTCTTCAACCTACGTCTTCATGTTTCTGCTCTTCGGCGCCTTCCTGCTGCGCTCCGGAGCCGGTGAGTTCGTCATCGACCTGGCCCGTGCTGTTGCCGGGCGGATGGTTGGTGGTCCCGGCCTGGTCGCGGTCATGGCCTCCGGCCTGATGGGCACCATCTCCGGTTCGGCCGTCGCCAACACGGCGTCGACCGGGGTTATCACCATCCCATTGATGAAGCGGGCCGGGTTTCCGGCCAAGTTCGCAGCCGGAACCGAGGCCGCAGCCTCCACCGGTGGACAGCTGATGCCGCCGATTATGGGTGCCGGGGCGTTCGTCATGGCGACCTACACCCAGATCTCCTACAACACCATCGTTCTGGTCAGCATCCTGCCGGCGGTTCTCTACTTCGCCACCGTCGCCTTTTTCGTCCGCATTGAGGCGAAGCGTCACTTTGTCCATGCCATGGATGATGAAAAGGTCTCGGCCATCGAAGTTGTCAAAAAGGGCGGGGTGGTCTTTCTCGTGCCGATCGGCGTGCTGATCGCGCTGCTGATCTACGGCTTTACCCCGACATACGCGGCGGGGATCAGTATCCTTGCGGTTATCGTCTCCTCCTGGTTCAGCCCGAACAAGATGGGGGTGAAAGAGGTCATCGAGGCGATGGCCCTCGGGGCCAAGAACATGGTCATGACGGCGGTCCTGCTTTGCGCTGTCGGCCTGATCGTCAACGTTATTGCCACTGCCGGTGTCGGTAATACCTTCTCGTTGATGATTAATGAATGGGCCGGGAACAGCCTTGTTATCGCCATTCTCCTGGTGGCCCTGGCCTCCCTGGTTCTCGGTATGGGCCTGCCGGTCACCGCCGCCTATATCGTTCTTGGCACCCTTTCGGCGCCGGCTCTTCACGCGTTGATCGCCGATGGCTACCTGGTCAGTGCCCTGGCCAACGGTCAGATTCCGGAGACGGCCAAGGCGCTCTTTATGATCGCTTCGCCAGAGCACCTGGCGGAGATCGGCAACCCGATGACTCGGGAGTTGGCACGCAGTATTGTCGACGCAATCCCTATCGATATGGCGAGCATGGTGCGTGAAGCCGTTCTCAGCGAACACACGCTGACCTATGCCCTGCTGGCGGCACACTTGATCGTCTTCTGGCTCAGCCAGGATTCCAACGTCACCCCGCCGGTCGCCCTGGCTGCCTTTACCGGTGCGGCAATCGCCGGGACCAAGCCGATGGTCACCGGTTTCCAGGCCTGGAAACTGGCCAAGGGGCTCTATATCGTTCCCCTTCTGTTTGCCTATACACCCTTTATCGGGGGATCGCTGGTCAGTGACCTGACAATTTTCTTCTTCGCCCTGTTCGGATTGTACGCGTTCGCAGCTGCGCTCGAAGGCTTCATGGAGGCGAAGTTGAACATCCTGTTCCGGCTGTTGACCCTGGTGGCCGCTGCGGCGCTGTTGTGGCCGGCACCGGTTGTCGTTCATATTGCCGGGATCGGTTTGCTGGCAGTGATCTTCTTCCTCAACTGGAAGGCTTCGCGCTCGGCCTCTCCGGTTGCTGCGGCTGCGTAGCCGCAACTCTCAGCCTTATGAAGAGAGAGGTCCGCCGATTCCGGCGGGCCTTTTTTTGTCAATTTTCCTCCAATGATATTTTTTTCCACAAATAACAATATATATGCATGACAAAATATGACTAATCTTGTTATAATTCTGTTCTGAATTTTGGAGTTTCTCTCAAACTGAACGTAAGGGTGCGTTATGACAGGGAAAAAACTTTTACTTAAAGCCTTGAAAGATCGTCGGGTAAAATTCATTTTCGGCTATACCGGTGGTGCGATTATGCCGGTGTTCGATGAAATGGAGAAAATGGAGAACTTTGCCTTCGTCATGTCGCGACACGAACAGGGTGCAGCGTTCATGGCCCAGGGGATCTCCCGGGCCTCGCTTTCCACCCAGAATCCACAGGTCGGTGTCTGTATGTCGACCTCGGGCCCCGGCGCGATGAACCTGGTGACCGGGATCGCTGACGCCCACATGGACTCTGTTCCGATGATCGCCGTCACCGGCCAGGTGGCCACCGGCGTTATTGCTACGGATGCTTTTCAGGAGAGCGACGTCGTCGGTGTCATGATGCCGATCTGCAAGCAGACCTATATGCCGCTGCAGGCCGAGGAGATGGAGAAGACCATCCACGAGGCCTTCTACGTCGCGACCACCGGGCGCGGTGGTCCGGTCGTTATCGATGTGCCGAAGGATGTCCAGAACGAGCTGGTCGGCGATGACTATGCCTTCGATCCGGAGACCTGCCGGCCGCATCTGCCCGGTTACTACTACTCTCCGACACCGGAGCGCGAGCCGCTGAATCGCGCCATCGACATGATCAACAAGAGCGAACGGCCGGTGATCTTCTGCGGCCACGGTGTCATCAACAGCAACGCCGGCGACCTGCTGCGGAAATTCGCCGAGAAGGTCAACATTCCCGTCGCCTTCACCTTCCACGGGATCTCGGCCATGCCCGCCGATCACCCCTTGAGCCTTGGCATGATGGGGATGCACGGCACCGTCGAAGCCAACAAGGCGATCATGGAATCCGACCTGCTGATCTCCTTCGGCATGCGCTTCGACGACCGCGTCACCGGCAAACTGGATGAGTACGCCGCGAATGCCGACGTTATCCATGTCGAGATCGATCCCTCGGAGATCGACAAGAACGTCCGCACTTCGGTCGCCATCAACGCCGATGTCTACCGCACCTTGCACGTCCTGGTCGGCGACCCGATGGTCAGCTACAAGCCGCGGCGGCGCTGGCTCGAAAAGATCGCTGCGTTCCGCGAGATTATGGCCGAGGACCTCAAGGAGGAGATCGAACAGGGGACCGGCGAAGACGGGCGCCTGCTGATGAAGACCATCATTCACCAGCTGTCCAACCTGACCGGCGGGCGCGACCTGATCGTCTCCGACGTCGGCCAGCACCAGATGATGGCGGCGCGTTTCTACAACTACCAGACGCAAAACAGCTGGTTCGGCTCCGGCGGAGCCGGCACCATGGGTTGCTCCCTGCCGATGGCCATCGGCGTCAAGCTGGCCCGGCCGAACGAGCGCGTCTGGTCGATCAGCGGTGACGGCGGCTTCCAGATGAACGCCCAGGAGTTGGGGACCATCATGGAGCATAACATCGACCTCAAGATCATCATCCTCAATAACGGCTATCTCGGCATGGTGCGTCAGTGGCAGACCTTCTTCTTCGACGGTCGCTACGCCGGCACCCCGATGCGCAGCCCCGATTTTATGTTCCTGGCCCAGGCCTACGGCATTCCGTACCGCAAGGTCGAAAAGTTGCAGGATGTCGAACCGGCATTGCAGGAGGCGATGGAGTGCAAGGGGGCAATCGTCCTCGAATTCGTCTGCGACCCGGCGGAGGTTATTCTGCCGATGGTTCCCGCCGGTTGCGGCTTTGACGAGATGATGGTCAAGCATCCGAACAAGAAAAAGTAAGAACCTGAGCAGGGGGAGGAAGCAGCATGAAAAGACGAGCGATATTGGCATTCACACTCGATCACCCCGGGGTTCTCAACAAGATTTCGATGTTGATCCGCAAGAAGATGTACAACGTCGATACGCTGACGGTCTGTCGTTCGCGGATTCCCGGCGTCAGTCGTATGACGATTACGCTGGAAGAGAACGACGAGGCCAAAATCATCCATATCATCAAACAGCTGGAAAAGTTCACCGAGGTTATCTCGGCCAAGGAGCTGGACACCGAGCACAGCTACTGGCGCGAAGTTGCCATCGTCAAGCTGGAAGTCGACGCCGCTCACCTGGACGAGTTTCACGGGCGCTACAATTTCCAGATTCTCGAGCAGAAGAGCGAGGATGTTCATATCCTCCAACTCGCCGGGTCAACCCGCAGTATCGATGCCTTCCTCGACGAGATCGGCCAGGAGCACATCATCGAGATCGCCCGCACCGGTGTGACGGCGCTGGAGAAATAGGGGAGGGCGGCTGTCCTGTTTAGGATGTCAGCCAGACCCAATAAATAACGAATGATCCAGACAAAAGACCCGCTGAAATAGCGGGTCTTTTGTTTTGATGCGATGAATAGTTCTGACAATGTTTTCTCCTTCCCCCTTGACGGGGGAAGGTCGGGATGGGGGTGAAAGCTCGTAAAGTTCCCCCCCCCCCTCACCCCAACCCTCTCCCGCGCTGGGGAGAGGGCGTCAAGCGCTGTGAAGTTAGGCGTAAGTGCTGATTGGAATTGATAATCTCCTTGCCGTAGTTGAGGCTTGACAGCTATGGTTAAAAAGGCTTGAATATTATGAAATTGTTAACTTTTATTGGAAAAGGAGGAGGGTTTGAGAGGGGGACATGAAAATAAACTAGATCTGATACAGGTCTATAGTCGCTTGCTTTATAATGTTATCAGTAAGGTTGAAGCTTCCGGTTTTTTTAGTGCAGATATCTATCTTCAGTCTTTGCCATACTTCTTCTCATTTCTGTGCAGTAAAGGAGTTTCTCCTGAAGACATTAGTGTAGATGATACATTTGGCTTTATCGAAGACAGGTATCTGAGGGGAAACAAAGATACAACTATCATGATATATCTCAGATCAATAGATGAATGCTATTTCATATATGCGAATGAGGGGCTCCCAGTCCCTGAAGGCGAAACTATTGAAGCATTTGTGACGAGTACATTGGATAGTCTTGAAGCTGGGGGAGTTGTGAGGGGCAGTAATCCAAACTTTGGTTATGAGATTAAAATTTCTCAGCAAATGCCTATTGAAGAAATGGCCGATATCCACAAAAAATTTCATCCAAGAAGCTGAGTATCGAATTGACGCAGCTTTTTCTATTTGACGGTCAAGAGAGTGCCGCCAGTTTTGCCTGTGACATCTGCTGTCGCGGCTGGTGCGGAGACGATCATCAATAACCGAAAGCGGAGGATATATGGTTGCAGAAGAAATCGGGACGACATTAAGCCAGCATATTATTCGGACCCAGGACAAGTTTCCCCAGGCGAGCGGACGCTTCACCCGGGTTTTCAATGAACTGGCCACCTGCGGGAAAATCATCTCCAGCTACGTCCGACGGGCGGGGATTGTCGAGATCACC
>PKUG01000056.1 GCA_002869665.1 Desulfuromonas sp. | reverse complement strand
ATTATCATAACTTTGCTAGTCTTTTTTTATGATTAAACGACATGCAGAAAAAGTCATTCTGGAGTTATTACGCGGTTTTCCCGTGGTTACGATCACCGGCCCACGGCAATCGGGTAAAACGACGCTGTCAAAGGCTGTTTTTCCACAGAAGCCTTATGTCTCCCTCGAAGATCCGGATGTTCGTCTTGCTGCGATAGACGATCCCCGCTCCTTTCTCGACAGATTTCCAGATGGCGCCGTACTGGACGAAGTACAGCGTGTGCCGGATCTCTTCTCTTACCTTCAGGGGCGGGTTGATGCTGATGGACGCATGGGGTTGTTCCTGTTGACCGGTTCGCAGCAATTTGGTCTGCTCTCGAATGTCTCCCAGTCCCTGGCCGGCAGGACTGCTTTTGTTGAACTGCTCCCCTTCTCTGCTGGGGAATTGAAAGCTGCTGGCGTTCGCCCTGAGAACCTGAACGAGATGCTTTTTTTCGGAGGATATCCTCCCCTGTATGATCGAGAGCTGTTACCGAGAAACTGGTTTGCAGCCTATGTCACCGCCTATGTGGAGCGTGATGTCCGTCAGTTGTTGCAGGTTCAGGATCTGGACACTTTTCAGCGCTTTGTTCGCCTGTGCGCCGGGCGGAGTGGACAGCTGCTGAATATGTCGGCGCTCGCCAATGAGTGTGGCATAAACCACAATACGGCCAGAGCGTGGATATCGGTTCTCGAAGCCAGTTATGTTCTCCACCAGTTGCGTCCACACCATCAAAATTTCAACAAACGCCTCATCAAAACGCCGAAGCTCTACTTTTACGATACCGGGTTGCTTTGTTGGCTGCTGGGGATACAGTCACCGGAACAGCTTGTAACGCATCCGCTGCGTGGGAGCATCTTTGAAACTTTTGTGATTTCGGAAGTGAAGAAATTGTTTTGCAACCGTGGTGAACAGGGTGAGCTGTATTTCTGGCGCGACAGTAACGGAAATGAAGTTGATGTTCTCATTCCTGTAGGTGACAAGCTTATGCCCGTTGAGATTAAATCGGGGAAAACGGTAACTCGTGAATTCTTTACCGGGCTGAACCGCTGGCGGGAACTTGCCGGTGATCTCGCTTGTGAGCCGACACTGGTTTACGGTGGCCAGGAGTCTTACCGGAGAAATGATATCCGGGTGATAGGCTGGGATAACGTGAACAGTCTGTTGGAATAGTATCGGTGCCGGAAAACAGAATTGACATCGAACAACTGGAATGGGTGCCGATCCCGGCGGAATTGAGCGCCGGGCTGGCGCGCCAGCCGCTGTCGAAACGCAAGCTGAAACAGTGGATGCTGGTGCTGCAGGCGCGCGGGGTGCCGTACCGCACGGCGCGTGACGGGCAGCATTGGCAACTGCTGGTTCCCGCCGACCGGTTCCAACTCGCTTGCGAGGAGTTGGCCCAGTACGAGGAGGAGAACCGTAACTTGCCTCCGCCGCCACCGCCCGAGCGCAAGCTGCATGAAAACACTGCGTCAACCATCTGGGTGCTGATCCTGCTCGCCCTGTTCCACAACCTTGCCATTCACGAAACCAATCCCTTCGGCCCCGGCCTGCTCGACTGGACCGCACTCGGCAACGCCGACGCCGGAAAAATTCTGCATGGCGACTGGTGGCGACCGCTGACCGCTCTGACTCTGCATTCCGGCACCCTGCACCTGGTCAGCAACATCATCGTCGGCGGTCTCTTCATCACCCGCCTGTGCTGGATCCTCGGCGCCGGCTACGCTTGGTTGCTGGTCCTCGCCAGCGGCTACCTGGGCAATCTGCTCAACGCCCTGGTGCAATCCCCCGATCACCGCTCCATTGGTGCCTCGACCGCCGTTTTCGGCGCCATCGGCCTGCTGGCAACCCTCAACATGCTCTATTACCGTCACGCCCTCAAACGCCGCTGGCCGCTTCCCGTCGCCGCCGCCCTCGGCGTTCTCGCCATGCTCGGCACCGCCGGAGAAAACACCGACATCGGTGCGCACCTGTTCGGCTTTGCCGCAGGGATTGTGCTGGGGCTGGTATGTGGTTATTTCTTCAACCAGGAGAAGCCGCTCAGGCGTGTGGTGAATATCGGACTGGCGTGCGTATCGCTGGGGTTGGTCATCGTTGCCTGGTGGGCGGCGGTGGGTTTTAAAATCGGTTAGGAGGCGATGACTCCGGGAGGAGTGAGGCTTCGATATCTCTCAATCTCTTGCATTGATTCCTTGAAGCAGGCCTCGCATAGCCCATGGGTCAGTTGGGGGATATCTTCCGCTTCAAATATTTTTAGTTGTTCCAGACCTTCTTCAATTTCGACCCACTTACCGGGTGCCGTTTTGATTTTTTTGCACATACTGCAAATCGTTATAAAACTTGTCGATCTGGAAGATTTTGAGTTGAGTAGGTTGACTTCGGGGCGTGACTCGGTTCGAACTACTCTGCTTGTGAGCTTGATCTGCTTCTCTGCCAACGCTTCGATCTTAAGCTCCAGGAATCTTCGTTCGCCGGGTGAATCACATCGAAAGGTCACAGGTCTGGAGGGGTTCCCCTCTCTCGTGCGTTTGAACAGGATTTGATACAGATGCCGTGTCTCTTCGTTTTGAATGAAACGCCAAAGAGTGTGCCCCACCACATCATTCGGTTGTATTTCGCCGGCCCAGTTGTTTTCTTCTGCGAATGAGGCCCAATTGTCAGACACGCAGACTATGGTGTCGCCGGCATCAACCTGATACATCAACACATCTTTGCTCATACTGTTTTCCATGCGTTTAGGAATCATGCTGTTCGTGATAGTTCAAATGGTTTGATGGTCGGTATGGTTGAGTATTCTTGTCCAATATGCCGACCTGCGTCAAAAGTTTTCTCTGTCCTCACACCTTCCCCACTGGCGCGAGGTAGACGGTGAACTCCTCCTCGCCGTCAACATCGATCAGTTCGTCCATCCCCTGCTGATGGAAGGCGGCGATGGCGCAGGTTCCGCACTTGATCGATTCGCAAGCGAGGTAAAGGTTCTGGCAGATGTGGCCGACATCCATCAGCATGACCCGGTGGGCGGCGGTGGTGTAGCGCCACTCACTGCGGTAGGGGATGGCGGCCCAGACGAAGGTGACGGGGGCGCGGGCAATGAAGGCTTGACGCAGGGTCGCCGGAACCAGTTTCGCCTCCAAGTCGTCATCCTCCCGCTCCATCACCAAGCTGTGTTCCAGCGGCAGAAAACGATAGACGCCGGGCGTCAGCCCCTCGACGTTGCTGATGAGCAGGTAGGTTTCAAAGGGGTGGCGACAGCCGGCTGAGGGGACGGTACGCAGGGCGGTTCCCGGTGCGAGCTCCTGTTTAAGCCCCTGGGTGGCCCAGAGCAAAAAGGAGAGTTCCGCCAGGCTCAAGGGTTCGGGGCGATAACGCCGGTGGCTGACGCGGTTGGTGATCGCATCGAGCAGGTCGGTGCCGCGAAACGCCTGCCAGATGCCGGCACCGGGGAGCTTGATCTGTTTCTGCTCCGGTCGCGGCGGCCGCTCGACAGGTGGCGGGGCGACCCCCTGGTTCTGGTCGGTGAGGTAGAAGTTGATGGTCAGGCGCAGGGAATCCTTGAGAAATTCCCGGTGCTGAGCAATCCGTTCTTTATCCATTTTTTACATCCTTTGTCTTCGTTCAAGACAGCCTTGTCCTTCAATCGGGATCGGAATCGGTATCGGGACTCATGTTTCTGGAAAAGCCGATCCCGATACCGATCCCGATATTATTGCAGTTTCCCCGCTTAACTCTTTTTCCCGCGCCGGAACAGGCCGACAAAATCTTCGAGAATCAGGTAGCCGGACGGCACCAGCAGCAGGCTGAGGAAGGTGCCGAAGAGGATGCCGAAGCCGAGGGAGACGGCCATCGGGATCATGAATTGGGCTTGGGTGCTGGTTTCGGTCATCAGCGGCAGCAGGCCGAGAAAAGTCGTCAGCGAGGTCAGCAGGATCGGCCGGAAACGCGCTGCCCCGGCGGTCAGCACGGCCTCGTGGAGCGGAACTCCTTCACGTCGCCGGCGGTTGATGAAATCGACCAGCACCAGGCTGTCGTTGACGACCACGCCGCAGAGAGCGAGGATGCCGAGCAGGCTCATGAAGCTCAGGTCCATGCGCATGATCATGTGGCCGATGATCGCCCCGCCGATGCTGTAGGGAATGACGAGCATGACCATGAACGGCTGCAGGTACGAGCGGAAAGGGATCGCCAGCAGGGCATAGATGGCAAAGAGAACGAAGATGATGCCGTAAAGCAGGCTGCCGAGGGATTCGCGCTGCTCGCGCAGCTCCCCTTCGAAGCTGTAGCGGATGCCGGGGTAGCTGAGCAGCAGCTCGTCGAGATAACCGCGCAGGTCGGCGGCGATGGCGTTGGTGTCGACCTTCCCCTTCTCGGCATCGGCGGTGACGTTGACCGCGCGGTGGCGGTCGACGCGGCGGATACTCGAGTAGCCGGTGTCGATGGCGGCCGCGGCGACCTGGCTGAAGGGGATTTCGGTGCCGTCAGCGGCGCGGATTTTCATATTTTCCAGTGCCGCAAGGGTTTCGCGCTGCTCCTTGGGATAGCGCACCATGACGCGCACGTCGTCACGGCCGCGCTGAATGCGCTGGGCCTCGGCACCGAAGAAGGCGGCACGGACCTGCTGACCGAGGTCGCGCGTGGTCAGCCCGAGCAATTCGGCCTCGGGGCGCAGGCGCAGCTGGATCTCCTGTTTCCCCTGGTCGAAGCTGTCCTGGATGTCGAACAGGCCGGGGTACTCCTTGTAGCGCAGCTTGAGCCGTTCGGCGACTTCGCTCAGGCGCTCGAAGTCGGCCCCGGTCAGCTGGACATCGATCGGGTCGCCGCCGCGGCCGATTTCGGCGCGGAAGGTCAGGTCCTTGGCCCCGGGGATCGTGCCGATCATCTTACGCCATTCGCGGACGATCTCGTTGGTGCCGATCGGGTTCAGGCGGTCCTCCGGCGGGATCAGCTCGATGGTCACCTGGCCGACCTCGGGGTCGCCGCTCATGCCGGGGCGGCCACCGCCGGTCCAGCCGATACTGACCATGATGTTGCGGATGATCGATCCCGAGCCGTCCGGTTCCTGATGCTTTTCCTGCAGTCGGTAGGCCATCTCGGCCATCCGCTCGACCTGTGTACGGGTCTGGTCGATGGTCGCGCCGGGGTACATCGTCAGGCTGGCGCGGGCGGTTTCACTCTCAATCCGCGGAAAGAAGTTGTAGCGGTAATGGCCGGCGAGGACAAAGCTGACGATGATGACCACCGCAGCGGTGAACAGCGAAAAGGTCAAGTGGCGGTGGCTGATGGCCTGGCGCAGGATCGGCTGATAAACCTTGGCGACGAATGTCTCCAGCCCAGCGGCGACCTGACGCTGCAGCTTCAGCAGCAGGGCGAGTGGCCCGCGCGGCGGCCGGAGCAGGTGGACATGACGCAGGTGGGCGGGGAGGATCAGCTTCGATTCGACCCAGGAGAAGAGCAGCACCGGAATGACGATCAACGGGATCTGGGCAAAGATCGGCCCGCGTCGCCCCTCCATGAAGAGCAGCGGCAGGAAGGCGGCGACCGTGGTCAGCAGGCCGAAGGTGACCGGGACCGCCACCTCCTGGGCGCCGGTGATGATGGCTTTGGTCGTTTCGCCGTCCTTTTTCAGGTGGGAATAGACATTCTCGCCGGTGATGATGGCGTCGTCGACGACGATCCCGAGGACGAGGATGAAGGCGAACAGGCTGAGGGTGTTGATTGTCACCCCGAGCGCTGGCATCAGCGCCAGGGCACCGAGGAAGCTGACCGGGATGCCGACGCAGACCCAGATGGCGATGGAGAAGCGCAGGAACAGGGAGAGGACGAGGAAGATGAGGATTCCCCCCTGGATGGCGCTGTTGATCAGGGTGTTCAGGCGCAGCTTGACGACCCGTGACCGATCGCGCCAGTAGTCGAGGCTGACGCCCGGCGGCAACTGTTCACGTTTCTTTTCGATATATTCGCGCACCTCCCGGCCGACATCGAGGGCGCTCTGGTCGCCGGTGCGGTAGATCTCGATCAGCACCGCTGGTTTGCCGTTGAACAAGGCATAGAGCGGGTCTTCGTCGAAGCCGTCATTGATGGTTGCGATGTCGCCGAGCAGCAGGCGGCTGCCGTCCGGGTTGCTGCGCAGGGGGATGCGGGCGAACTCCGCGCCGCTGTAGGCTTGTCCCCGGGTGCGCAGGAGAATCTCCCCGCCGCTGGTCTTGATCGCCCCGGCCGGGAGGTCGGTGGAGAATTTCTCGATGGCGGCGGCGACGTCAAGCAGGCCGAGTTGGTAGGCTTCGAGGGTGTGTTGATCGACCTCGATGGAGATCTCATAGGGGCGCACGGCGACCAGGTCGGCCTGGCTGATGTTGGGCAGGGCGGTCAGGTCGTCGCGGACCATTTCGCCGAGCTTGCGCAGGTCGCGCTCGGGGAGGGCAGCGCCGATGACGACGGAGATGACCTCGGGGCGGAACTGCAGAACCTTGTAGCGCGGGCGGTCGACATCGTCGGGGAAGGTGGTGATGCCGTCGATGCGGTTTTTGATGTCGTCGAGCATCTCGCGCGGCTCGTAGCCTTTCTGGATCTCGACGCGGACCTGGCCGCTCCCCTCGCTGGCGGTGGAGATCAGTTCATCGATCCCCTGGAGGTCGGCGATCGCTTCCTCGATACGGACAATGACCGCTTCCTCGACCTCGGCAGGGGTCGCGCCGCGGTAGCTGACGTCGATGGTGACCGTGTCGCGCTCGATCTCGGGAAAGACTTCGAGGGGGATCAGTTCGATGACCGACCAGAGCCCGAGGCCGAAAATGACGGCCATCAGCAGGTTGGCGGCGACCGGGTTTTCGGCAAACCAGGCGATCATCCCCTTCATGATTTAGAACCCTGCCCCTGCTTGCCCGTTTTTTTCTGTGGCGGCTCTTCCCCTTTGATCTGAACCTCGATGCCGTCGGCGGCGAAGGGGAGGCGGGTCAGGGAGATCCGCTCACCCGCTTCCAGCGGTCCGGCGGCGATGACGTGGTTGGTGTCGCGCCAGAGGATCTCCAGGTCACGGCGCATCAGGCGGTTGTCGGTCCCGATCATGTGTACGGTGTAGTCGCCGTGGATCGCCGCGCGGGGGATGACGTAGACATTATCGAGCGTGTCGCCGACGATCCGCGCTGCGACGAACTGGCCGATCTTGAGCGGCGGTCGTTCCCCCTTGTGGCGGTAAGGATCGGCGATGCGGGCGACGACGAAGAGTTGACGGGTCTTGATATCGAGGGTGCCTTCGGTGCGGATCAGCTCACCGTCCCAGTAGTCGTCACGGTCGCCATTGCGGACGCTGAATTTGACCGGGACAAAACCGGTGGTGGTGGCGTCGCGATATTCTTCGGGCAGCTGCAGGTAGCGCAGTTGCTCATTGCCGAGCGGCAGGCGAACTTCAACGGCATCGCTGGCGTAGATGTCGGCCAGTGTGGTTCCGGCGCTGACGTACTGGCCGCGGTCGACGTGTTTTTCCAGAATGCGGCCGGGGTAGGGGGCACTGATGCGGGTGCGTTCGAGCTTCAGTTCAGCCTGGGCCAGGTTGGCCCGCGCCGCCTCCAGGGCGGCTTCGGCGTAGGCGCGTTGTGGCGTGCGCAGGACGAGCGGGTCGGGTTCTCCGGTCAGGTTCAGTTTTTTCCAGTCAAGGCGGGCCTGGCGGGAGCGGGCCTCCTCCTCGGCCAGGGCCAGTTCCTTGAGGGTCAGCTCCGAACGGGCGACGGTGACGGCATTCTGGTAATCGCGCGGATCGATCTGCAGCAGCGTTTCCCCGGCTTCGAAAAAACCGCCATTGCGGAAGTTGTCGCCGACGGCGACGATCCGCCCCGAAACCTCGGCAGCCAAACTGCTTTCGGTCAGCGGTGCGACGGTCCCCCGGCTGGGGATCTCCACCTGATAGGGCTGCGGCTGAACGGTCAGGACTTCAACCACCGGCAGCGGTGTCTGCGGACGCTGGCGTTCGGCCTCGGGTCCGTTGGCGATCAGCGTGTAGGCGATGCCGAGGCTGACCAGCAGGATCACAGGGGGGAGCAGTATGCGGAGAAAGCGTGGCATAAATAACCTCGATAAGTGGATAGTTTGCCTGCAGACGGGAAATTCTTCAATACTGCCGGGCCGGGGAAAAGTCAAAAGAATTCGCCGGCCGGGATAAGTGCCGGCGGTAAAAGGATTTTGTCTCAGCGAACGGAGCTTTTGCTGGTACACTGACTCTCATGGCGATAACGGCCGGATGCGCCCCCGTAGGGCGGGAAAGCAGGTGAGGCATGAGCGACAAGAAGATCCGGATCATCGGGGTGCCGATCGACCTGGGGCAGAGTCAGCGGGGTGTCGATATGGGGCCGAGCGCGATCCGTTACGCCGGGCTGTCAGCCCGCTTGCGCAAGCTGGGCTGGCAGCTGCATGACGAGGGAAACCTCTATGTTCCGGTCCGTGATTCGCTCCCCTGTGAAACCTGTGCCGAATTTCTTGATGCGATCCAGCGCGTCTGCCAGGCCGCCTACGATGTGGCCGCTGAAACGGTCGCACTGGGGGAGATCCCACTCTTCCTTGGCGGTGATCATTCCCTTGCCATCGGTACCATCGGCGGGGTCACGAACAACGAACCGGCGGGGGTGATCTGGGTCGATGCCCATGCCGACGCCAACACGCCGGACACCTCCCCTTCGGGCAACATCCATGGCATGCCGGTCGCAGCCCTGCTCGGTGAGGGCTTTCCGGAACTGGTCGACATCGGTCGCCCCGGGGCCAAACTTAGACCGCAGGATATCGTCATGATCGGCCTGCGCGATCTCGACGGCGGCGAAAAACGCTGGCTCAAGGAGCAGGGGATTCGGGCCTATACCATGCGCGATATCGATGAACGGGGAATGGCCGCTGTCGCCCGCGAGACCCTCGCTTATCTCGCCGGACATCCCCGCCTGCATCTGAGCCTCGACATGGACGCCCTAGACCCCGATTTCACCCCCGGTGTCGGCACTCCGGTCCCGGGCGGCCTGAGCTACCGTGAAGCTCAGCTGTTGATGGAGATCGTCGCCGACAGCGGCAAGCTTGCCGCTGCCGACATTGTCGAAATCAACCCGATCCTCGACCAGCGCAACCACTCGGCAGCGATCGCCGTGGAACTGGCTGCCTCTCTCTTCGGCAAAAGCATCCTCTAGGTTCCTTTTCCCGGCGACAGCATTGTCCTCTCTATAATTGTGATGGCCTTGCCTTGATTTACAACCTCAATGGTAATATTTTAGATCTGTAGAGTGACTTTTTCGGAAGACTTCATGTCTGCCTCATTCTGTAGCGCCTGCGGCCTTCCGGAGCGAAAGGATCGAGTCATGAAAGCAGCCTTTCATCCGGCCTGTTCGCGCGGCCTTGCTGACCACGGCTGGCTTTACAGCCGCCACACTTTCAGTTTTGCCGATTATTACCACCCGGAGCGGATGGGGTTCGGTTTGCTCAGGGTTCTCAATGACGATGTGGTGCAGCCCGGCAAGGGGTTCGGGACTCATCCGCACGCCAATATGGAGATTATCTCGATTCCGCTGCAGGGTGCGCTACGCCATGAGGACAGCCTTGGCAGCCAGCATGTGATCGAAGCGGGTGACGTTCAGGTGATGTCTGCCGGAACCGGGGTGACCCACTCGGAGTACAACGCGTCCACCGAGGACGAGGTCAACTTTCTCCAGATCTGGATACATCCGCAGCAGCGGGATATTCAGCCGCGTTACGCTCAGCGTTTCTTTGATGCAGCAGACCGGGAGGATCGTTTTCAGCTTCTGGTGGCGCCGGAGGCCGATTCCGACGGGCTCGCCATCAACCAGGAGGCCTGGCTGTCGTTGACCCGGATCAGTGTCGGCAACACCCTTGAATATGAGCGACGGCGGGCGGGGACTGGAGTTTACCTGTTTGTTGTCGATGGTGACGTCAAGGTTGCCGAACATCGTCTGGAACCGCGTGACGGACTCGGACTGGCTGGAAGTGCTCCCATCCAACTGAACGCGGAGACACCGGCCGAGGTACTGGCGATCGAGGTTCCGCTCTTATAGTTTTGCGTGCCAGGGTGTTGAATAGCGGTTTGCAGGGGACACACCGATAAGGATGGGTTTGTGATCGATTTTCTGTTGGCTTTTCTGCAGGGTTCCTGGGGGGTATTGGTCGAGTCCGCTCCATACGTGTTGTTCGGCTTCTTCGCCGCCGGCATCCTGCATGCCTACATGCCTGAAAAGCTGATCGCCCGCCACCTGGGTAAACCGAGCCTGGGTGCGGTGCTCAAGGCGTCGCTCTTCGGGATTCCATTGCCGCTCTGCTCCTGCGGGGTTATCCCCGCCGCGATTGAACTGCGTAAGCAGGGTGCAAGCAAGGGTGCCTCGGCGGCCTTCCTGGTTTCAGTTCCAGAGACCGGCGTCGATTCCATGGCGATCACCTGGGCACTGCTCGATCCGCTGATGACGCTGATCAGGCCGGTCGCTTCATTCTTCACGGCGACGGTGGCCGGGGTGCTGATCAACCGCCTGCCGGATTCCCCCCCGGCTCCTCCCGCAAGCATTCCAGCGACTGCGCCGCAAGACAGCGGTTGTGGCTGAGGGGCGAAAGAGGACAAGGGTTCTTTGTCACAAACGCAACCTTCTCACTTTCAGCGGATTGGCTCCGGCCTGAACTATGCGTTCGGTGAACTGCTGGCCGATATCGGCCGCTGGTTGGTGCTCGGTATTCTCGTCGCCGGGCTGATTGCGACCCTGCTGCCGGACGATTTCTTCCTCCGCTATCTGGATAACGAGCCACTCTCCCTGCTGATTATGCTCGGGATCGGGATCCCCCTCTATATCTGTGCCAGCGCCTCGACACCGGTTGCTGCTGCGCTGGTGCTCAAGGGGCTCTCCCCCGGTGCGGCGCTGGTTCTGCTTCTCGCCGGTCCGGCGACCAACGCCGCGACCCTGACTGTCGTCGCCCGCTATTTCGGTCGTCAGGCGACGCTCATCTACCTGGCGGCTATCGCCTTCTGCTCACTGCTTCTCGGCTGGCTGACCAACCGTATCTATTCCTGGCTCGATCTCGATATCAGCCGCTGGGTTCATGACCTGGGCTCAGCCACGGATTCCATTGCCATGCAGGTTGCGGCGGTGGTTCTGCTGGGGCTGATCGTTCGCAGCCAGTTGGGACAGAAAAAGGGGGGCGCACATTGATGCGCTCTGTGTCCGCCCCTGCTTCGGATCACGATCTGTTTTGGGCCTCGCAGGGTTGATCGAAAGCGGTCGGGATGTTACTCTGCCGCCCCAAAAGCATTAGCCGACTCGATATTACTCTGGAGCCGACCCGATGATGATCCTTTTGACGGGGCCGCTTGCCCTGCTCTGCTGTTACCTTGCTTACCGTTGTTACCGGATCGAATACCACCGCCATTCCCTGGTGCTGGTTGGAATCGCCCTGTTTCTCTTCCTGTTGACGGCGGTTTTTGTCGGCGGCAGTTTCTATGCCTGGAACACGATGGAGATGGTTGCTACGGTGGTGCTGAACTGAGCCTGGCCGGCTCACGACTGAAACAGTTACAGTACCTGACCTTCGCTGGGCGGGTGCTCCGGATAAATAAGCCGGGTTGCTGTTCGCCGAATGTCAGGCGATCGGCAGCTCGGTTTTTTTTACGACCGTCTTGAGGGCAAAGGAGGATTGCAGCCGCAGCACACCGGGGAGACCGGTCAGGCGATTGTGCAGGCGCAGGTAATCCTCGTTGTCACGGACGATCAGGCGCAGCAGGTAGTCGCTGTCCCCCGACATCAGGTAGCACTCGAGCACCTCCCTGACCTTGCCGATCTCTTCTTCAAAGCGCTGGAGCTTGTCATGCTGCTGCCCTTCCAAAGTGACCTGGACGAAGACGGTGCCCGGTTTGCCGATAGCCGACTGGTTGATTAGCATGACGTAGCGATCGATGATGCCGCTCTCTTCGAGGCGTTTGACCCGGCGCAGGCAGGCCGACTCGGAGAGGCCGACCTTGTCCGCCAGCTGGATGTTGCTCAGGCGGCCGTCGTGCTGGAGGGTGGCGAGAATCTTGCGGTCGAGGGGGTCAATTTTTGTTTCCGGCATATTCTTGCTCCTTTTTCTTTAAATGCCGCAGAATCTGCCAGATTATATGCAAAGTCCGGCATGCTTTGCAGTAAAATTTTCTCCGACAGCTGCTAAACTTGATGCATTGAAACCGCACTCCACGCGGTAATTACGTCTTCAAGGAGCTGCCATGATCGTCGGAATCCTCAAGGAAATCAAAACGGAAGAAAACCGTGTCTGTATGACCCCGGCCGGGGTCGAAGTGATGAAAAGCAACGGCCACCAGGTACTGGTGGAAGCGACTGCCGGGGTCGGTAGCGGCTTCAGCGATGCCGAATACGTGCAGGCCGGGGCGGAGATCGTCGCCACGGCGGCCGAGGTTTATGCCCGCGCCGAGATGGTCATGCACGTCAAGGAACCGCAACCGGTCGAGTTCGAGATGATCCGTCCCGGGCAGATCGTCTTCACCTATTTCCATTTCGCCGCCGGTGAAGAGTTGACGCGGGCGATGATGGCGCGCGGGGCGATCTGCATCACCTACGAAACCATCACCAACCCCGACGGCAGTCTGCCTCTGCTGACGCCGATGAGCGAGGTTGCCGGACGCATGGCCGCCCAGGAAGCGGCCAAGTATCTCGAGCGTGCCCAGGGCGGGCGCGGTATCCTCATGGGCGGTGTCCCCGGGGTTGCTCCGGCCAAGGTTGTTGTCATCGGTGGCGGCGTCGTCGGTACCCACGCTGCACAAATGGCCTGCGGGCTGGGTGCCCAGGTCTATCTTCTCGATATGAACCTCGATCGTTTGCGTCATCTGGCCGAAGTCATGCCGAAGAACTGCACCCCGCTGATGTCCTCCCCGGCGACCCTGCGCCAGTTGGTGCAGAAAGCCGACGTCGTTATCGGCGCGGTGCTGGTTCATGGCGCCAAGGCGCCGAAGCTGGTGACCAGAGAGATGCTCAAGACGATGAAGCCCGGGGCGGTGATGGTCGACGTCGCTATCGACCAGGGGGGCTGCTTCGAAACATCGCGGCCGACGACCCATCGCGAACCGACCTACGAGGTCGACGGGGTCATCCATTACTGCGTCTCCAACATGCCCGGTGGGGTGCCGCTGACCTCGACCATGGCGCTGACCAACGCAACCCTGCCGTACGCGGTGAAGATCGCCAACCAGGGGTGGAAGAAGGTTGCCGCCGACGCAGGGATTCGCGAAGGGTTCAACGTGGTCAATGGGGCGGTCTGCTACGAGGGGGTGGCCGAAGCCTTCGGACTCGACTACGTGCCGATCGAGGAATTGGTCAAGGAAGAGGCCTGATCGGTTTCGGGTCTGTCATTTTGGAAAATAAAAGAGCCGTTTCCCATGGGAGCGGCTCTTTTTTGTTTAATTTTTCGCGCAAAGGCGCGGAGGCGCAGAGCTATAAACAAAATCATGACCTTGGTTTAAGGTTCTGATCAGAGGTAGGGGCGCGATTCATCGCGCCCGGATTTATCAAATTATTGTAATTTATCTTTTGCAGACATGATGGGCGCGATGAATCGCGCCCCTACGGGAAATTTCCTTCGCGCACGCGATATTCTCTTAATCAGGTCTAAACCGGTCCAGCCGCAGATGATGCATTTCAACCCTGCTGGTATTTCTCCCTCAGCAGCCTCTTGTTGATCTTGCCGACACTGGTTTTGTCGATCGTCTCGACGAAACGGACGCGGAGCAGGACCAACTCCTTGGTGATCATCCCCTTGTCGATGAAACTGTGCAGGTGCTTCTGCAGCTCCTTCTCGGTGACCTCGACATCGGCTTTCCTGACCACCAGCGCCAGCGGTTTCTCCCCCCAGCGGTCGTCCGGCAGGCCGATGACGGCGACCTCGCTGACCGCCGTGTGGGTGCTGATCAGATCTTCCACTTCGAGAGAAGAAACCCATTCGCCGCCGATCTTGATGACATCCTTGATCCGGTCGGTGATTTTGACGTAGTTCTGCTTGTTGCGGTGGGCGACGTCGGCGGTATGCAGGTAGCCGCCACGCCAGAGGTTCTCGGAGTTGCGCTGATCCTTCAGGTAGCCCTGGGTCAGCCAAGGGCTTCGGACAACGATTTCGCCGACGCTGGCACCGTCGCGCGGAACCTCCTCCAACTGTTCATCGACGACTTTGAGGTCGACCAGTGGTAAGGGGCGCCCCGTCTTGCAGCGGATATCGACCTCTTCTTCAGCGCTCAACCCTTCTTCGGTGACATGCGCAAGGGTGAGGATCGGACAGGTTTCCGACATGCCGTAGCCGGTAAAGATATCGATCCCTTTCTCCCAGGCGGCGCGGCACATCCTCTGCGGCAGGGCAGCGCCGCCGATGATCACCTTCCAGTTGCTCAGGTCGGTCTGTTCGAACAGCGGGTGGCTCATCAGCAGGTGAAGGATGGTCGGCACGCAGTGGGAGAAGGTGACCTTCTCCTTCGCCAACAGCTTGAGCAGCATGTCCGGGGCGTATTTGCCGGGGTAGACCTGCTTGAGTCCGAGGGCGGTCGCGACGTAGGGGAGGCCCCAGGCGTGGACATGGAACATCGGCGTGATCGGCATGTAGACATCCTGCTGGTGCAGACGCCCCTGGCTGGCGGTGGTGCCGAGGGCGGCGAGAACGCCGAGGGTGTGGAGCACGAGCTGGCGGTGGCTGAAGTAAACCCCCTTCGGCATGCCGGTAGTGCCGGTGGTGTAGAAGGTGGTGGCACGGGTGTTCTCGTCGAAGTCCGGGAAGTCGTAGTGATCGGCCGCGTTGCCGAGCAGTTCCTCGTATTCGCCGGCGAAGCTGATCGTCGTCACCGGCTGCTGCTGACCATCCTGGAGCAGAACAAAGCTTCTGACCGTATCGATCCGCCCCTTGATCTGCTCCAGCAGAGGGCGGAATTACTCGTTGATCAGAATGCAGTCATCCTCGGCGTGGTCGATAGTGTAAAGGATCTGCTCCGGCGAGAGTCGGATATTGATGGTGTGGAGCACGGCGCCGATCATCGGCACAGCGAAGAAACATTCGAGATAGCGGTGGCTGTCCCAGTCCATGACCGCGACCGTGTCGCCCGGTTTGATGCCGATTTCGACCAGGGCGTTGGCGAGGCGGGCGACGCGCTGCCTGAATTCCGCGTAGGAGAACCTGGCCTGGTCGCGGTAGACGATCTCCTGTTGCGGGTCGTCGACCACCGGGGCTTTGAGCAAATTCTTGATCAGCAGCGGATAGGAGTAAGCTGACGGGGTGCGCGCAATCAGGTTGTCGGACATGGGTTTCTCCTTTGAAACAGAGTCAACGAACGACCGTTCGATGGTATGATGTTGTGGAACTATACGATTTTTCATTGGAGCGGCGCAACACTGCCGTTAAGGTTACAGATTCAAGATCAAAGAAGTGGAGAGTCTTGTGAAACTGCCCACCCCCTTGTTGAAAGGTCGTCTGGTCCGGCGCTATAAGCGCTTTTTCACCGATATCGAGTTGGAAGACGGTACCCTGGTCACCGCTCACACCCCCAATACCGGGAGCATGAAACAGTGTGCCATCCCCGGCTACGAAGTGCTGATCTCGCGCGCTGACGATCCGAAACGCAAGTTGAAATTCACCCTCGAACTGATCCGTGTCGACGGTTTCTGGGTCGACACCCACACCCAGCGCACCAATCGGGTGGTTGAGGAAGGGCTGCGTATCAACCGGATCGTCGAATTAGCCGACTTTGCGGTGACTCCGGAATACAAATTCGGCGACAGCCGGATCGACTTTTATCTGGAGAAGGAGAGCGAACGGGCGCTGGTTGAAGTCAAGAAAGTCACCCTCTGCTGCGCCCCGACTACCGCCTGCTTCCCCGATGCCGTCACCACCCGCGGCCAGAAACACCTGCGCGAACTGCTGGCGGCAAAAGACCAAGGCTACCGCGCGGTGATCTTCTTTCTCGTCCAGCGCGGCGAAGCAACGGAGTTCTCCCCCGCCGACGAGATCGATCCCGAATACGGCCGTCTGCTGCGCGAAGTCGTCGCCGGCGGTGTTGAGGCGCTCGCCTACAAGACAATCGTCACTTCGGAGGAAAACCGCATCGGCGAGCGTATTCCGGTGGTATTGTGAAGGGATAACTATAAGAATTTTGGAGCAAACGGAGTATTGTCCTCACGCTCGTTCGCTTTGCTCTCTCAAGTTGCAAAGCCACGAAGAAAGTCATTGGGAATGTTTCTGTTAAGCTTATCTCTGCGCTCTTTGCGCCTCTGCGCGAGATAAAGTTTTTAAAGGATTGAAGACATTTATATGCAAGCAGTCGGACTGATAACCGAATACAACCCCTTCCATAATGGTCATCTCCACCACCTGCACGAAAGCCTGCAGTTGTCCGGGGCGGCGGTGGCGGTGGCGGTGATGAGCGGGCATTTTCTCCAGCGCGGGGAGCCGGCGCTGGTTGACAAGTGGCTGCGGGCGGAGATGGCGCTGGCGGCCGGGGTTGATCTGGTGATCGACCTCCCGCTCCCCTGGGCCTGCAGCAGCGCACCAGATTTCGCACGCGGCGGGGTGCAGGCGCTGGAAGGGCTAGGGGGTATCGGGGCGCTGTGTTTTGGCAGCGAGGCTGGTGAAATCGAACCCTTGCAGCGCTGGGCGGCGCTTGTCGATGGGTATGACGAACAATTGACTGACGGGGCCGCTTCATTACTGCGCGCTGGGAAAACCTTCCCCCGGGCGCGGGCGGAACTGTTGGCCGAACTGACGGCAGAGCAGGGGGGCGTGCCGCCGGAGTCGCCGAACGATATCCTCGGGCTCGCTTACCTTCGAGCTTTAGCGGCGTTGGATAGCTCCATGCGCCCGCTGACGACCCGGCGTATCGGCGCGGGGTATCACGAGACGGGCGTTGGTGATGGGCAGATCGCCAGCGCGACCGGCATCCGTGCCCGGTTACGGAAGGGGGATGAGATTGCGGAGCTGCTCCCTGAGCCGGTTCTGGCACTGCTGCGTGAAGGGCTCTACGGCGGGCGGCAGATTGTGGAGGAACGCTATTTCCTGTTGCTGCTGGCCGAACTGCTGCGCAACCGGACGGAGCTTGAACGGGTCTGGCTGGTCGAGAACGGCATTCACAACCGTTTGATCGAAGTTGCCGATCGGGCCGCGACCCTCGAAGACCTGGTCGCCGGAATCAAGGCCCGCCAGCTGACCCGCACGCGGATTCAGCGGATGCTCGTCGCCATCCTGCTTGGACTGGAGCGGGACACGGCCACAGCATTGCTGGCGTCCGGCCCGCGTTATTTGCATCTGCTGGCCGCCAGCGCGAAAGGGGAACGCTTCCTCGCCGCAACCCGCAAGGAGCGCAGCCTGCCGCTGGTCCAGGATTTCTCCCGCATCTATGCCCGCCTCAAGCGTCACTACGGTATGGAGTCGAAAGAGTACCGGCTGGCCCTGCAGCAACTCGAACTGGAACAGCGTGCCACGCGGATCTATTCGCTGTTGACGCAGGCGCCACACACGGGCAGCCGAAATCGGGATTTTTATCGGCCGTTGATCCGGGGGAAAGGCGATAACCACTAAGGCACTAAGAACACTAAGAAAATTATTTTTTTAGACTTAAATCAAAACCCAGATTCCACGCGAAGGCGCAAAGATCGCGAAGAACATCTGAAGATAAAGTTCTTCTTGCTAGGCCAGTTTTTGGTGGTTCGTGATTATCTTTCAGGGTTTGTCTGTCAATCTTGATTTGAGTTTTAAACTTAGTGCCCTTAGTGCCTTAGTGGTAAAAAATATTCTTGTTGAACGGAGAAATAAACCATGGAAGACAAGCAGATCACCCGCGATATGACCATCGAGCGCCTGGTGGAACTTAAACCGGATGCCGTCGGTTTCCTGTTCCATCGCAAGATCCGCTGCATCCGTTGCGGTGAGCCGGTCTGGGACACGATCGAAGAAGCGGCGCGGCAGAAAAGCTACAGCGAAGAAGAGATCGACAAACTGATCGATGAATTGAACCGCCTGGGTTGAGCGGCGCGACAGCTTTCGATCAGAAAGTTGGGATATCGCTGGACCTTTCACCGTTGTCACGGCGGGTGACGAACGCATCAAGTTCCGCGAAACGGTTGCCGAGAGCGGCGACGATCTCCCCGATCTCCTCCTGCGTGACAACAACCGGCTGATAGCGGGTCTTTTCGGCGATCTTCATGAAGTTGGGGCTTTTCCGGCGGGCGACGAAGACATCCACCTCCTTGAGCAGCTCGATAATCCGCTGCATTTTGTCCCCCTGGGCATGATCCATTTCTTTTACTGAATTCTCCCGGGTTCCCACGAAAAGGTATTTCCCATCGGCAAAGATGTCATAAAGATGGAAACGTTGCGTATCGCCCATGTGGGAATCGGCGATGGTCCGCTCGTCATCCGAGCCGATACAGAGCCTGATTTTTTCCATTGTCCTTCTCCCGGCCGAAAGCATTGAGGCCTGTGCGGGAATTATTCCGCTATGACTATTTTTCGATGATCAGGTTCGGCAGTTCGTCACTGTCGTCATCTTTGCGCGGAAAGTGCTCGGTCAGCAGCAGTCCGCAGCGGGTGACCGCATGGCAGACGGCGTTGCAGGCGTCGCCGCTCTTAAGCCCGGCGGTAATGATGGCAACGATCTCTTCCCAGGAGTGTTCCGGAACCTTGGCATTGATACCGCTGTCGGCAAGTACCTGGACGCGGTGTTCGAAGAGGGAAATAAGGATCAGGATTCCGGTCTTGTCGCGGGTTTCATGCAGTCCTTGTTCGACGAAGCTGACGAGGGCTTTTTCATAGACCTCCTCGTTGATCTCCCGTGGGTTGATCAGCTTGCGCTTGAGATTCGGGCTATGACGGATCAATAGCTGGAAAAAAAAGAATGCGACCAGGTAGAAGGGGAGGAACCACCAGATCGATTCGCCGCCGACGGCCCAGCTGGCAAGCAGGCCGACCCCGAGGGCCAGGGTGCCGGCACCGATCAGCTCCGCCCGCGGATAGGAATAGGAGTCCTCGACCACCATCGGAACGATCTCGCCGCTGGTCATGGCTTCTGCTGCTTTGACGGCCGCTTCGATCTTGTCCTGTTCTTCCTTGCTGAAAAATTCATGTGCCGGTTTCATGTTCGCCCTTTGCTAACAATCCACAGAGATTCTGTGGTGAGTATCAATCCCGCTTTTACCAGCCACCCGAGGCTCCACCACCGCCTCCGCCGCCTCCACCACCGGAGAAGCCGCCGCCCCCGAATCCTCCACCGCC
Organism: Desulfuromonas sp.; assembly: GCA_002869665.1. GTDB lineage: Bacteria > Desulfobacterota > Desulfuromonadia > Desulfuromonadales > Geopsychrobacteraceae > PKUG01. The sequence goes on along the minus strand of PKUG01000056.1, from coordinate 11,058 downwards.
AAAGCCGCCTCCTCCGATGAAGGGGCCACCGAAGAAGATGCCACTGCGTCGACTNAGGGGGAGAACGAAGAAGATCAGGAAGATCAGGCCGAAGGGGCTGCTGCGTTTCTTGCTTTTGCTCGTGCCGCTGCCGGCGTATTCGCCGCGCACCGCTTCGGCCATAGCGAGGACTCCGGAAATGACCCCGCCGTCGAAATCCCCCTGCTTGAAGCGCGGGCTGATTTCGTTGTCGATGATGCGTCCGGCGAGCAGGTCGGTCAGGCGCCCTTCGAGGCCGTAGCCGACTTCGATGCGGATCGCCCGTTCTTTCTTGGCAATCAGGAGCAGAGCGCCGTTATCCTTTCCGAGTTGGCCGATCTTCCAGTTTTCGAAGACCTTCATGGAAAACTCTTCAAGGGCTTCATCCTCCAGGGTCGGGATGGTGAGGACGACGATCTGGGTGGAGTCGCTGTTCTCGAATTCGCGCAGGAACTGGTCGAGCTTCAGCTCGGTCGTCTGGGAGATCATCCCCGCTTTGTCGCTGACGTAACCACCGGGCTTGGGAACCTCCAGCGCCTGGGCGGCGACGACCGTCAGCGTCAGGAGCAGGAGGCAAAGCAGCAGTCTGCGCATCAGAAGCTCACCTTCGGTGCCTGGGCGGCCCCGGCATCAGCCTTGAAAGGTTCCTTGCGTTCCAGGTTGAGAAGGAAATTGTTGGTCAGATTGTTCGGGAAGGTGCGGATCGAGCCGTTGAAGATCTCCACCGCCTTATTGTAGCGTTGGCGGGCGACATTGATGCGGTTTTCCGTTCCTTCCAGTTGATGCTGCAGGTCGCGGAAATTCTGGCTGGCTTTGAGGTCGGGATAGCGTTCGGCGACGACCAGTAACCGTGAAAGGGCGCCCGAGAGCTCCCCCTGGGCCTGGGTGAACTGTTGCAGCGCGGCAGGGTCGCCGAGCTTGTCGGTCGAGAGTTGTACCTGGCCGACCTTGGCGCGGGCGTTGGTGATCTCGGTCAGGGTGTCCTTTTCGTGGGCGGCATAGGCCTTGACCGTTTCGACCAGGTTAGGGATCAGGTCGGCACGGCGCTGATAGGTCGCTTCGACATCGCCCCAGGCGGCGAAGACCGCCTCTTCGTTCTTCTGGATCTGGTTGTAACCGCAACTGCTCAGGAGCAGGGCAGCGCAGAGCAGAATCGCCAATTTGAATAGTTTCATCCGGTTTTCTCCCATGTTTCGAGCAGGTTTGTTTTCGTCCGGTATTGTAACAGAAAATAAGATATGGAAAAACCGGAAGCGGGACTGACCCTGCTGCTTGCAGGCATAAAAAAGGGACGGTGGAAAACCGTCCCTTTTCAAGAATCGTTTGTAACGGCCTGAAGAACTGAATCAGGCCTCTTTCTTGACGAAGTTTGTCTGCTCGTTGCATTTCGGACACTTCTTCGGCTTGCAGCGCCCTTCCTTCTCATAGCCGCATTTTTCGCAATTCCAGATTGCCATGCTCCACTCCTTTTGTGATGGATAGGTGACTTTTTTTGTCTTATTTATCTCAGGACTTCCCTCTTGTCAAGTCGAACTCTTGTGCGGTGTCTGGTGAATGTAGCGATAAAGAGTTCCCGGTTACGGCTTTAGCGTCCCTGGAAATCCTGCTTTTCAAAGGGCTTTCGCCATTTCTGTCCTTGACAGAAAAAGGGGTTGCGGTTCTAATGAAAAACCGTGTTTTTTCATGTGTTATTCAGATTATGAACGGGGAGAAAAAATGAAAAGAAGCCTTATCTGCAGCCGTTTTTCAGGAGTTTGACTGAAGGCGGTTTTTCTTTTTTCTTCGCGAGGGGGATATCGGCTTCCGCCGGTGATCCACATATTCCCGAATCCCTTTTCTGTTCCGTATGTTTTGGCTGTTTGTCTGGCCGTGGTGACGCGTCTTTGACGAGGTGAAGGAGGTATCATGTCGGAAACGAGATTGACCGGATGGTCGGGTGACCGGTTGCGGTCGGGGGTGTTTATTGCCGCTCTGGTGCTGTTTGTCCTGCTGATCGGGGCTCTGCCGGCCGTGGCGGAGGATGTCTCTTTCGTTGCTCCCGGCGAAGGGATCGAGGCGACGACGAGCAAGCCTGAAGTCGCCTGTTTATTTACCTTTCCAGTCTTCCGCGATCGCTTGCTGGTTCAGCTGGACGGGATCGATATCACCGGGGCTCTGGATCTCTCCGGCAACGGTTTCACTTACAAGCCGATCCTGCCGCTTGCCAACGGTCCGCACCAGCTGGCCCTGGCCTTCTACCTCCCCGATGGCAGCGTAGCCCAGCGTAGTTTCTTCTTCTCGACTTTTACCCGAATGTCCAGCACGACCCAGGTCTCCGCTGTCTACGAAGCGGAAGTCGCCAAGTCGGACCATCTCACGGGGATTCCGAAACACAACTTCGCCGCCAATATTGGCCACGCGACAACCGTGACAACCGGCGATTGGCAGCTTGGTCTGACGACCAACCTGCGCTGGCTCGATCGCAGTGAGCCGATTGTCGATCCCGAAAAGAAGGGGCTTGATCTGGTCAATTACCAGCTGACGGCGCAGTACCAGAAGGAGGCTTTCGGCCTGCTGCTGGCGGCCGGTGACGTGCAGATCCAGGAGACGCGGAATACCGTATCCGGACTTGCCCGTCGCGGTGTGCAGGCAGGGGTGGTTTACGACAAGCTGACGCTCAGCGGATTCGTGGTCAACAGCGAACAACTCTACGGTGTGGACGACGGCAGCGGACTTGAATTCGACAGCGGTAACACCATTAGCGGGGGGAGCATCGGTTATCGGTTCTTCGAGGACAAGCTGACCCTGCGCGCCATCTACGTCACTGGCAGCGAGGAGAGTAATTCCTTCGGTGTATACGAAGAGAAAACAGGGGAGCGCGAGGGGGATGTTGTCGGGGTTCAGGCCCAGGTCCAACTCTTCGCCGGGAAGCTTAATATTGAAGCGGAATACGACTGGTCCGATTTCGATGTCGACAGCGGCGATGGGGCTGGTTCAGTGACGGACAAGGCCTGGATGGTGACGGCCGGCGGATATGTCGACGGCTACAGCTACCAGGCCAGCTACGACTATATCGGCCCCGATTACGCCGTCGTCGGCAACCCGGGACTGCTGAACGACCGTGAGGGGTTCATGGCCATGGGGGGAATGCAGAAAGGCGTTCACGGGCTCAATCTCTCGACCTCGCGTTACGAGGATAACGTCGACGAGGACCCACTGTTGACGAAGACCGTGACCACGACGATTACCGCTGATTACGCTTACAATGGCATGCCCAACCTGCCGCTGGGGCTGAATTATCAGAAAACGATCATGGACAGCACCATGCTCCCCGAAGGGGCTTTCCCCTACCGGACCGATATCGACCTTTTCGGTGCGCGGGCCAGCTACCTGCTCGGCAGCTGGAACTTCAGTGTCAACGCCACCTATTCGCTTCAGGATGACAAAACGTCCACCGATAGCGACACCAGGAACCAGACCTATACCTTCACTCCGATGTATTACAGCCAGGCTTTTTCCGTTGTCCCCAGTTTGATCTTTAACCGCACAACGGATGAAAATAGGAGTGTGGACACCGACACGCTGACGGCGAGCCTTGATCTGCGCGGCACCCTCAAGGAGGGCAAGGTGACCTACGAGCTGGCGGGGAGTTTCAACCGGATGACGATGAGCGACGATTCCATGGAACTTGAGACGCTCACTGCCAACGCCCAGCTGGCTTACCACTTCCAGCAGGAGTGGGCCAGCTTCCTCAACCCGTCGCTCGGTCTGCGCGGCCAGTACAACCGCACCGATGACAAGTTGAGCGGCGAGGATGAAGATGAATATGCCCTGTTCCTGGTTCTGTCGACCAGTATGAACTTTGCGTTTTAAGGAGAAGCGACGATGAAACGTTTTCTTATATTGATCAGTTTGCTCCTGGTTCTTGCTGTTGCCGCCGGGCCCGCCTCCGCTTTCGTGGTGACGGCGACCCCGTCGACGGTGAATGTGAACGACAACGTCTCGATCTTTGTCTCGACCCAGGCGCTGGCGGTGCAGAGTGCCTGTGTCATCAGCGTCGATTACGGCGATGCCAGCGGTGGCGTCGTCAATTGTGCCGCGGGCGTGACCTGCAACGGCTATCTGAATCACAACTACATAGCGACGGGGAACTATACGGTCACCGCCACGGCCGGCGCCCCCTGTGTCCTCGGCCTGGATATGCTGCCGCCGTCTGATACGACGAATGTGACGGTCACCTGTCCGCCGCTGACTGTAACCACCTCGGCGCTGCCGGACGGGATTACCGGCCGCCCCTACAGTGCCCAGTTGCTGGCCAGCGGCAGTGGGATCGGCGCCTGGAAGCTCGATGAGGGGGAATTGCCGGATGGTCTGACCCTGACCACCAGCGGCCAGATCATCGGTACTCCGAAGGCGGTCGGCGTCTTCGATTTTGCGGTGAGCGTGCAGAAGAGTTGCGGTCCGGATGTTGTGACAGCCGGCGCCGTCCTTTCCATCCGGGTCGATACTCCGGCGACCGCCGATCTGCATATCTCGCGGATCCAGCTCTCCTTTGACAACGGCCGCCCCGAAACAACGATCAGCCGTAACCAGCCGGGACTGCGGGTGCATGCCGATCTGCGTTTTGACGGGACCGGGTTGCTGAAAGGTTACTGGGAGGTTGACGGCCAGATGCTGGCGCCGGTCAACCAGCATCTGACTTACGGCAAGAGTCTCCGTCTGACCACTCCGGCGGCACCGCTGCTGCCGACCTTCGTCGAGGGGTCGCACCGGGTGCGCCTGGTGATCACGATGCCGGAAAACGAGATTCCCTTCCCTGAGGCGATCTACTACGTCACCTCCGAAGAGTCCGCGGCCGACCTGACCCCGCTGCGCCCGGTCGGCCCGGCCAATTATGCAGAACTGGTCTATGCCGAGCAGGATTTCAACTGGGAAGGGAGTGGCGCGGCGGTCTACCTGGTCGAGTTTTATGCGCGCGGTTCGGAAGAACCTCTGGCAGCCGCCTACACCCGGTCGCCGACCTATGGTCTGCCGGACGCGATTCTCAAGGAAAAATTCCAGCCTGGGGAGACCTACTCCTGGCGGGTCAAGAGTTTTGATAGTGAGGGAACCCTGATCGGAATCAGTGAGCCTCTGTTCTTTGTTTTTCAGTAGGGTTCCAATCTGAGAACTTGTTCGTGTCCATCCGGATGTTGCGGATGGACACCAGACTAACCAACTAACAGGATTGATTTTGCTTTACACGGACGGAAAGAAAACAAAAAAGATCGCATGTTTGCTGCTGTGCCTGGTGCTTCTGCTGGGCACAGCTTTTTCTGCCCTGGCGGCAACGAGGCCCGCGGCGATCCGGGTGACATCAATCGCTCCGGCGCTGATGGAGCTGCAGGCCGGTGGTGCCGGGCAGAAACTTACCGTCGGCGGTGCCGGTCTCGGGCGTTTGACCAGTGCCCAGGTGCTGGCCGGCAATCAGCTCGCGGTCGGGATCACGGCTGAACTGCTCGACCCGGCGGATGCGGCCCGTGAACTGCTGATCAGTGCGCAGGCCAACGCCGAGTCCGGTGATTATCGCCTGCGCCTGACCTATGGTGTCGTAAAGATCGACATTCCGGAGCGATTCTTCAGTCTCAAGGTCTCCCCCGCAGCGGAGGTGGCAGAGGTCGAGCCCTCACAGGACGCTGCAGCAGAGGTGCCACCTGTCACTGAGCCTGAGGTGGTTGTTGAACCGGAACCTGATGTCGCCGAACAGGTCGCTCCCGTTGAGCAAGTCACCCTTGTTGAGGCTCCCGTTTTCGTCACATCGTCCGTCCCGGTTGAAAAGCCCGCAGCTGTTGAAGAGTCAATACCTGTTGACGTCCCGGCTTCTGCTGCTGAAGAGACAATCGCACCGGAGCAATCACTCGTGGTTGAGTCGGAAGCAGCTGTCCCGGTTAATGCCGGAATGAAGGAAGCCCTACCTGTTGCCGAACCTGTTCGGCCGGAACCGTCGCCGGAAGCTGTTGTTGAAGATGTAGCAGTTGAATCGCCGGTTGCTGAGCCGGAGGTTGCTGCCGCTGCTCAAGAGGTTGTCGAGATCCCGCTTGAGCCGACCGTCACGACTTCTGAACCGCAGCCGGAAGAGCCGGAGGGTGTTGCTCCGGCGCCTGTGGTTCCGGTTGCCATCGAGTCTGTTGCCGATGCCGCCGAGCCGGTAGCGGACGTCACCATTGTTGAGCCTCAACCGCAGGAGACCGTTGCTGTGCCAGCCGTGGTAGAGGAAGACGCTGTCGCGGCTGTCGGGGAGCCGGTGCCGCCAGCTTCTCCGGGTTCGATGGCGATTCGTGTCTCCAGTTTCGACCCGTCAGAGCTTGTGCTCGTCCCCGGAGAACCCGGTCAACAGGTCTCTATCGAAGGGACCGGGCTGGGACGGTTGACGGGGGCTCAGGTCCTGCGTGATAAATTACCGGTCAGCGAAATCACGGCCGAATTGCTGGAGACTTCGGTAACGGCCCGCCAGTTGCTGATCACGGCAGGCGATACCGTTGAAGCGGGGCATTACAGCCTGCGGCTGGTGTACGGTGTCATGCGTATCGACATTCCGGAAACAGTCTTCAGTGTGAATGTTCAGCCCGAGATCGAGGTTGAAGAGATCGGCAGCCGGCGGCCCGTTCCGGCGGAGGATGTCAAACCTGTCGTTCCCGCTGCTTCACAGCCGCAGGTTGTTGCTCCCGCTAGCGAGCCTGTCCGGGCTGAAGAGGCCGCCATCAAGGCGGCAGAAAAGATCATCGCCGTAACCCCCAGGAAGGCTTCAGTTCCTGCTCCGGTCGCAAGCCCGGAACCGGTGTCCGTTTTGACGGAAACGCCCAGCGAAGAGGTCGTCCCTGAAGAAGCTGTTACTGTTGCAGCGGTTCCTGCTCCTGTGTCCGAACCGCGGGTTTCTGCGGAGTCGACCGCAGTGGTTCCAGCCGAGGTGGCTGAACCGGTGCAGGACGTGACTCCGGCCATGGTCGAAAGCCCAGTTGCCGAACCTCCGGCCGCTGAATCTTGGGCGATACCAGGCGCCTCCCGCACTCTGTATGAGAGTGAACCCGTCGCGACCCCGGCACCTGCAGTTGCAGAGACCGTTGAACCGGTTGTTGCCGTTACAACTGTCCCTGTTCCGGTCGCCGAGCCGCAGGTCGTTGTCGAGGGGGCGACGAAACCCGCTCCGGCTGCTGAATCTGAACCCGTTGTCGAACCGCTTCCGCCAAGGGTCGAGAATGAACCTGCTGCGAAGCAGGTTGTCGCTGAATCCCCGGCCGCTGAGACCCCGGAGCCGGAGGTTGCTGTCGAAACGCTCAGATCAGTGCCCGTCCCGATGGTCACGGTGGATGAACCGGCCGTCATTGCCGCGATTCCTGTCCCGGTTCCGGAGCCACAGGTTGTGATCGAGGGGATGACTGAGACTGCACCCGTCGCCGAGGTTGAAGCGACTCCGGAAGTGCTTGCGGACAGCACAGCCCTTACCGAGCAGGAGGTCTTTGAACCTGAAGTTGCACCCCAGCAGCCCCGTGATCCGGCTGTTGCCGTGGAACTTCCGGCAGTGATCTCTTCCGAATCTCTTCTCGGTGAAGCTCCTGGCGCCGAGGATATCCCTCCGACCGCAGCAACTGTAGCGGCAGCGGTCACGAAAGTTGACCCAACGGTTGAACCTGCCGAACTTTCCGCTGCTGAACTAGCGGAAGATACTGTTATCGCAACGAACGAATCGATAGCGGCGAGTGAAACTGGTGCTGCCGAACCCTCCTTGCCGGTGATCATTCCTGAACCCCAGGTCATCATCGCTGGAGGGACCAACGTTGCCGCTGAGGATAGCTCTGAATCACAGCTGATTGCTTCCGGTGGCGGCGCTGAAGCTCAGCCGATAGCTGAGCCGTCCGAACCTGCTGCGGCCGGCGCCGAAGTGACAGCCCCTCCTGCCGATGAGCAGGATCAGGCCGCGGTCCCGGCCAAGACTGCCGAAGTGGCGGCCGGGGCTTCGGAACCGCCTGATGCTGAATCCGCAGTGCCGGATGAGGAACTGGTCGGTGCTGACGATTATTTCATTGTCCTGCAGGAGGTGCTGGATAACGCTGAAGACCTGTTTGCCGATGAGCTGCAGACACAGGAGCAGCCCGCATCAGAGCCGCAGGGTGTCACGAATCCAGCGGTCGACGATATGCTCGATGAGCTGGCCACGGTGCTCGGTGGCACGGTCGGCCCGCAGACCGGGGTCAGGCTGGACAGCCTTCTGCTCCCCGGCGAGGTGACCATATCCGCGTCCGGGGTGACCTCCGCGTCCGGTGGGGTGTGGCTGGCGCCCGACGCCCGTATGGTTCTGGCAGAGCCGATTGATGTACGTTTTACCTGCTCTGCCGGGAGCAGCCTGACCCGCGCGAACGTCTACACGGTCGCCTCGCTGAGTGGGCCGGATGTGACCTTCGCCGTCGGAGACAGCGGTGCGCGGACCCTGCATTTCAGCTCCCTGCCGGTCATCGGCAGCGAGATTCTCAGGCAATTCTGCCCTGCCGGGTTGACGGCGCCGCAGAAGAGCTCACTCAAGCAGAACCTGCAGGCTGAATGGGTCTGTGCCTCGGAAATGGGCGTCGAGATGAACAGCGAATCGCTCGGTCAGCTGGCGGTGACGATTCTCTGCGATGCCGGTGACAGTCGGGCGTCCACCCTTGAACTTACACATTTGAAGTATGAATGCCCTGAAGGTTACGTGGTCGAAGGAACAGATTCGGCGATCTTGATGTCGACCGATATCAGCGACAAGGGGGGTAAAAAATGTGTGAGACCCTGATGCCGTTTGAAGGAAGAAGGATGGTCAAAGGATTGTTCCGCTCCCGCCTGGGGATCGGTTGTTTTATTTTGTTTGTGCTTGCCCTGCCACTTGCAGCAACAGCAGCTTCCGGTGATCCGGCCGTTGCCGTAAATGAGGCTCCTGCGGCCGTAGTCGAAGCACCTGCAGCGAACCCCGCTGTTGCCGCGTCCCCTGCGCCTGCTGCTGAACAACCGGTTACCCCGAGCACGCCCACGGCAGTTACGCCCGAAGAGCCCGCAGTTAAATCTGATGTGGCCGCTCCGGCTGCCCCCGCGGCAGTCACGGCCGATCCGATTCCGGCCGCTGTTGCTGCCGAATCGGAAACAGCGGCGTCCGCAACGGTCGATCCGTTGGCGATCTTCACTGCCGATACCCCCGTTCCACGGTTGATCGCACCAATGGAGTGGATCCTGACTATCGATCCGGCCGGGGCTGCCAGTGGCGAGAATGTTTTCCAGCATAAGAATGGTGCGATTCTGAGCAAGCTCAATGTCGCTATCGACGGGGGGAATGCCTGGCTGCTGACGCAGTTTGCCATCGAAACGCCACACGATCTGCTGACCGGCAAGCTCATCAATCCCCAGCATCTTCCCGCACGCTTCGTTCCGGTGGGGAAGGAGGTCATTACGGCTACAGCGCAGGAAGTCCTCGATGTCTGTCGGGCTGCCAGCGAAGGGGTGGCCGAGTTCCCGGTGCCGGTGAAAATTTCGGCAACCCTCACTCCCAACAGTGCCGCATTGGAGGGGACGACCATGACCGAATCCCAGCAGGCACAGCTGGCCGGACTCGACGGGCGGGTTGTCGAAGCTGAAGGGGATATCTTCTACCGGCTGCGCTGTGCAGTCCCCGCAGCTGTCCGGCCGATTTATACCGAAAGCTGCCCCGAAGGATTTGTTCTTGAAGGTACGGATCAGCAATTGATTCAGTATGAACTTACAGAAGGCTCCTCTGCGCGGGATATTCCGCGTGGACGCTGCGTTCCGGCACCGCCTCCGGAACCTGCCGTCCCGCCATCACAGCCATGAACATCAGAAAAGCCCCGTTGTAAACGGGGCTTTTCTTTTTGTAGCTAATTTTCAAAGATTTTGACTGGGGTGCAGAAGAGCAAGCGTTGATTCCTCTTCATTTCCCTTTCAATAAAGGGGCGTTCCATTCTCGGCTCTGGTAAAGGGTCGCGCTGATTTGCTGTTCCCAGCGCCTCATTGTCTCTTTGGTGAGCCTTTTTTCGCGATTATTTGAAATGAATCCGGCTGACTCCTTCGATCTGAGCAATTTTACGGCTCAGGTCACGGCCGATACGCGATTTCTGTCGGGTGATGACCAGCCGGTAGACAACGCTGCTGTCAGTCAGGCTCCAGTCGGTTTCAAGGCTGGAGACGCGCAGGTTACAGTCGGTGAAGATGGTTTCGAGCTGCGGGTAGATATCCTTGACGGAGGAGGCCGTGATGTTGAGATGGAGGTAGCGGTCGCGCTTGATCAGCGGTTCCATCTTCTTAAGTGTGATCAGGGAAAAGAGCGCGATAGTCGTGCCGATGACTCCGATATTGATCATCCCCATGCCGAAGGCCATGCCGATACCGGAGACCATCCACAAACAAGCGGCCGTAGTCAGGCCCCGAACAGTGAATCCATCCTTGATGATGACTCCGGCGCCGAGAAAGCCGATGCCGGTGATAATCTGGGCGGCAACCCGGCCCGGGTCAAGACGGACGACGCCGGTTCCCGGCAGATTGCCGTATTTGAGGAAAAAGGCCTCGGAGACGAGCATCATCAGGCAGGAGCCGGCACAGACCAGCAGATGGGTACGCAGGCCGGCCGGGCGGCCATGTCTCTCCCGCTCCAGACCGATGATGCCGCCGGCGAAGGTGGCCAGCAGAACCTTGATCAGGATGGCCAGTTCGAAGCTGCCGTACAGGGTGTGATCCAGCTGCATTTGCGTCCTCCATGCTGAAGAAAAACGCACAATAATAGAATTTTAGCAGAAAATGTAAAGCGCGTAGATCAGTCGTCCTGAACTTGAACGCTGCGGGGGAGTTTGTCGACCTGCTCGACAGCAGGAATCTCCTTGCTGCTGCCCGCTCCGAGTTACTTGAACCGACGGGCCGAGACCATGACCCGGCTGTCGAGGGAAGCGATCCCCCGGTTGTAACTTTCGACCGCCCGTTCCAGGTCTTTCCCCATCTGGGCGAAGTGCTGGTTGAGGGTGGCGAGACGATCGTGGATCTCGCGGCCGAGGCGGC
>PKUG01000021.1 GCA_002869665.1 Desulfuromonas sp. | reverse complement strand
CGTGGCTCCGGTACGGGTCCCGGGCCGGAATCATTCTACCGTCAAAAAGCGTTTAGGATATAACACAGTCACAATCGACCTGTCCAGCGTCTTTTCGGAACAGAGCCTTCACGTTAACCTGTTGATATGAAAGTAAAACAGTCAGCAAAATAACGTTTGATCGAGTGACTTCAAAAGAGGCTGCGGCCCGAAGAAAAACCGTTCTTCGGGCCGCAGTATATCAAGGTATCAGCCCGTCAGAAAACTTTCAAGGGCCTGCAGCAACACACTGAAGGGGTGGAAATTCCGCGGAGTTTCATTCGTCAGTGACTGCAGAAGCAGCGTATAGTTCCGCATCTTCTGCGCACTTTTGATGAAGAAAGCGTCCGGTGCATCCGCATAATCGCGCGCCACCTGGCGAACGATCCGCACATCGATGCCGTGGAGAGCGCTGACCAGTGACTCGCGCGCCCGGCGATCCCAGCTGTCACCGATGACAACCTTATTCAGTTGACCGAAAACACTGCTGAAGTTGAACTTCTCTTCGACCAGGACCTTGATCCGTGCCAGTTGATCGAGGTCGTAACCTGAGGTCTCAACCATGCAGACCAGCGGCAGGAAATCGACCAGACAATCGAGAACGGCATAGCGATAGGCGATGTCCGGCTCCAGGCCCGCCTCTTCAAGGTGTGATTTACGTGCTTCACAGGCACCCCAAACAGCAGCCGGCAGAATCTCCGGCAGAATCTTGCCGTAATCGTTGAGCTGTTGTGCAATTCGCTCCAGATCCTCTTCGCCGGACGGCACGTGAGTACAGTTACTCAGGGCATAAGTACAGAAGGACGCGAGCAGATCTTCGAGTTTACGCAACAGGGCATACTGACGCTCGGTCGGCATCCGGTTATCGAGCTGATAAACGGCCTGCCGCAACTCCCTGCCGCCAAGCAGACAATCGAAGACCAGGTAGGCATTAGCGACCTCAACCTGCGGCCGACCAGTCAAACGACTGGTGGTATTCAGGAACGCGCTCCCCGCCTGATCGACAATCCTGTTTGTCATCATCGTCGCGATAATTTCTTTGGCCAGCGGGTGCCCCGGCAGCGATTCACTGTAACGGTCGATCGCCTGCTGCGGGAAATAATCGAAGAGCAGATCACGAATGACCCGGTTGTCAGGTAGCTCGGCATCGTTCAGGGCCTTGAACAGGAACATCTTGCTGTAGGCGAGCAGAACTGAAAGTTCCGGACGCAGCAGGCGCCCGGGCTGACGCGAGAGGACATCCTTGCGATTCGGCAGGTATTCCCCCCGGCGATCGAGCAGACCGGCGCGACTCAAGCGGTCCGTCAGGTCGAGGAACGGCTCGACATCATGGCGACAACGGATTTCGTCGAGCGAGATGGCCTGGGTCTGGGCATAATTATTGGCCAGAACATCCTGACAGACCGTCTCTTCCATCTCTTCGAGCAGTTCGTAGCCTTCTTCAAGGTCTTTGACCCGCCCTTCGTGGCGCAACTGGCGCAGCAGGATCTTAAGATTAACCTCATGGTCAGAGCTGTCGACCCCGCCGGAGTTATCGATCGCATCGGTATTGAGCCGGCCGTTGGCCAGAGCATATTCGACGCGGCCGAGCTGCGTCAGGCCGAGGTTCCCCCCTTCCCCGACGACCTTGGCTCGCAGTTCGTTACCGTTGATCCGCAGGGAATCGTTCGCCCGGTCGCCGACCTCCTCGTTACTCTGGGTCGAGGCCTTGACATAGGTGCCGATGCCACCGTTCCAGAGCAGGTCGACCGGCGCCGCCAGCAACAGCTTGATCAGGCCGGGGGCATCGATGGTTCCGGGTCGGGTACCGATCAGGTGCGCAATCTCGGGAGAAATGGGGATGTCTTTGAGCTGGCGGGAATAAATCCCGCCGCCGGCCGAGATCAGCTCCGGATTATAATCCGCCCAACTTGAGCGCGGCAGTTTAAACAACCGCTCACGTTCCTGATAAGAGGTTTCCGGATCGGGATCGGGATCGAGGAAGATATGACGATGATCGAACGCCGCGATCAGACGGATTTGCCGTGACAGCAGCATTCCGTTGCCGAAGACGTCGCCACTCATATCCCCGACACCGACAACAGTGAAGGGTTCGTTCTGGACATCGTGCCCCATTTCCCGGAAGTGGCGTTTGACACTCTCCCAGGCACCACGGGCCGTAATACCGAGTTTTTTATGATCGTAACCGTGCGAACCACCGCTGGCGAAGGCATCACCGAGCCAGAAGTCGTAGGAATTACTGACCGCATTCGCCGTATCGGAAAGGTGCGCGGTCCCCTTGTCGGCAGCCACAACCAGGTAGGGATCCTGATCGTCATAGGCGATGATCCCCTGCGGTCGAACGATGTCATCCACCGAGCGGTTATCGGTCAGGTCAAGCAGCCCACGCATCAGAGTGGTATAGGCCTGTTTGACGATTTCGCCCATCTGCTCACGGTCGGGACTGAACTCCTTGGTGACAAAGCCCCCTTTCGAACCTTCCGGCACAATCACGGCATTCTTGGTCATCTGGGCCTTGACCAGACCGAGGACCTCGGTGCGGAAATCGTCGGGACGGTCCGACCAGCGGATGCCGCCGCGGGCGACCTTGCCGCCGCGCAGATGGACCCCCTCCATTTTGGCCGAGTGGACATAGACCTCGTACAGGGGGCGCGGTGACGGCATATCGATAACACCGAGCGAGCTGACCTTGATCGAGAAGAAATAGTCCTTTTCCCGATAACGGAGGAAGAAGTTGGTCCGGATCGTCGAATCGATCAGGTTGAACAGGGTCCGCAGGATACGGTCCTCGTTCGGATCACTGACATCTTCGAGGGCCTTGACCAGTTCCTGGCGGATCGGCGACAGGACCTCCAGTTCGCGGGTCATCGGGTCGGCCCATTCGGGAGACGGCTTGAAACGCCCTTCGAAGTAGCGGTAGAGCAGATGCGCGACCTTGGCGTTGTTCACCAGGGTATCGGCCACCCGCTTCTTGCTGAACCGGCTACCAAGCTGGAAATAGTAATTCCGATAGCCGCGAAACACGTCGATCTCGCGCCAGGACAGTCCGGTCGGCAGCAACAGG
>PKUG01000200.1 GCA_002869665.1 Desulfuromonas sp. | reverse complement strand
TCCCAGCCGCCGCTGCTCAACCTAAGCCCCGGCGAGTTCCTCCTCAACCTGACCGAACATTACCTGTTCGCAGCCCTGCACGAAATGCTCTACACCTCGCTGAAGGGTGAAAATGATCGTCGAATAGCGCATCTGGACCATGCCGTTCAGTCTCTGGACGACAAAACCGAGGAGGTCAACCGCCGATGTAATGCCCTGCGCCAGGAAGAGATCATAGAAGAGATCGAGGTGATCCTGCTCAACAGCAGCGTTCAGGATGGCCGTTTTTAACTGATCGCGGCTGCCCAATGGAAAGGCACAAAAACCCCCTGACTCAAAAAAAGGCAGGGGGCTTCAGAAACAAGAACAGCCGAAAAAGATCAGACGTTGAAACGGAAGTGCATGACATCACCGTCAAGCACCCGGTACTCCTTCCCTTCGAGACGCAGCAAACCCTTTTCCTTGGCCCCGGCTTCACCATTCGAGTTGACAAAGTCATTATAGGCAATGACTTCGGCGCGAATGAATCCTTTTTCAAAATCGCTGTGAATGACCCCGGCGGCCTGCGGCGCGTGAGCTCCGTCAGGAATTGTCCAGGCACGCACTTCTTTAACCCCGGCGGTGAAATAGGTGATCAGACCAAGCAGTTTGTATCCGGCATGAATCATACGATCGAGACCCGACTCTTCCAGCCCCATCTCCTGCAGAAAATCGAGCTTTTCATCCGCATCCAGTTCGGCGATCTCCGCTTCGATTTTACCGCAGATGATCACCAGCTCGGCCCCCTCCTTCTCAGCATGATCACGCACCGCCTGGACGAAAGGATGTTTTCCCTCAAGATCATCTTCAGCGACGTTTGCGACGTAGAGAACAGGCTTGATGGTGATCAGACAGAGTTCGGACAGAACCGCCTTCTCTTCCGGGTCCAGCCCGGCAGCGCGGGCAGGCTTCCCTTCGTTCAAAACCTCACGGACACGCTCGAGGATGGTAACTTCAGCCTGAAGCTTCTTGTCACCGCTCTTGGCCTGTTTTGCACTCCGCTGAATCCGGCGCTCGACGGTGTCGAGATCGGCGAGATTCAACTCTGTCTGAATGACTTCGATATCGCGCAGAGGGTCGATGCTGCCATCGACATGGACGATATTGTCATCTTCAAAGCAGCGCACGATGTTGGCAATCGCATCAACCTGGCGAATGTGGCCGAGGAACTGGTTCCCCAACCCCTCCCCTTTGCTGGCACCACGGACCAACCCGGCGATGTCGACAAACTCCATAGTCGTCGGCAAAACCGCATGCGGTTTGACGATCGCCGCGAGGGTGTCCAGTCGCTTATCCGGAACGGCAACGACCCCGACGTTCGGTTCGATAGTACAGAAGGGATAGTTGGCAGACTCGGCACCGGCCGAGGTGATGGCGTTGAAGATGGTTGACTTACCGACATTCGGCAGGCCGACGATTCCGCACTTGAAGCCCATAAATAATCCTCTAAAAACTGATAGCCGGACCAAAGGTCCGGCTATCAAATCATTCAGATGTGACGCTCAACAATTAAACGAGCAGCGGAGCGATAACCAGCGAAACAACACTCATCAGCTTAATGAGGATGTTCATGGCCGGACCGGAGGTGTCTTTGAAGGGGTCACCGACGGTGTCGCCGATAACGGCAGCAGCGTGAGCCTCGCCCCCCTTGCCTTCACCTTCAAGCGATCCGCTCTCGATGTATTTCTTGGCGTTGTCCCAGGCGCCGCCGCTGTTGGACATCATCAGGGCAAGCAGAACACCCGCGAGGGTCGCGCCGGCGAGCATGCCGCCGAGAGCTTCCTTGCCAAGGACGAAACCGATCAGAACCGGAGCAACGACAGCAACGACACCCGGCAGAACCATCTCTTTCAGAGCGGCACGGGCGGAGATGTCAACGCACTTCTCCGGCTCGGGCTTAACCCCTTCCTTGCCTTCAAGCAGGCCCGGAATTTCTCGGAACTGACGACGGATTTCATCAACCATCTGGCCAGCTGCGCGACCGACCGAAGTCATGGTCAGGGCGCCGATGAAGAACGGCAGGGCACCACCGATGAGCAGGCCGATAACAACCATCGGGTTGATCAGGTTAATCGTCTCCAGGCCGACGGTGGTCGCATACGCGGAGAACAGCGCCAGGGCGGTCAGGGCCGCGGAACCGATAGCGAAACCTTTGCCGATAGCAGCAGTAGTGTTACCGATAGCGTCGAGGCTATCAGTGATCTTACGGACATCGGGACCGAGACCGGCCATCTCCGAAATACCACCGGCGTTATCAGCGATCGGGCCGTAGGCATCAACGGTCATGGTGACACCGACAGTTGCCAGCATGCCGACAGCGGCGATACCGATACCGTACAGACCGGCACAGTAGTTGGCGATGAAGATACCGGCGGCGATAATGATGATCGGCAGCGCGGTCGATTCCAGGCCGACCGCCAGACCGTGAATGATATTGGTCGCCGGACCGGTTTTACTTGCCTCGGCAATCCGGACAACCGGAGCATGGGCGGTGTAGTACTCGGTGATCTGACCGATGGCGATACCGGCAACACAACCGGCCAGAACGGCCCAGAAGACGCCGGTCGAGATGCCGAGAACCTTGACAACGACAAGAGCGGCGACGAGGAAACCGATCGCGGCAACGAACGTGGTGTAGTGCAGAGCCTTGGCCGGATCGATCCCTTTCAGGAAGCGCATGGAGAAGATTCCGATGACCGAGAAGACCAGACCGATCATGGCCATAGCCAGCGGCAGGACCATGGCGTTGGCCTGAACATTGACGCCACCGAGCTTGATCAGCAGTTCGGGACCGGCAGCCGCAGCGATCGCCATGGTCGCAATGATCGAACCGACATAGGATTCGAAGATGTCGGCACCCATACCGGCGGTATCACCAACGCAGTCACCGACGTTGTCAGCGATAACGCCAGGGTTGCGCGGATCATCTTCCGGGATACCAGCTTCAACCTTACCAACCAGATCGGCACCGACGTCAGCAGCCTTGGTGTAGATACCGCCACAGACACGGGCGAACAGGGCGATAGAGGAAGCGCCCATGGCAAAACCGTTGATGTATTTTGCAGTTTCCGGATCGCCACCGAAGAAGATGTAAGCAACGCCGACACCGATCAGGCCGAGAGAAGCAACGGCGAGGCCCATAACCGCACCACCGTTATAAGAGACTTCCAGGGCTTTGGCCTGGCCGTGGGCACGGGCAGCTTCAGAAGTCCGGACGTTGGCGCGGGTTGCGGCTTTCATCCCGATGAAACCACAGGTCATGGAACAGGCAGCACCGCCGACGAACGCAAGAGCGGTCTGATAGTTCATGCCAACCAGGATCAGCAGGAAGACCAGGCCGATAAAGATGGCGAGAACCCGGTACTCACGACCGAGGAACGCCATGGCGCCAGCATGAATGTCATCGGAAATTTCACGCATTCTCTCATTACCGACCGGCTGTGTCTTTACAATGTTGTAGAGCACAATCGCGATCACAAATCCGACTACTCCCAGGACAGGAGCCCACATTTGCACTTGCATTGTTTTGCCTCTCTTCGCTTGGTGTTTAGAGTTAAACGGACGATGTTAAATGGACGAATTAACCGTACAAGTCAAAATTATTAAACGCGTTCATCGCCGGGTTGACGCCGGCTGAAATTATCTTTTCAGCCGCCTCGACCGCGGTGTCGATCAGGCGCGGAAGCAGGGTCTGTTCCTCACTGCTGAAACGCCCGAGCACATGACCGGTCACGTTCCCCTGTTCGGAGCGGCCGATCCCGATCCGCAGACGGACAAAATCGCGGTTGCCGTAAACCCCGATGATATCCCTCAGGCCGTTATGCCCGCCATGCCCGCCACCCAGCTTAACCCGTAGCGTGCCGTAAGGCAGGTCGAGATCGTCATGGATAACAATCAAATCCCCCGGTGTTATTCCGAGGGATTGACATGCAGCGTTCACGCTCGCCCCGCTGCGATTCATAAAGGTCTGCGGCAACAGGACCGTCGTTTCCTGACCGGCAACCCGGCCGACGCCGTAATGCGCCTGGTAACCCTTCTTCTTCAACGCAATCCCGTTGCCCTGGGCGAGCTGCT
Organism: Desulfuromonas sp.; assembly: GCA_002869665.1. Lineage (GTDB taxonomy): Bacteria > Desulfobacterota > Desulfuromonadia > Desulfuromonadales > Geopsychrobacteraceae > PKUG01. The sequence continues at coordinate 15,420 of PKUG01000200.1, read as the reverse complement.
CGGCGACCATAAAGCCAACATTATGACGGGTCGCCTGATACTTGTCTCCGGGATTTCCCAAGCCGACCAGTAGTTTCACACTGCAACCGAATCACGTTGGAGTGAATGAATTACTCGACGCTCTCTTCATCTTCACCGGCCTCTTCTTCATCCGACTCAGCCTTGCGGCCGATAACGGTGATGACGGTGAAGTTGACGTCATGAACCAGTTCGACTTTCTCAGGAGCGGTGACGTCCTCAATGTGAACGGTATCACCGATTTCCAGTGCCGCAACATCGATATCAATAGCTTGCGGAACGTCGGCCGGCAGACAGGTCACTTCGAGTTCCTTACGGATCAGTTGCAGGGAGCCACCCATTTTCTGACCGGCGGAAACACCAACAATATTGACCGGGACCATGAAGTGGAACTTCTGGTCCAGCTTGATGGCGTGGAAATCCGCACACACCATGGTGCGCCGCAGGGGATGAAATTCGACATCCTTCAGGACGACCATTTTGCCTTCGATCTCCGGCGCGCCTTTGAGGGTCAGCAGGGTATTCCAGCCGGCCTCACCGGAAATCGCCTGTTCAAGAGCCTTGGGCTCGACCGCGATCGTCTGGGGCTCCATGTTGGCGCCATAAACAACTGCCGGAAGTTTCCCTGCAGCGCGCAGCTTGCGGGCAACGCCCTTGCCGCTTTTTTCACGAATTTCAACTTTCAGTTCAGCCTGAGCCATCTATCTTTCCTCCATTGACTTGGGTAACAGTCTCAATTTCTGTTTATACAAACAAAGAGCTTACCGATTCAGCGTTGTTGATCCGCCGAATCGCTTCAGCCAGCAGGTGACTGACCGTCAGCGACTCCAGGCAATCACATTGCTTGAGTTTGCTCTGGGTCGGAATTGTATCCGTCACAAAAACTTTTTTCAGCGGACTGGCAGAAATGCGATCCAGAGCCGGTCCGGACAATACGCCGTGCGTAGCGCAGGCATAAACCTCGACCGCCCCTTTATCCTGCAGCGCCTGGGCCGCTGCGCACAGAGTCCCCGCCGTATCGATCATATCGTCGATGATCACACAGGTCTTATCCTTGACATCACCGATGATATGCATGACCTCGGAGACATTCGGTCCACTGCGACGCTTGTCGATGATCGCCAGACCGGCATCGAGACGCTTGGCGAAAGCCCGCGCCCGTTCGGTACCACCGGCATCGGGAGAGACGACAACCAGATCTTTAAAGCGGTAGCCGCGGATTTCGTCAAGCATGACCGGGGCAGCATACAGATGATCGACCGGAATATCGAAGAAGCCCTGAATCTGGCCGGCATGAAGGTCAACGGTGATCATACGATCGATTCCGGCGACAGACATCAGATCAGCGACCAGTTTCGCCGTAATCGGTGCCCTTGGGGCAACCTTGCGATCCTGCCGAGCATAACCGAAGTAAGGCACGACCGCGTTGATCTTAGCTGCCGAAGCGCGCTTGAGCGCATCGACCATAACCAGCAGTTCCATGAGATTGGTGTTGGCTGGCGAGCAAGTTGACTGGATCACGTAGGCATCCCGGCCGCGGACGTTCTCACCGATTTCAACTTGAACCTCGCCGTCGGAGAACGTCTTGACTTTGGCGTTCCCGAGGGGAACGGACAGGTGTTTACAGATCTCCAGGGCCAAAGGTTCGTTCGAATTTCCGGTAAATACCTTGTACATTATCCCTCTATCCTTCTGCTCAACTCTCTACCGGTGAAAAAAATACAAAAGGTTGGACCATGCCGTAACGACAGCCAACCGATTATCAAAAAGTGGCTGGGGCGCCAGGATTCGAACCTGGGAATGCCGGAATCAAAATCCGGTGCCTTACCGCTTGGCGACGCCCCAACAAATCGATTACGTGAAAGCAGATTCCACCGGGAGTACTCCGGCTGAACCAGTGAACCGGCAGGTTCTACCTGAGTTGTCGGCTGTTGTCAACCCCGGAACATATCCAAGCGATTTACAACGCCTCAACCGGAAACACCAGCCAGGACGTTTCTCCCGCCAGCATTGCCGCTGCCCGTTCCGCAACTGCCAGATTTTCGAAAACACCGAAGACCGTCGCGCCACTACCTGACATCAGAGCTCCAAGTGCGCCGCTTTCGAGCAGTCGCTGTTTAATTGTCATGATCTCGGGGTGCAACGCCAGCGTCACCGCCTCCAGATCGTTGTGCAACGCAGCGCACAAATCATCCCGTGTCATGACAGAAAACCTTGGAAGGTTAGCCAGTTCGGCCCCTTTTGTCAACCGCAAACTTTGGTAAACCGCGGCTGTCGAAACGCTGATTCCCGGGTTCACCAGCAGGTAGGCAACAGCGGGCAATTGGGGGAGCGGCTCGAGGGTCGTCCCTGTGCCGGTTGCCCAGGCAGGGCGTTGAAAAATAAAGAAGGGCACATCAGCACCGAGCTGAGCACCGAGTTCCCGTAAACGGACCTCATCGATCCCGGCACCCAACAGCTCGTTCAATCCCATAAGGACCGTCGCCGCATCGGACGAACCACCGCCGAGCCCGGCGGCAACAGGAATCCGCTTGTCGATCAGGATATCGATCCCGACATCGCTGCCGACCGCCGCCAGCAGCAAGCGTGCAGCCCGGGCGGCAATGTTTTCTTCTGTTGGAGCCAGATCGAGCCCGGCACAACCGACCCGCACCCCGGCGGCCCCGCCGACACGGATTCTGATCTCATCATATAAACCGACCCGCTGCATCGCCATGGCGAGTTCATGATACCCATCCAGGCGTCGCCCCAGCACATGCAGGCAGAGATTGATTTTAGCCGGAGCCTTGTAGGTTTTCTCTTTCATGACTACTTACTACTGCGACTGAATTATTGATAGACCATCCCGATCAAACAGCTGGCAACATTTTAAGCGTCGACAATGTCACTCACCTATTCGACTGTCAAGGCGTTTAACTGTCAAAATTTGGCCAATTTTCGCCACCAGCAGGCCAATGCTGGCCGTTTTTCAACCCCTAACGGACAAGTCGTTGACATCCCCTCTTGTCAGAGTGACACCACTTTCAGGCTCTTACAGAATAAAAAAACAATATTTTAAAAATGGCATTATCATTGCTAAACGTTATTATCTTATCAGGCAACCACCAAGCCTGTTTTCATTGAAGCCATCGGCAACTCACTGAAAATCACGTATAAAAAGAGGAGCAGACATTCTCGACATATTCAGTAGGGGTTTGGGCATTGTATCCTTTTCCTCAATCTGTTATTTCTGAACTTCCGTCTGTGTAAAACATTGGTTGTTTTGTTTTCAGGGTGAAAACAAAACAAAATCTCACAAGATGAAATGGAGACTGCACTGATGAAAAAATCGTTTTTCCGCATGAGTATTCTGGCCTTAACTGCTTTTTCCTTAACTTTTACCGCCGGGATGGCATTGGCATCCGAAGGCTGTGACCCCGGTGAAATCGTTGCAAAGTTCAGCCATGTAACCGGTGGCACCACCCATCCGAAAGTCGTTGCTGCCAATAACTTCGCTGCCAGAGTTAATAAAGAGCTGGACGGTGTAATGTGTGTCGAAGTTTACCCGAACTCCACCCTCTACGGCGACAGCAAGGAGCTGGAAGCGCTGCTGACCGGCAACGTACAGTTCCTGGCCCCGTCCCTGTCGAAATTCGGTTCCTATACTCCGAAATATGGCGTCTTCGATCTGCCGTTCGTTTTTGAAGACATGGATGCCGCCATTCGCTTCACCAACGGTTCCGCAGGCAAAGACCTGCTCAACGCAATGAGCGATGTCGGCTTCGTCGGTATGGGCTACTGGATGTCCGGGATGAAATATTTCTCCGCCAACAAGCCCTTGATCGTACCGAGTGACGCCAACGGCCTGAAGTTCCGCGTCCAAACCTCTGATGTCGCCAAAGCGATGATCGCCGCTATGGGCGCTTCGCCGCAGCCGATGGCCTTTGCCGAGGTCTACGGCGCCCTGCAGACCGGCGTTGTCGATGGCCAGGAAAATACCTGGTCCAACATCTACACCAAGAAGTTCTTCGAAGTTCAGGATTCTACCACCCAAACCAGCCACCAGCTGCTGGCCTACCTGTTCATGACCTCCACCGACTTCCTCGACAGCCTCAAGCCGGAAGTTCGCGACCAGCTCATGAAGATCGCTGACGAAGTAACCCAACAGGCCAACAACGAAGTCAAGGCCAAAGAAGCCAAGAACCGGCAGAACATTCTCGATGCTGGCGGCAAGATCAATGTCCTGACTCCGGAACAGCGGAAGCAGTGGGTTGACGCCATGAAACCGGTGTGGAAGCAGTTTGAGGACGAGATCGGCGCTGATCTGATTCAAGCCGCAGCCGGCGCATAAGCAGATTCCGAGTTGATCCCCAACAGGGCCGACATAATGATGTCGGCCCTCTTTTTGGCATTTTATTACCACGACCGAAGGAGGCCAAGCGATGGTGTACTGGCCACATCTGTATCTCTTGTTTTTCGTCCTGATCATCTGGGGCCTGGAAAAAATGTTTCCCCGTTTCATGGAGCGGGCTGAAGAAAATCTGCTCGTTCTTATTTTGACGGCGATCATGCTGGTCTCATTTGGCCAGGTTATAGCCAGATACGGCTTCAATACAGGTTGGAGCGCCGCGCTGGAATTCAACACGATGGCATTCAGCTGGTTGATTTTGCTGGGTATGGGCTATGGCATTAAAACCGGGCTGCATCTCGGGGTTGATATCGTACTTAACGCCGTGCCCAAGAAGGTCACCAAAGTGCTGAGTCTGGTCGGTGCCCTGGCCGCCCTATTCTATGGCCTGATCCTGATCGATTCTATCTGGCTGAGCTGGCTGCACCTGGGGACGAATGCCAAGGGTGGAGCACTCGCCTATTGGCTGAAGATGTACAAAGTCCATATCGGCATGGAAGAACTGCGCTATCCGGAATTTCTTCAGCAGGCCTTCGATCTACAACCCCGCGTCCATCGCTGGCTGACGCTGCTGGTATTGCCGGTTGGCCTGAGTATGCTGGTCTACCGCTCGCTGCAGGCCTTCTGGGCCATTCTGACCAACAAACGTTCAATGCTGATCAGTGGGCATGAAGCCGAAGAGCTGGTAGCAGAACACAAAGACGCGCTTAAAGATTAAGGAACAGAGAGGATATTATGGAATCGGTAATCTTATTTGCTCTGGTCCTTGGTCTGTTGGCGATCGGTATTCCCGTCGGCATTTCGCTGGGCCTGTCATCCATCATTTTTATCACCTTTTTTTCCCACGACTCGCTCACCTCGGTGGCGATCTCCCTGTACAGTGCGGGCGAACATTATACACTGCTGGCCATTCCTTTCTTCATTTTGGCCTCCTGTTTCATGTCGACGGGAGGGGTGGCTAAGCGACTGATTCGCTTTGCCATCGCCAGCGTCGGCCATTTCCAGGGAGGTCTGGCCATTGCCTCGGTCATGTCTTGCATGATGTTTGCCGCGTTGTCCGGTTCTTCCCCGGCCACGGTTGTCGCTATCGGCACCATCGCCATCGCCGGGATGCGGCAGGTAGGCTATTCCAAGGAATTTGCCTCCGGGATTATTGCTAATGCCGGGACGCTCGGCATATTGATTCCGCCATCTATTGTTATGGTTGTATACGCTGCGGCAACAGATGTCTCGGTCGGCCGGATGTTCCTTGCCGGAGTTATTCCAGGTGCGCTTGCAGGACTCATGTTGATGACAACAATTTATATCGTTGCCAAAGTTAAAAAATTACCTTCTGAAGAATGGGCGGGATTTGGCGCGGTCTTCGATGGGGCGAAAGAGGCCAGCTGGGGATTATTTCTGATCGCCATCATTATGGGTGGTATCTATGGCGGGGTGTTTACACCCACCGAAGCTGCCGTTGTTGCTGCAGTTTATTCGATCTTCGTAGCCCTTTACATCTATCGCGACATGGGCCCGCTAAAAGAGACCCCCTGGGTTTTCCCAGAGGACTCCAAGGAAAGTAAAATCGGCTTCTATGGCACGGCCTATGCTCTATCGTTCTTCATTTTCTGGATGATGCTTGCCTTTTTCGCCACGGCGAATTCAGAAACCATTTCTGCCAGCGGGCGCAATTTAACCGGCCTGGTGATTGCTGCCGTAATGGCCTTTGCCTATATTGCGAAACAGGCAAAGATGGCAGGCTTTTCGATTGGCATCTGCTTCTCGGCTGGCCTGAAAATCTGGGGACGAAACTTCTCGCTGCTAACACGAAAATTCTTCCCGGCATTGTTGGGTAGCGACACACGGCAAACGATGTTGGATGGTACCAAAACCACCATCATGCTGATGTTCATCATTGCCAACGCTCTGCTGTTTGCCCACACCCTCTCATCAGAGCGTATTCCACAGATGGTCACCGAATGGATGATGGGGGCCGGCTTCAGCTGGTTCACATTCCTCGTTGCCGTGAATATCCTGCTGTTGATCGGTGGCCAGTTCATGGAACCCTCCGGCTTGCTGATTATTGTTGCCCCGGTGGTTTTCCCCATCGCCATGCAACTGGGCGTTGACCCGATCCATCTCGGTATCATCATGGTCGTCAACATGGAGATCGGCATGATTACTCCGCCCATCGGCCTCAACCTCTTTGTCACTTCAGGCATTACGGGGATGAGTCTGGCCCGGGTGGTGCGGGCGGCAATGCCCTTTGTCATGGTCTTGATGCTCTTCCTGATTCTGGTCACCTACATACCGTGGCTCTCGACCTCCTTGCCCTATGCCATCATGGGACCGGAGATCATAACGAAGTAATCTTCATCTGATACCCCATTCAAAACGAAAGCGGGCTGCTACTGCAGCCCGCTTTTTTATTATCTGGTTATCTAATTGACTCAAGTAGCACGAATTCCCTCCCCCCGGTGTGGGGGAGGGTTAGGGTGGGGGGCGAATTATGAGAGTTTCACCCCCATCCCAGCCTTCCCCCCATCAAGGGGGAAGGAGTTGTCAAACTCAGATGCATTTACTGGAGCAAACTGGATAACCAGATTTTATTATTCGCGGGGACAGATGGCAGGTGACGGTATGCTAGAATTGAGACAAACAACAGCAAGATGGGAGGTTGACATGAAAAGAGATCAGAATGGCAAACAAACGGGATCCGGCTATGGACGGATAATGCTCGGCATCCTCGTACTATTGGTAACAATTGGATTTTTGAGCGCTTGCGCCAGCCACACAAGCAGAACTCAGGAACTGATGGCAACAGACTATAAAAGCCTCTCCAACGAGGACCTGACCCTCTACTACTACCAACTCGATGACCAGATTGTCATTGTCGAGCAACCACGCAGTAAACCACGCCTGGGACTCGGGTTCGGCCTCGGCGGCAGCCACATCGGCGGTGGCGTCGGGGTCTCGACCGGTGTCGGCAGCGACAACGTCGCGACCGACCTGCGCGAACGCCGCAATCAGGTCAGGCTGGAACTGCAACAACGTGGGATCACCCCCTGAGAGGCGTTGACGACCGAGAATGTTCAACAAAAAGCGCCTGTCCGGAATCCCGGACAGGCGCTTTTTTCGAAGTATGGGCGATAATTTCAACCGACAATCGAGACGAGATCAACCACTCGCGAAGAATAACCCCACTCGTTGTCATACCAGGAAAAAACCTTCAGCATGTTGCCGTCGACCACCCGGGTCAGATCGGAGTCGAAGATCGACGAGCAGGAATTACCGTTGAAATCGGTCGATACCAGCTCCTCGGTCTCGTAAGCGAGGATTCCGACCAACTCATTCTCAGCGGCTTTCTTCATCGCCGCATTGACCTCTTCAACCGAAATGTCCTGCGGTATGGTCAGGGTCAGGTCGATAAGTGACACATTCGGCGTCGGCACACGAATCGCCAATCCTTCAAACTTGCCGGCCAGTTCGGGAATGACCAGGCCGAGAGCCTTGGCCGCACCCGTCGTCGTCGGAATCATCGACATCGCCGCCGCCCGCGCCCGGCGCAGATCGCTGTGCGGCAGATCGAGGATCTTCTGATCGTTGGTGTAGGAATGGACCGTGGTCATCATCCCCTTGACGATCCCGAAGTTATCCTGAATAACCTTGACCACCGGGGCCAGACAGTTGGTGGTACAGGAGGCGTTTGAAATGATCTTGTGCTGATCCCGATCATACTTGTCATCATTCACACCGATGACAATGGTGATATCCGGGTCGGTTGCCGGAGCCGAGATAATAACGCGCGCTGCGCCGGCATCAAGATGCTTCTGCGCCTGGGCGCGCTTGCGGAATATCCCGGTCGACTCGACCACGACATCAATCCCCAATTCCCCCCAAGGGAGCGCCGCCGGATCTTTTTCGGCGTACACGCGGATCGTCCTGCCGGCGACGCTGAGACTCTCGGCATCGTGCTCGACAGCAAAGGGCAAGCGGCCGTGAACGGAATCATTTTTCAATAGATGGGCCAGAGTAGCAGGATCGGTCAGATCATTGATCGCGACGACATCGATGTCCTTGTCGCTCAACAGGATCGCCCTCAGAACGCAGCGACCGATGCGACCGAAACCGTTGATAGCAATTTTCACACTCATAGGAACTCCGTGATCAGGTAGAAGGAGATCTGTCCGCCAGAAGAGTGGACAGAGGCACCGCCATAAGCGGATGGTGGATACAATCCAGCACATCCGCATTAAGTTGGCTACCGGAAAAATTGTAGCACAAAAACGTTGCACCACCCCAGTGGAGGTCAATGTTCTCATCAAATTCTTACAGGGAGGTTCAGATCAGGAGATAAGACAGGAACGGGCAGGAAGAAGAAATCACTCAGGTTCGACACAGACGCCGCACCGGCGGCAGCCGGGAAAACAGGGGGGCGTGGTTTTGGCGGCCAAAGCTCGCTGATATTCACTCCAGAGATAGTCGCGGCCGAACCCCTGATCGATGATTTCCCAGGGGAAGGGAGCCTCCCCGGCAAAGCTTCCGGTCACAAACAGCTCCATGTCCAGCCCCTGGTCGCGGCAGGCCTGACGCGGGTTACGCCCCGCGGCCAACAACGGCAATACCCGTCCGAGCCGACGGTCGCCGCGCGACAGCAACGCCTGCAGTCGCGCCTGACGCAGCGACTCGCTGATCATCCGCGTGTTCGGCAGCCGGGAAACTGCCGAATGCAGGTAGCGATATTTCTTCTGCAGACTTTTTTCCGCCTCCATCCCCGCCCATTGCAGCGGGGTGAACGGCTTGGGAACGAACGGGTTGATACTCAGAGTCAATTGTCCCATGACTCCGCTGCTGCGCCCGGCCGCGCGCCAGATATCACCGATCTTGCGCGCCAGATCGATGATCGCTTCGACATCCTCCTGCTCCTCACTCGGCAGGCCGACGATGAAATAGAGCTTGAGATTCTTGATTCCACCGTCGGCGAGCAGATTCACGGCATGGAGGATCTGCTCTTCGCTGATCCCCTTGTTGATAAAATCGCGCAGCCGTTGACTGCCGGCCTCGGGCGCAATCGCCACCGTCTTGTGATCCGCCGCCTTAAGCTTTTCGACCTCATCCGCCGTCAAGGCGTCCAGCCGCAAACTCGACAACGACATCTTCCCGTCCCGATCGAGAATCCCCTGTTGTAATGCCGCCAGTTCAGAGTGATCCGCCACCGCCGCCGCCACCAGCCCGACCCGATCCCGCACCGCCAGCCCCGCATCGACCTGGGCGAGCAGATCGTCCAGTCCATGTTCACGCGGCGGCAGGTAGACATAACCCGCAGCACAGAAACGGCACCCGCGCGAACAGCCACGCGACACCTCGATCAGCGACATATCACCGAATTCACTCTCCGGGGTCTGGATGAAGCTGCGACTCGGTGCGACCGCCAGAGACGGAGCATACTGACGCCGCACCCGTTCAGGGATTCCCGGCTCGACCATCACACCGAGATAGTCGCCATTGTCGGCATATCTCGGCTGATAGAAACGGGGAATATAGACACCCGGAACCCCGGCCAGCTCGTGCAACAACTCATCCCTACCCGAAGCGGCAGAGCAGAGCTTGTTCAGCATTTGGCCCAGCATCGCCTCGGCTTCACCGACCGCAATGATGTCGGCGATCTCAGCCAACGGTTCCGGGTTGATAAAAGCACAGACCCCGCCCATCAGCACCAGCGGGTCTTCGTCGTTTCGCTCTTCAGCAAACAGGGGAAAATTCGCCGCAGCGAAAATCAGCGGCAGGTTGAGATAGTCGTTCTCAAAGGAAATAGAGAAAGCAATCAGGTCAAACTCACGCAGCGGGCGCTGCGACTCGATGGAGAGCAAGGGGAAACGGCCGTCGTTACAGGCTTCAAGATCCTCTTTATCGGGATAAAAGAAACGCTCGCACAGGCAATCGCCACGCTGGTTGATCAAACGGTAGACGGTCTGAAAACCGAGGTTCGCCATCCCCTGGGAATAGGTGTTCGGATAGATCAGCGCAACACGATAGCGCCCCTCGCTCCAGGAGTGTAGAGTCGTGCCCTCTTCCGCAGCCAGGCGCGCGCGGTTCAATTTGACGGGATCGTTAGCCATGCCCGCATTCAAGCACATGGAGAGGATTCTGCCCAGTCGGAAAAGTGGGGCGTTTGATGAAAGAACATATGACGTCCGGCAACGGAACACACAGGAATTGCCGCGCCGAACCGATGCGGTCGCTAGGGATGTTCCTGGCTCACAACCTCAACGTTAAAACCTTCGTCGGGTGCGGGTGGCTGGAAATAGCTCGTGACTTGGTTAAATACGTCTTCATTGTCAAACTTCGCACGCTCTGGCTGTGCCTCGCGACGCAGACCAAGACGCTTCAGGCAGACCTCATTATCGGCTTCCAGGTAGATCAATCTGTGGGGTAACTGATATTCAGAAAAAATCTCCCTAAACCACGCACGCTGTTTCCGAGTGTTCGCGGGAAAATCCATGACCACTGAAACCCCAGACTTCAGCAGGTCTTGAACATGCGCTTTCAGAAGTGGCTTAAGTCGCGCGGAATATTTGATGTAATCTGCGAAATCATTGATTTCATCGGGAAACACAGATGCGAGCCATTCGTCCTCGGAAAGACGTATTGCCCCGAGGTTCAATGCAATTTCACGCGCCAGCGTCGACTTCCCTGCTCCCATTTTTCCGCAGAAGAATATGAGTGTTCCGTGTTCTATCAATGTCATTACCTGGTTTTATCGGATCGAGGTGAAGAAGCGAAAGATCTGTAACCGCAAGCAAATCCGAACTGGAAACCTGGATGCGTTTGCCGGGATCGGTCGCTTATCAAAAAGCGGTGAAGCTATGAATCCGTGTCAGGGGCTATCTTTGCCCTTGACCGCCGGGGGCCTGATAAGTGTTAAGTGTTTGCCTGTAGCTCTTTTTGTAATGCGAGAATAATGTCATTGTAAGTTTTTTCTTTAGGTTCGAGGTGGATAGCTGACTGGAAATCATCATAGGAAATCCAAAAGTATCCACTCTGAATTTTCACTTCGAGCACGCACTCGTCAACAGTGACCACTGGGCCCGACAAGCATTGTGCATTTAACTTTTGAGCCCAATGCTTTGCGTAAGTTGGAAATTGCCCCCAACTCGCATAGGACTCAAGAACAAGTGCAAGGCCACCTGAAGCCATTTCTTTCGTACTGAATTGATTCATTCTGACACTTAACGGTTTGATCAGCGGAGAACGGTAGCGAATCCGCTGTATTAATTTGTTAGCTGTTTTTTTCGCTAGGACTTGATGCAAGCTGATCTTCAAAGTCCCCAATAAGTTTGTTTACTGCTTCTCTTTCTTGTGCCGTAATTACACCTTCAGTAACGTCACAGGCAAAGTCATTTACCAGATAAAATTCGTTTTCATTTTTGATGCGTCCACGACTAATTATGGAAATTAACTTTTTATATTTTTTGTTACTTAGTTGGGTGAAAGTGGGCAGCCCTTTTTCGGATAAATTTTTGTCGAGGAATGAAATTTCTTCAGGTTTCATGTCTTTGGCACATTCCAATATGTCGTTTAGCGCCATTTTCAAGTCACTTACTCTGTTGACATTTTCGGTCGTATTGATCATGCGCTTAAAGAAACAGCTATTATCACCATAGAACGAAATGATGGTGTTCAATATTTCGATTGTCGTTTCTTTTAATATTTCTTTTTCTGATTTCATCTCATTCTTTGCAGCATACGGTGGAGTTCAGGGGCCGCCGAAGTTCCGTAGGAACGAGGGAATCGGGGGAAAGGCCGAAGTCCGCCCCCGGCAGTCTGCTGGAACGACTGGTTATGAGGCACTTTTATTCGCAGTAAACCTCTATTTTAATACCGTAAACAAGTTGAGCTTGGGTCATTATTGAGCAATCTTTTTTAGCTTTACACTTAATTAAAATACGGCCATCGGAGTCCCAAGAATACCCCATTCCAGGCTCACAATAGCCAGCAAAAATTATATAGCCATGGAATATATCAGCACCTTCTCTTTTTTTATTTAGCACTAAATGTTCACCATATGGTGCATGGCCTCCTTCCGTGAGAGAAGTATATTCGCTGACAATAAACTTTCCATTGGGAGAAATTTTGCTCGAGATTTTTTTAAACTCGTATTCTTGAAGCTTACAGATGCCCAATTGAAAAAGAACATACATCGCGATGGCAAGCAGCAAGAATGCTATTAACAGATTTTTTTCATAGGGTTCTGATTAATGCTGACCCATAACGAAACAAGGGTTTTTGCGACGCGCAGCCGTCGCAAAGACGCCTATTGAACTAAACCCCTCCGTTTAGTTGGTTTATGGAATTTTAAGAGATATCGGTGGGGAATGAATGCTCAGCCTAGCGAGGATACCGCTATTTGGCAATGATGATCGCTGTCGCATCGCCTGTTTTGCAGGGAAAGAGTCTGCAGAGTCATCACTCAAACGTCTGCCCGTCCAGGGTTTCTTATGTTTTTGACGCACTGCGCCGTCACCTCCATTTTTCGCCTGTCGTTGAGCTTTTGATTCCTTCGTCATGTTTTCTGCTCATTTCGGCGGATCGCGATTTGCGCGGGGAATCCAGGTTATGCCCACAAGCTCTTGAATCGTTCGGATATTATAACCACTCATGAGCAAATGGGTCGCAGAACAGTGACGGAAAGCATGACACAGCCTACTCGCTTTACGATCCCGGGATGTGTGACAGCCTTTCGAACCGCCTTAAAGGTGAGTCTGAAGCGGAGCGACAAGGGAATCAAGCAGCATTGTCCGTCTTCAATTCCTCCAGAACAACAAAAGCCGCCGACCGGACAAATCCGGTTCGACGGCTTTTCGATTCTATCTGTGACATTCCTCTTTCCATCGCCCCACCCCCGAGAAAAGAATTTATAACCGGCTGTTATTCAATCTTTTTGACCTTAAGATGTCAATAAAGAAGACCAGATTTTCACAATTTGGAAGACAAAAAGAAAGGGCCGCACAAAGCGGCCCTGTGACGAGGGAGTCGTCGGGAAGTCACTACAATATACAGTACGCTGTACATCCGCCGGGCGGAGAACCGGCATGCATCGCATATGAAAAATTAAATCAGGTTCCAGGATCCAGGCTTGGTTCCAGCAAAGGGGTTACTAGCACCTAATACCTAGTTCCTAACATCTCTTATCAATCCACCCGCCGGCGCAGGAAGGTCGGGATATCGAACTGTTCGTCATCGCCGAAGATATCTCGCGGCTGACTCGGCAGTTCACGGGTTCTGCGCCCATAGACATCTTCCTGCTGCTTGCGGATGTGGGTCGGCACATCGAGATCGACCTTACCGAGCGGACGACCAGCCATCTGCAGCCGCTCCTTGACCAGCGCGTCGGTCAGGGTCTCGGGCAGCTCTTCCTCAACGCAGGCCTCGCCGAATCCGGTTGCGATGGCGGTAATCTTGATTTTGTCGCCAAGCTCTTCGTCGATAACCAGACCGACGATGATATTTGCATCTTCGTGAACTTTCTCGTGGATGATCCGCGAAGCTTCTTCAAACTCTTCCATGGTCATGCTTGACGATCCGGAAATATTGACCAGAACACCCATGGCGCCGGAGATATCGATCTCTTCGAGCAGCGGACTGCTGATGGCGTTGTAGGCCGCTTCGGCCGCACGGCGTTCACCTTCGGCGACACCGATCCCCATCATTGCCATGCCGCGGTTGCTCATGACGGTACGCACATCGGCAAAGTCGACGTTGATCAGACCTTCGGTCGTGATCAGATCGGAAATCCCCTGAACCGCCTGGCGCAACACGTCATCTGCCGGCTTGAAGGCATCCAGGATACTCATATTTTTACCGGCCAGGCCGAGCAGGCGATCGTTCGGAATGACGATCAGCGAGTCAACAACTTCGCTCAACGCCCTGACCCCGTCATCGGCGCGTTGCATCCGCTGGCGCCCTTCACGGGTAAAGGGCTTGGTCACCACCCCGACAGTCAGCGCTCCCGCTTCCTTGGCCGCTTCGGCAATTATCGGCGCGGCACCGGTCCCGGTTCCGCCACCCATTCCGGCCGCGACAAAGACCATATCGGCACCGGCAAAGAGTTCGGACAGACGCTGGCGATCTTCCTTGGCAGCCTGTTTGCCGATTTCCGGGTTGGCACCGGCTCCAAGCCCCTTGGTCAGATGACCGCCGAGCTGGATCTTCATCGACGCATCACTACGCCGCAACGCCTGGGCATCGGTGTTCGCGGCCATGAACTCTACGCCGTCGACACCGCAACGGATCATCGTATTGACCGCATTGCCGCCACCACCACCGACACCGATCACCTTGATTCGCGCCGCCTGGTCCAGATTTTCCTCGAACTGAAACATGACTCCCTCTTGATTAGGCATAATGCCCTCCCATGTGCTGCGCTTCAGACCTCTCCGCGATGCCTGAAACTGGTTCATATTCATTTAGACAAACTTACCAAAATTTAGCTACTTTGACAAGTAATTATTATATAATTATTTAATAATTTTATTTAAAAGAACTCGCTGAACCAATCCTTCATTCTCCGGGTCACCCGGTCGAACATGTTGGCTTCACCGATCTTGAAATTCTGAGCCTGGATATTCATGCTGCCGTACTTCACCAGTCCGACACCGGTAGCGTAGATCGGCGAGTTCACGACATCACTTAACCCACCGATATCAGCGGGATTTCCACGCCGGGTCGGGAGGTTGAAGACCTGCTCGGCAAGCTCCGGCATCCCCGGCAGGATGGCGCTGCCACCGGTGAGAACGATTCCCGAAGCGATCAGATCGGCATAGCCGCTGCGAATAATTTCGCGGTTGACGAGGGAGAAGATCTCCTCGACCCGCGGTTCCAGAATCTCGGCCAGCAGCTGACGCGACAGAATCCGCGGTTCGCGACCGCCGACCGAGGGCACCTCGATCGTCTCGTCCTTGCCGACCATCGAGGTCAGACAGCATCCGTAGGTCTGCTTGATCTTCTCCGCCTCGGCCATCGGCGTACGCAAC
>PKUG01000159.1 GCA_002869665.1 Desulfuromonas sp. | reverse complement strand
GATCGTGGATCTCGCGGCCGAGGCGGCTGATTTCGGCGGCGTTTTCACTCAGCTGTTCCTGGCGCCAGCCGTAGGCAACCGAGCGCAGCAAGGCGATCAGGGTGGTCGGGGTGGCGAGCAGGACTTTCTGATCGACGCCGGCCTCGATCAGTCCGGGATCCTGGGCCAGGGCGGCAGAGAAGAAGGTTTCCCCCGGGAGGAAGAGGACGACGAACTCCGGCGTTGGCTGAAACTGCTCCCAGTAGTTCTTGGCCGAAAGTTTTTGCAGGTGGTCACGGATCTGGCGGGCGTGCTGTTCCAGGTAGAGGGTTCGTTTCGCATCGCTATCGGCTTCAAGCGAATCCAGGTAGGCCTGCAGCGGGGCTTTGGCATCGACAACAATGTTGCGCCCGTTCGGTAGCCTGATGATCATGTCGGGGCGCAGGCGGCCACCGGCGGCGCTCTCCTGTTCGACGAAGTCGCAGTAGTTGACCATCCCGGCCATCTCGACCACCTTGCGCAGTTGGATCTCCCCCCAGCGGCCGCGGACCGCCGGGGTGCGCAGGGCGCGAACTAGGTTGCCGGTTTCCGTCTGCAACCGTTCCTGGCTATTGAACAGCGCCTTGATCTGCTCGTCGAGGCGGGCATAGGCCCCGGAACGTGACCGTTCAAGCTGTTCGATCTTGCCGTCGACCTTCTCCAGTGATTGCTGCAGCGGCTGAACCAGCTGGTCGATGGCTTGACGCCTGGCATCGAGATCCCCTTTGGCCTGCTGCTGATATCCGTCGAGGGTGGTTTTCGCCAGGTCGAGGAAGCTGCGGTTGTTGGCGGCCAGGGCCTGGGCCGAGAGGGCCTGGAAGTTCTTTTCCAGCTGCCGCTGGTTGTCTGCGAATAGTTGCAGTTTTTCCTGTTGTGCCTGACGTTCCGCTTCGAGGCGGGACTCGGCGCGGGCCAGGTTCTGCAGCAATTCTTCCCTCCGTTTCGATTCCTGTGTGAGCTTTTCTCCGGCCTGGAGACGAGCGAGCAGCCAGCCGCAGAAGAAGCCGAGTATCAGGGCGCCACTCATGATCAGCCAGAGATTGTTGTCAGAAAACATCAGGGTTCCTTGTCGCCGGAAAATGGGGATGTGCGGACAACGATAGCAAAGTGAGGCAGCTTCCACAAGCTGCGGGGTTGCCCTCCCGGGATATCTGGGTAAAATAAGAACATTGTTTTATAAATGAGCTGATCGCTTCGCTTGGCTGGCTTGCACTGTTGTTTGTGGGCCTGGTCTCTTCATTGTTGTTCGTTTGTCATGACGCCAGGAGGTTGTAAAAATGCAGATGAATCTGACCGATTTGCACCAGCTTGCCATTGACCGGGTCACGCGCGCCGCCACGGGAGAGAATACGGCTGAAGACCTGCTCGCCGAACTGGCCAAATTCTGGGCGGAAACCGAAACGGCTCTTAAGGCCGATGACAGCACGGACCGCAGCCATATCGCCTGTTGCGCTGGTTGTGATCACTGTTGCGTGATCAATGTCTCCATCCTGCTTCCCGAGGGGGTGGCGATCAGTCGCTTTCTGCTTGGTCTGCCCGCTGCTGAACTGGAGCAGATCAGCGCTCGGCTTGACGACCTCTGGACCCGGATCCGAGGGTTGGATGACGATGAGCGGGTGATGCTGCGTCGCCCCTGTGCGTTTCTCGATGATAGGGGGTATTGCCTGGTCTACCCGGTGCGCCCGCTGTACTGCCGCAGCTTTACCTCGACCGATGCGGAGAGCTGCAAGGCGGAGATTGCCGCCAGGGCGCACGGGCAGGTGCTTCCGGTTCAGGCGCATCGCTATCAGCAGGAGCTTTACGAAACCTGCTATCTCGGCATCGGTGACGGATTGACGCAAGTGGGGCTGGACGGGCGCAGTTTTCAGTTGAGCGGTCTGGTGCGCTACCTGTTGCGCCAACCGAACGGCGGTGCGGACCTCCTGACTGCCGGTGAGCAGTTGGTCTGGGATGATCTTTATGCCTGAACCCGAGTTGCGGATTTGAGAATAATGTCGACATATTCTTGACTTTCCTTCTGTGTTAAATATACTTAACCGTCAGTGCATCTCCGATAAAGGCAAAGCCAGAGCAATTTGGTGACGCAAAGCCACGGGTCCATCATGGATAGCCGGGTCGTCGAAGAGAGGCAGGAATGAGCTTCATCCCGTTTTCCTGCATTTAATGCCAGGAAAAGCCTTTCGCCATCAGTGCTTTATAAGACGTTCTTTGCCCGTCGCGGTGAAGGACGTTTTTTATTTGCCATCTGTTGCAAACAGTCGTCCGGTTTTGGAGTCCGGACAGCCGGTGGAGAAAAGAGATGAAAGATGAAAGCTCATACCACAGTCTTGCTTCAGGAGCTTCTGGTCGCGATCTGTCTTCTATCCTGTCCTGGTTCCGTGCTCGCCCGGGATCTGGCTCATAGCCTGGGCCGATTCGACCCTGCAGCCGATTAGTGGAAGCGGCAATCTGGCGCGGGATATTCAGCAGGTGCGGGGATTGTTGGCAGGGCACAGCCTGTTGACCATGAAAGCAACATGCCTTGACGGCTCTCTCTACGCGACAGAAGAGACGGGTGCCAGGGTTAGCGTTGTCGATCCGACCCGCCTCAGTCCGGCCGACATGGCGCTGGCGATCATCAGCGGGCAGGACGAAGCCACATTGCTCGATATTCCCGATGCGCTGTTGGCGCTGCAGACATTTCCCGGTGAGATCAAGGTGATCGGTCCGCTCTCGGAATTCCAGGTGATGGGTTATGGCTTTCGTAAGGACTCTCCGCAGCTACGGGAGGCTTTCAACGATTTCTTCCGCCGCTGCCGCGAGGACGGAACCTACCGCAGCCTGATTGAAAAGTATTATCCGACCGTTTTTCTCTATCAGGATGAGTTCTTCGAGGATTTTTAGATCGACAATGCTACGTCAGCGATTTTTTCCCTAATTCGCAGGCACAAAGGCCGCAGATGAATCTGTCCCGACCAGTTCAGCCACGTGTTCGTAACTGGGCCCTCATTGCCGGAGGGTTGGCGCTGGTTTTGTACGTCGTTTTTCTGCTCGGCTCGAACTATCGTTCGCAAGTGGCCCTGCGT
>PKUG01000192.1 GCA_002869665.1 Desulfuromonas sp. | reverse complement strand
ATGGCGATTGTTTATAAGGTCGCACCGTTGAGCTATGCCATCGGTAAGCGATTGATCAGGGTGAAATATATCGGTCTGACGAACATTGTTGCTGATCGTGGGATTGTTAGAGAATTCATTCAGGAAGACGCTCGCCCGGGCACCATGTCCCGGGAAATTATGCGTTTGCTTGATGACCGAGATTATCGAGAGCAGATACGTCAGGACCTTAAAGATGTCTGTACCCGTCTGGGTGAGCCTGGATGCTCTGAGCGTGTTGCGAAAATATTGGCCGATATGGTTGGCTGCTGTGGATAAAGAAACGTATGGCAAACGACGATAAAAAAAATATTTATATGCGGCTAATTCGCTATTCCTACCCTTACAAGGGGCTGATTGCCGTGTCGATGATCGCCTCCCTTGGTGTCGCCGGTACGGATGCCGCAACTGCCTATTTGGTCAAACCCTTTGTTGATAAAATGCTAATCGAGGGTAATCTGGCTCTGGCGAAACTTGTTCCGTTTCTGATTGTTCTGTTGGCTGCAGTTAAAGGTTTTTCCCGTTATCTTCAGGAATACCATATTCGCTGCGCCGGACAGGCTTCACTACAGGATATTCGTAACGAGGTATTCCGCCATTCTGTTCAGTTGTCGATGCGTTTCTACTCAAACAACTCAGCGGGCCGCCTGATGTCGCGTATTCTTAACGATATCAACGTGCTTCAGGCAGCGGTCTCCGATGTTATCGTCTCTCTGGTTCGTGAAGTCATCACAATTGTTTTTCTGACCGGTTATGCTTTTTATACCGATTGGAAGCTGGCATTGATGGCTTTCGTTGCTATTCCGGCCGCCAGTTGGCCGGCTGCTGCTATTGGTCAGAAAATCAAAAAATTTTCCCGCCGTGGACAGGGGGCAATGGCTGAAGTGACCAGCGTTCTGGAACAATGTATTTCCGGGATAAAGGTCATCAAGGCCTTTGCCGCCGAGGAACGCGAGGAAAAGCGTTTTGTTGATCAGAATGAAGGTTTTTACCGCTTAATGAAAAAGACCTTCCGTTATTCGGCAGCTACCGCACCGGTTATGGAAATCATGACTTCGTTCGGCGTGGCTTTCGTTCTCTGGTATGGTCTTGGTCGTGTCGCCGCGGAAGAATTGACCAAGGGGGAGTTGTTCTCGGTTTTGGCGGCAATCCTGTTGATGTATTCTCCTTTGAAACGTTTGACCAAGGCGAACAATCGTATCCAGAAAGCGCTTGGCGCTGCCGAGAGGGTTTTTGAGGTCCTGGATACGCCTGTCGAGATTCAAGATAGAGATGATGCCCTGCCGTTACCGAAAAGTGAAGGTCGAGTTAGCTTCAAGAATGTGACTTTTCAATATGAAAAAACCCCTGTTCTAATTGACTTTTCTCTTGAAGTCACCCCCGGTGAGGTAGTTGCCTTCGTCGGTCCGAGTGGGGCGGGGAAGTCGACAGTGATCAGCCTGTTAAATCGTTTTTATGACCCACAAGAGGGGCAGATACTGATCGATGGGGTCGATATTCGTGAAGTGACCAGTAAAAGCCTTCACGATTCTTTGTCTCTCGTTGATCAGGATACTTTCCTGTTCAACGACACCATCGCCAACAATATCCGTTATGGACATGAAAACGCGTCCATTGAGGATGTTCGTGCTGCCGCTCAGAAAGCCTGTGCCGATGAGTTTATCCAGCAACTCTCTGAAGGTTATGAGACCGTGATCGGTGATCGCGGTGTCCGCTTGTCGGGTGGTCAAAAGCAGCGGATCTGTATAGCCCGGGCAATTTTGAAGGATGCCCCGATTCTGTTGCTGGATGAGGCGACCAGCGCTCTGGACACCGAAAGTGAAGCCCTTGTTCAGCAGGCGTTGGTTAATTTGATGGAGAACCGCACCACCTTTGTTATCGCTCACCGGCTATCGACGATCAAGTATGCTGACCGCATACTGGTTCTCGAAAAGGGTGAAGTGGTTGAAATGGGAGCGCACCAGCAGCTGCTGGATAATGACGGTCTGTATAAACGTCTTTACGATGCCCAGTTCCAGGAATAGAGGCGAATGAAATTCACTGACCGTGTATTGGTGGCGATCGCACCTTGGCTCGCAGCGAAGATTATTCGGCTTCTCTATCGGCTGCTGAAGATCGATATTCTTGGTCTGGAAACCCCACAGCGTTTCTGGGATCAGGGGGAGCAGCTCATTTTCGTCTTATGGCATGATGAGCTATTGATGATGCCGGCGGCGTACCCCGGGCCCGGTGTCAACGTCCTGATCAGTGCATCCAAGGATGGCGAGTTGATTTCTCGGACAATCAAGTATTTTGGCATGAAGTCCGTTCGGGGGTCATCCAGTCGCGGAGGGAAGGCCGCATTTCGTGAACTGCTGGCGCTGAGTAAACAACCATACGATCTGGTGATGACTCCTGATGGGCCACGTGGGCCGCGTCATGAATTAAAAGAAGGTGTCCTGCAACTGGCGCGCTTGAGCGGGCGTCCGGTCATTCCGGTGACCTTTGCCTGCAACAAAGGGCACCGTTTTGCGTCATGGGACAGGTTTCTTCTGCCTTATCCTTTCGCTCGTGGTGTTTATGCTTTTGGCGAGCCGGTGACCTATGAAAAAGAGGAGACTGCTGAGGCTTTCCGTGAGCGCCTGCTTGAGACGATACGTCTGAATCGGCAACAGGCCGAACAAAGGTTGGAGTCGTACGGTGTATTTGCTGTATAACTTTTTGCTTCTGCTCGCAGCTCTTGTGCTTTTGCCCTACTATATCCTGCGTGGTATCAAGTACGGCAAGAGCCGGCGTGGTGTGCGTGAGCGTCTCGGGTATTATGCCCCTGAGCTTTTGGCGGCCATGCAGGAGGAACAGATTATCTGGGTGCATGCCGTCTCGGTCGGAGAAACCCGGGCGGCCATTCCTTTACTTAAACGTTTGCGGCGTGATTATCCCGAACACCGTGTTCTGCTCAGTAACGTAACGGAAACCGGGCATGCGATTGCCCTCGAAAGCCCGGACGTTGATTTCTGTATCTTTTTTCCCTTCGATTTCTCCTGGGTTGTTCGGCGTGCCCTGCAATTGATTCAACCGCAGTTGGTTATTAT
>PKUG01000178.1 GCA_002869665.1 Desulfuromonas sp. | reverse complement strand
GTGTAAAGCTGATAATACTTGCCTTTGGCGCGCAGCAGTTCGGCGTGGGTGCCCATCTCGGCGATGCCCCCGTCTTCGATCACCAGGATGCGGTCGGCGCGTTTGATCGTCGACAGGCGGTGGGCGATGACGAAGCTGGTGCGCCCCTTCATCAGCTCATTCAGAGCCTTCTGGATTTCGACCTCGGTGCGGGTGTCAACCGAGCTGGTCGCTTCGTCGAGGATGAGGATAGCCGGATCGGCGAGGATCGCCCGGGCGATGGTGACGAGCTGGCGCTGCCCTTCGGAGAGGTTGCCGCCGCGCTCGGAGAGCTGTGTGGCGTACCCCTGGGGGAGGCGGCGGATGAAGCCGTCGGCGTGGGCCAGCCGCGCCGCCTCGATCACCTCATTATCGCTGGCGTCGAGACGGCCGTAGCGGATGTTCTCCATGACCGATTCGCTGAACAGGAACGACTGCTGGAGGACGACACCGAGCTGGCGGCGCAGGCTGTCGCGCGAGACGCTCTGAATGTCGTTGCCGTCGATGCGGATGGTGCCGTCCTGGGGTTCGTAGAAACGGGACAGCAGGTTGACCAGGGTGGTCTTGCCGGCGCCGGTGTGGCCGACCAGGGCGATCCGTTCCCCCGGCCGGGCATGGAGGCAGACATCCTTCAGCACCGGGGTGCCGGGGATATAAGCGAAATTCAGGTGGTCGAATTCGACCTCGCCATGAACGCGCGGTAATTCTTTCTCGTTCGGGTCGGTCGCTTCGAGAGGGGTGTCGAGGAGCTGAAAGATCCGCTCCGCCCCGGCCAGCGCCGACTGCACCTGGTTGTAAAGGTTGCCGAGCTGGCGCAGCGGTTCGGCGAAACGCCGCGAGTAGGTGATGAAGGCCGCGATGGTGCCGATGGTTACCAGCCCCTTGATCGCCAGCCAGCCGCCGAGGCCGCAGAGCACGGCGACGTTGAGGTTGGAGAGGATCCCCATCATCGGCATGACCAGCAGGGCCATGCTCATCGCCTTGACCCCGACCTTGAGGACATCCCTGTTGGCTTCGTCGAAGCGGCCGAGGACCGCCTGCTCCTGGCCGAAGGCGAGGACCACGTGCTGCCCGCTGTAGGTCTCTTCAAGGACCGCGTTGAGGTTGCCGAGACGGGCCTGGTAGTCGCGGAACGCCGAGCGGGTGCGGCGGCCGACGCCGCCGACCAGGCCGAGCATCAGCGGGAAGACGAGCATCGAACCGAGGGCCAGCCAGGGGCTGAGGGCGAAGATGATGGCGAGAATCCCCACCAGGGTAAGGACGCTGGTGAACAGCTGTGCCGCGTTGTCGGTCAGCACCCGGCTGATGGCGTCCATGTCGTTGGTCAGCCGGCTCATCAGGTCGCCCTGGCTGCGGGTATCGAAAAAGTTCAGTGGCAACCCCTGCAGGCGCTCAAAGAGGGCGGCGCGCAGCTCGCGCATGAACTTCTGGGAAATGCCGGCCAGAATGACCCCCTGGATCAACTGGGTGATCGCGGCAAGGGCATAGGCTGCGAACATCAGCAGGCTCAGCCAGACCAGACCGTCGAGATCGCGGCCGACCAGGCGGTCGATCGCTTCCCCCATCAACCAGGGGGCGGCGAGAGCGAGGGCGGTGCTCAGGGTGGCGATCACGGCGACGCTGATAATCCGGCCGCGCTGGGGGCGCAGGTAGGCCAGCAGCCGTCGCAGCGAGCCGCGGACATCCTTGGCGCGTTCGACACTGTGGCGACCGGGGCCGCCGCCCCGCCCACCGGGGCCGGGCATGCCGCTCATGCGGACCTGGGGGGGTTGGGTGGCGCGTTGGCTGCTCATGCCTCCCCCCTTTCTGCCGCCAGCGGCGGCTCGCCGAGCTGGGAGCGGTAGATATCGCGATACACCTGGTTCTCCCGCAATAGTTGCTGATGGCTGCCGCAGCCGCTGATCCGCCCCTGGTCGAGAACGATGATCTTGTCGGCAAGGAGCACTGTACTGACACGCTGGGCGACGATGATCCGCGTCGTCGAGTTGTGCGAGGCGGCGATCAGGGCGTCGAGGGCGTCCTGCAGTTTGATCTCGGTTTCGATGTCGAGGGCGCTGGTCGAGTCGTCGAGGATCAGCACCTGGGGTTTGACCAGCAGAGCGCGGGCGATGGCGATGCGCTGGCGTTGGCCACCCGAGAGGGTGACTCCGCGCTGGCCGACCAGAGTCGCATAACCGTCCGGGAAGTCTTCGATAAACGACTCGGCCTGGGCGGCGCGAGCCGCGGCCTTGACCTCCTCGTCGCTGGCATCGCGACGGCCATAACGGATGTTGTCGGCGATGGTGCCGGAGAAGAGCACCGTCTCCTGCAGGGCAATGCCGATCATGCCGCGCAGCTCGGCGGGGTCGAGATCGCGGACGTCGACCCCGTCAAAGGTCACGCGTCCGGAACTGACATCGTAAAAACGCGGGATCAGGTGAATCAGGGTTGACTTCCCCGAGCCGGTCGCGCCGACGATGGCGACCGTCTCCCCCGGTTTGACGCAGAAGTTGATCGAACTCAGTACCTCTTCACAGCTGTCGCCGGGGTAGCGGAAGGAGACATCTTCAAAGACGATGTGTCCCTGTGGCTGGTCGAGCCGGAGCGCTTCGGCCCGGCGCGGCTGGGTTTTGGTGTCGAGGATTTCGAGGATTCGACGCGCCGAGGCGTCGGCTGCAGAGATCGGCCCGAGCATGCCGCTGAGCATGAGGATCGGGAAGAGGGCGAAGGAGAGATAGTTGACCGCCGCGACGACTTCGCCGACGCTCATGTCGCCGGCGAGCGCCGTCTTGCCGCCGAGCCAGACCGCGGCGGTGACCGCCAGGTTGAGGATCAGCAGCATGATCGGCGAGAAGATCGCCATCAGCCGGGCGACGTCGATGGTGCCGCTCATCAGGTCATCGTTGGCGGTGGCGAAGCGTTCTGCTTCGTGCTCGTTGCGGACGAAGGCCTTGACCACCCGGACCCCGGCGAGGTTCTCCTGGAGGACGACGTTGAGGCGGTCGAGCAGTTGCTGAACGTGGAGGAACAGCGGCTGGGCCTTGCGGCCGAAGAGCCAGACCAGCAGGATGATAAAGGGGATGGCGACGACCATGATCGGCGCCAGGCGCGGGCTGGTGATGATCAGCAGGATGATCGCGCCAATGGCCCAGATCGGTGCCCGGGTCAGAATCCGCAGCAGGAGCATGACGATCATCTGCACGGCGCTGACGTCGCTCGTCGAGCGGACGATCAGCTTGCCGGTCTGCAGGGTGTCGAGGTTGGCGAAGGAGAAGGTCTGCACTTTGCGGATCAGGGCGCTGCGCAGATCGGCGCCGAAGGCCATGGAGACGCTCACGGACAGATAGTTGTTGGCGACGGCGAAACAGGCCGAGAGCAGGGCCGCTCCGGCCATGAACAGGGCGGTGCTGATGACCACCTGCAGGTTGCCGGTGGCGATCCCCTCGTCGATGATGCGCTGGGTCAGATGGGGGATAAGCAGATCGGCACCGACCATGGCGAGCAGCAGTAACATGGCGATCAGCGAGGGGACGCGGTAAGGGTGAAGGAAAGGGTAGAGGCGGCGCAACGATTTCATTTTTCCGCCTCCGTTTTCTTCTCACTCGCCGCCAGACGGCAGCAGTGTTCCTCCGCGTCGGCTTCGGCGGCGAGATAGTGATGAACCTTGAGGAGTGAGCTTTTGAGGGTCTCGCGTTCTTCCGCGCTCAAAGCCGAGCTCAGTTCGCGATCGAGTTCGCGGAACATCTCGCGGATCTCTTCATGGAAACTGCGGGCCTTTTCGGTCAGGTAGACACGGACGATCCGCTGGTCGCGGCTGTCGCGGTGGCGTTCGATCCAGCCGTCGCGCTCCATCCGCTGCAGGGTGTTGGTCGCTGTCGGCGGTCGAATGTGCAGGGCGCGCGCCAGCTCGAGCTGGGACAGGCCATCTTCATGCCTGAGCAGGGAGAGGATCATCCCCTGGGCGTGATGCAGGCCGATACCCGCCAGCTTTTGCCGCCGCCGGCGACCGACCAGGCGGCTGACATGGGCCAGTAGCTGGCCGAGTGTCGCCTCTTTATGTTTGTCTTCGATGTCTGTCATGTTCTTGTCCATCTGTTTCGCTTCAGTGTCCTGAACTCAGTCTCACGCAAAGATGCGAAAGCGCCAAGAAAAGCCAATCCCCCACGATCACCCATTTTCAAAGGGGGATCGTGGGGGAGTTGATTCATTATTTTCGCTCTGGTTCTACGCAGAAACTCTTCCCTTGCAGAATTGGTTTAATTGTTTAGTAAGCTAATCATTATGTAGCTAACTTAACGTCGATCAATGCACGGAGTCAAGCGTCCTTTCACCCGAAATTTCCACTGCTCAGGAAAAATTTTGACAGCTTGTCCCCCTTCGCCTAGTCTGTCAGTGTTAACCAGGGGGGGCGGTAACTATGAGGAAGCAGGTTGTGTTTGGCGTTGTTTTGGGTTGTGAGCAGGGTGAGGAGGGGCGGCCATGATGACGACAGATGTTCTTGAGGAAGCGATCCGCCGGGTGAAGGGGTTGTCGCTCTGCCGTTTTGCCAGGGTCTGGGGCGAATTCCATACTGGCGGTACGTTTCTGCTGATCGTGGTGGAGACCAATGTCGTCTCGCCCACCGAAATCGAGCTGACGCTCAGGGAACCGATCCGGATGGTGTTGACTCCCCTGGTTCCAGAAAATCCCGAACGGGAACGTGGCTCGTGGATGGTTGTCTTCAAAAGCAATGATGGTGTTTTTGACAGCGTCATGCCGGAATGAACCGCACCGACCGGGTGGTTCTGTCAATCAGGCACCGTACTCCGGTTTTTCACTCGGAATGGGCTCTGCGCCAGTTCACAATTCCTCTTGCATTATCAAGTGTTTTTCTTTGTTCATAAAATTAGGGTGTTTCCCCTAATTTTATTTGCTTTCTCCTTGTTCACCTTCTATTCTTTATTTATCAAATCACTAGAAAAAACAGCCGGATATCTTAACTTTTCCGGTCATGTTTGGTCTCCGGTTTGTCATGCCGGTGAGCTTGTTTCGGAGAGGGGTCGAAATCAGAAGCGGTTGCAGCCATTGTGTGGCTCTTTCTCACAGGCAGGGGCAGGGTTCCCTGTAGAGTGGGTGTCTTTTGTTTAGCCGGATTGGGCCTGCTCATTCAAAATGAAAAGCACGTTGACGGGAGGTGCGAAGGGGTGTTTCGGTCCGCCGCAGGCGGATAACGAAAGCTCCGTGAATTCTGCTGATTTGTCAGAATGAAATAGGATGTCCATGAGGGAATGTCTGCTGATTCTCTGTCTTTTGCTTTTCTTGCCGCCGGTGGCAGTCGTGCGCGCTGGCCCTCCCGATATCATTCGTTTTTCCCCTCTGCCGCTGCTTTCTGAACATGAAGTGCGGGAGCAGTTTTTCAATTTCTGCGCCTCTCTGGAAAAAATCACACACAGGCACGTCGAATTCAGTTATCGCACTGACTACGAAGATATTCTTACCGCTCTGCACCGGGACGAACTGGACATCGCTTATCTCGGTCCGCTCCCCTATGTGAAAATCCGTGAACTCGACAACGATATCGTCCCGTTGGTCAGGTTCCTCGACCGGCGGGGGGAGAGTAGCTACACCTGCGCCCTGGCGGCCTTTGCCGCAGCCCCACCCGATCTTACCATGCCCGGCCTGAACGTTGCCCTGACTCAGCCCTATTCAACCTGTGGCTATCTGATGACCGAAGCACTGCTGGTTGACGCGGGGAATAGCCTGGAACAGATGACTTACAGTTACGCGGGCAATCACGAACTGGCAGCGCTGGCCGTTATTCGCGGTGAGGCCCTGCTTGCCGGGGTTAAAACGCAGGTTGCCAGGAACTACAGTAACCTCGGCCTGACCGTACTGCGTGAAAGCGAACCCCTGCCGGGATTTTTGCTGGTGGCCAACCGCCGGACCCTGGGAGATGAATGGATTGAGCAGCTACGTCGGCAGTTGCTCGAATTGGGGAGCACCGCGGATAAGAAGGGGGACATCACGATGCAGACTTGGGGGGGGCTCATCCGCAACGGGATGATTGCAGCATTTGATGAGGATTATGACGCAGTGCGTGCGCTGCTGGGTCAGTACCGGGTCCCGGAGTTTGCGCCATGAAACGTTACCTGCTGACGACATTGATCTACCTGTTCTTTCTCGGCAGCTGTATTCTGCTGATCTACGGCCATTGCCAGCGCTCGGAGCGGGAACTCCTCGGCCTGAGGCTGGCGACCGAACGGGCGGCGATCGAGAGTTCGATCAATACCTATCGCCTGCTGGCCCATACGATTAACGATGAGGTCATTCAGCAGGAGCGGGTTCTCTCTCTCGTGGACGGGATCGTCAACAATACGGGTGAAGAGCGTGATATTCTGCGTGGCCGGCTTTATCGGCTGCTGTCGCCTGCGTATCAGCGGATGCGCGGCAAGCAGGTGCGCCAGTTACATTTTCACTTTCCCGATAACCGTTCAATGCTGCGTTTTCATGCTCACGCACGTTCGGACGATTCGCTGACGGATGTCCGCCCTTCAGTCGCCGCGGTCAACAGGTTTCATCGGGCGGTGCACGGTTACGAGAGTGGGCGGGTTTTCCACGGTTTCAGGAATGTCTATCCACTTTATCATGATGGACAGGCGATCGGCTCCGTCGAAATCAGCACCTCTTTTTATGAAATACGTCAGGAATTCAGTCAGTTGGACAAAACCAACAAGACCCACCTGGCATTCCTGATTTATCGTCCGGAGATGTGGGACAAACTGTTCGTTGAGATTCGTTCTCTCTATCAGCCGTCCCTGCTGTCTCCCGATTACGTCATCGAGCGTGCCGATATGCTCAATTCCATCTGCGCCGAGAATGGCGTCACCTCGCCGTTGAGTGAGAGGATCCAGCAGAAATTGAATGAGAGTGGAGCCGTTGCCGCTGAGCTGGCACAGCGTGAGAGTTTTGCCCGGGCATTAGAAGTCGATGACAGATTTTATGCCCTGGTCTTTCACTCGATCAAAAACACGGCGGGGGAGCATGCGGCCTATATCCTGTCGGTGACCCCCGAACCCTTCCTTGCGGGGATTCGTAATGACGGCGCTCTGATGGGAGGCTTCGCCATCATTTTGTTGACCTTGATTCTGATCTACCGCCTGCGTTTCCTTGCGGCCGATGAGAAGAAGAAAGAGCAGGACCTCTTTCTAGCCAGCATCTCAGACAACCTGGGAACGGCGCTCTATGCCACCAATCGCCATGGAGAGATCACGTTCACCAACAAGGCACTGGAACATCTGCTCGGGTATTCGCAGGGGGTGTTGCTCGGGGCGAACGCCCATGAATTGTTTCACATCCCGGATCCGGAAATTCAGGGTGATGGCTGCTTCTGTCATCGGGTCATCGAAGAAAACCGCACTATCAAATCGGAATGCCACTGCTTCAAGAATCGTGCAGGGGAACTGCTGCCGGTGGAGATCGTCTGCAGCCCCTTGATCAGCAATAAGCAGGTTGTCGGGACGACAACCATCTTCCAGGATATCAGCGTGCGGCTCGAACAGGAGAGCAACCTCGAAAACGCGAGGGAGGAGCTGAAGAAGGCGAACCAGAAGCTGCAGCAGCTGGCGAGCTCTGACGGCCTGACCGAAGTTGCCAACCGGCGCAGCTTCAATGAGCGGATCGAACGTCTGTGGCGCAGTGCCCAGCGTCAGCAGAAACCGCTCGGGTTACTGATGGTCGATATCGATTATTTCAAGCTCTACAATGACTACTATGGCCATCAGCAGGGGGATGTTTGCCTGAAGATGATCGCCAAGGCCCTGGAAGAGGCGTGCCAGCGCCCGGAAGACTTTGTCGCTCGTTACGGCGGGGGGGAATTCGCCGTGGTCCTGCCGGGGACGGACGAGCAGCACTCCCGTTTCGTCGCCGAACGGATTCAGGAAAATGTTGCGGCGCTGGCAATCGAGCATCCGAAGGCAGCAGAGCTGTTGAAGGTCAGCGTGAGCATCGGCTGCTGCAGTTTGATTCCGGAGAGTTACCATACGGTCGCCGATCTCATCCGCCTGGCCGACGAGAGCCTCTACCGAGCCAAGAAGGCGGGACGCAACGGGATCTGTTGCTGGCATCAATAGTCCTGTGCCGCTGAATGGTTGTGAATGCGCCAGATTTTTTCCGCTGAATTCCTTGACCCGTCTACTGCTTCACGGTTTAGCCTTGTCTGCAGTCATGGCCATGACCTAACTTTTCACGACAACTAAAGGAGCAGTTCAATGCAGACGAAGACGAAAGTGGAGCAATGGGTCGAGCGCTTCCGGGCCATCGGCCTCGATGATGAGACAATGCAGCGTTGGCACCGCCTGTTCGAGGACCAGGACCCGGCAGGGCATCAGAGCTTTCTCGAGTGGCTGGAGCTTCCCGCCGAGCGGATCGCCGAAGTGCGCAGCAGGTTCAATTAGTGCCACAGCCCCCGGTGAGAACCGGGGGCATTTTTCTTCAAGCGGGCAAATTCTGATTTTACCACTGTGTCACTGACCGGTTTTGTCGGTCTCGGTCTCGCCATCGGTTTTTTTCGATACCGATAGCGATACCGAAACAGGGAGACCCTTTTTCTTAGTCTCTCTGTGGTTTTCTTCAGCACTTGTCCATCTGCCTTTTCAGAGGAATCCATGTATCGAATCAGTGAACTGGGGCGCGAGTTTGGTCTGGCGCGCAGCACGCTGCTCTATTACGACAGGGTCGGGTTGCTGGTCCCGTCGGCACGCAGTGCGGCGGGCTACCGCCTTTACAATAGCGAGGATCGCGAGCGGCTCGAGGCGATCTGTTCCTTCCGCCAGGCCGGATTGGGGGTTGAGGCGATCTGCGCCATCCTCGACTCCGCCGGGGATGATGTCGGGCGGGTGCTGCAACGCCGCTTGCAGGAGATCGGTCGCGAGATCCGCGAACTGCAGAATCAGCAGCGGGTGCTTGCCGGGCTGGTGAAGTTGCAGGGAGCAGAGGGGTCGGTTGCCGGGCTGGACAAAGAGCTGTTCGTTTCCGTACTCCGGGCCACCGGCCTCGATGAGGCGGCGATGCACCAGTTTCACCAGGAGTTCGAGCGCCATGACCCCCAGGCTCACCAGGCTTTTCTGCTGGCTTTGGGGATTCCTGAAATCGAAGCGCAGCGGATTCGGCGTCTGGCGCAGGAGGCTTCATAGCCGCTTGTCGAAGAGGTTGCTCAGATCAGGTTATCCCCTTCCAGTTTTTCTGTCTTTGGCGGCGGAAAAAATAATCAAAAATCGTTCGGTCAACACAAAATTCTACTTCCCGAAAATTTTATGCAGGACTAGAATGCGCCTGTCTTTGCGGCCGTCCATCCCGCCCGGTCGCGAGCCTTTTCCCGGGATCCTGTCACAGGCTCCCTGAGGCATCGATGAAAGCTCTGCTTCCCTTTGCGATTGCTCCCCAGCCGGATGAAATCACCTGCGGCCCGACCTGCCTGCAAGCCATCTACCGCTACTACTATGACCCGATAAGCCTCGAGCAGGTGATCGCCGAGGTGCCGATGCTTTCCGGAGGGGGAACTCTGGCGGTTTTGCTCGCCTGCCATGCTCTGCAGCGCGGTTACCGGGCGACGATCTACACCTATAAACTGCAGATCTTCGACCCGACCTGGGCCACGCTCGACAGCACCACGCTGGCGGAAAAACTGCGCGCCCAGCTCGAACACAAACACGATCCCAAGCTGCATGTCGCGACGGCCGGCTACCTGCGTTTTCTCGAACTTGGCGGGGAACTGCGCGCCAAGGATCTGACCGGGTCTTTGCTGCGCGGGTTCCTCAATCGGGGAACGCCGATCATCGCCGGGTTGTCGGCGACCTACCTTTACCGCAGTGCGCGCGAATACGGACCGAACTGCGATTATGACGATGTCCGCGGTGAGCCTTCCGGGCACTTTGTTGTTCTTCACGGCTATGACCGTGAAGAACGGATGCTGCACGTGGCCGATCCGCTCAAGAGTAACCCATTGACCCACTCCCAGCTGTACGCCGCCGGTATCGACCGGGTGATCAACGCGATCCTGCTGGGGGTCCTGACCTACGACGCCAATCTGCTGATCATTCAGCCCGCGAAGGAGAAAAAGAAAACATGCCGCGAGCGACTTTAATCGTCGTCGATGATCCCGGCCAGTGGTCCCTGGATATTCCCGGGGTCGAGCGGGTTCTGGCCCGGTCGTACCTGACCGACCCCCGCTATCTCGAACTTAAAGGGGCAGAGGTCTTCAACCTCTGCCGTTCTTACCGTTACCAGAGTATCGGCTATTACGTGTCGCTGCTCGCGGCCGCCCGCGGGCACAAGCCGCGGCCGAGTGCGACCGCAGTGCAGGATCTGAAGTCGCAGACGATTCTGCGGATTGCCTCCGACGACCTGCAGACGGTCATCCAGAAGAGCCTGGCGCCGATCCAGTCGAAGGAGTTTATCCTCAGCGTTTACTTCGGGCGCAATGTCGCCAAGCGTCACGACCGCCTGGCCGCCCAGCTGTTCCATCTCTTCCAGGCGCCGCTGATGCGCGCTCATTTCGTCGTTGGCGAGAAGAGCGGCAAGTGGACCCTGGCCAGCCTGCGGCCGATCAGCGCCAGCGATATCCCGGAAGAACATCAGGAGTTCGTCATTGATGTGGCGCGCGAGTATCTTTCCGGTCGCCGCCGGCGGGTTTCGACCAAGGGGAGCAAGCGCTACGACCTGGCGATATTGACCGATCCCCACGAAGCCGAAGCGCCGTCCGACGAGAAGGCCCTCAAGCGTTTTGTCCGCGCTGCGGAGAGCATCGGCTTTGCGACCGAGTTCATCACCCGCGACGATTTCTCGCGCCTGAGCGAGTTCGACGCGCTGCTGATTCGCGAGACGACCAGCGTCAATCACCATACCTACAGGTTCGCGCGCAAGGCGGCGGCTGAAGGGCTGGTGGTTATCGACGACCCGGAGTCGATTCTCAAGTGCACCAACAAGGTCTTCCTCGCCGAGCTGATGGAACGCCACGCCATCCCGGCGCCGAAAACCCTGATCGTTCACCGCGACAACCGCGATCAGGTCGCGGAAAAACTCGGCCTGCCGGTGGTGCTGAAGCAGCCGGACAGCTCTTTCTCCCAGGGGGTGGTGAAGGTCGCCGAGGCCGCCGAGCTGAAGCCGACGATCAACAAGCTGCTGGAAAAATCGGACCTGATCATCGCTCAGGAATACCTGCCGACCGACTTCGACTGGCGCATCGGCGTTCTCGACCGCCAGCCGATCTATGCCTGCCGTTACTACATGGCCAAGGGTCACTGGCAGATCCTCAAGCGCGACAGCGACGGGATCAAGAACGACGAAGGACGATTTGACACCCTGCCGGTCGAGCATGTCCCCGGCGCGGTGATCAAGGCGGCGCTCAAGGTTGCCAACCTGATCGGTGACGGGCTCTACGGGGTCGATCTGAAGCAGGCCGGGAACAAGGTCTATGTCATCGAGGTCAACGATAATCCGAATATCGACGCCGGGGTTGAAGACCAGGTGCTCAAGGATGAACTCTATCTGCGCATCATGCGGGTGATGCTGCGCCGGGTCGAGAAGCGTAAGGAAGGGTGGGGGGCATGAGCACGGGGACACCGCTGTCGTTGTTTGCCGGGTTCGGTATCGAACTGGAATACATGATCGTCGATTGTGCCGACCTGCATGTCCGGCCGGTGAGCGACAAGGTACTGGAACAGGTCGCCGGGGTGATCGTCAACGAGGTCGAGGTCGGTGAGCTGTGTTGGTCGAACGAACTGGTGCTCCATGTCCTCGAGTTGAAAACCAACGGTCCGGCTACTGAACTGGCGCGGCTGGGTGCCCGTTTTCAGGAGGGGATTCGCGAGGTGAATGCCAGGCTGGCGTCATTGAATGCCCGCCTGCTCGGGACGGCGATGCACCCCTGGATGGACCCGCACCGCGAAACGCGCCTGTGGCCGCATGAAAACAGCCCGATCTACACGGCCTACAACCGCATCTTCAGCTGCCAGGGGCATGGCTGGTCGAACCTGCAGAGCATGCATATCAATCTCCCCTTCGCCGATGACGCGGAGTTCGGTCGCCTGCATGCGGCGATCCGCCCGGTTCTGCCGCTGCTGCCGGCGCTGGCGGCGAGTTCGCCAATTGTCGATCTACAGACGACCGGGCTGCTCGATAACCGCCTGGAGTATTACCGCACCAACCAGCGCAAGATCCCGGAGATCTCCGGCGAGGTGATCCCCGAAGCGGTCTTCACCCGGACCGATTACGAGCGGCAGATCCTCGCCGCGACCTACAAGGCGATTGCTCCCCACGATCCGGAAGGGGTGCTGCAGGACGAGTGGCTCAACTCGCGCGGCGCCATCGCCCGGTTCGAGCGTAACGCCATCGAGATCCGCCTGCTCGATATCCAGGAGTGTCCGCGGGCCGACCTGGCCATCGCCGCCCTGGTCGTTGCCCTGATCCGGGCCCTCTGCACCGAACGCTGGGTGCCGCTGGTAGAGCTGCAGCGGTTACCGGTCGCCCCGCTGGCCGCGCTGTTCCGCGCGGCCTTGCGCGACGGTGGTGCGACGCTGGTCACGGACGCGGCGTTGCTTGAGTGTTTCGGACTGGCGGCCGAACGGATCAGCGCCGCCGAGCTGTGGCAAGAGCTGTATCTTCAGCTGGAGGAGGAAATTCCGGAAGAATACCGGTCGGCCTGTCGCGTGATCCTGCAACGCGGGGCGTTGGCGCAACGGATTCTGAATGCGCTGCCGCGGCATTTCAGCAAGCGTGAGCTGAGTTCGATTTATCATGAACTGGCCGAGTGTCTCGATCATGGTGAGCAGTTCCGTGCCTGATCTCCCCTGGCGCCTGCTGCTCAGCTGCGAACATGGCGGCAACCGGGTCCCACCGGAGTATGCTACGCTGTTCCAGGAGGCGGACGAGGTTCTCGCAAGTCATCGCGGCTACGATATCGGTGTCGCGCCGTTTGCCCGGCGCCTGGCGCAGGAGCTCTCCGCACCGCTCTACCTGGCCGATGTCACCCGGCTGCTGGTTGAG
Organism: Desulfuromonas sp.; assembly: GCA_002869665.1. Taxonomy (GTDB): domain Bacteria; phylum Desulfobacterota; class Desulfuromonadia; order Desulfuromonadales; family Geopsychrobacteraceae; genus PKUG01. The sequence goes on along the minus strand of PKUG01000178.1, from coordinate 6,650 downwards.
CTGAACCGTTCTCCGGGGCACCCGGCCCTCTTCTCCGAGTTCAGCCGGGAGTTGGACAAACTGCAGCGTCGGGAGCTGTTGGCAGCCTACTACCAGCCTCACCGTGAACGGGTGATCTCCGCCATTGAGCGGATTATGGCGACGGGTGGGCGGGTTCTACACCTGTCCCTGCACAGCTTCACCCCTGAGTTGCACGGCGAAGTACGCAATGCCGATATCGGTCTGCTTTACGATCCGCAACGGCCGAATGAACTGGCGCTCTGCCGTGCCTGGCAGGCGCAGCTGCGCAGCGGCACTTGGCGCATCAGGCGTAACTACCCCTACCGGGGAACGGCCGACGGCTTCATCCCCTGGCTGCGGCGACGCTATCCCGCCGCAGTCTATTGTGGTGTCGAACTGGAAATCAATCAGCGCTGGCCGCTGGCCGGAGGGGATGACTGGGAAACGCTGCAGCGGCAACTCGGCGTGACCCTGGCGGCAGCTGTCTCCAGTGTTTTTCGGCAGGGGGTGACTCAGGATTGTCGTAAAAATCCCTGAGATGCCAAGTGGTTGGGGAAAAGGCAGAAAAAATATGTGTTTTTCGAAAAAAATTTAGTAATTTATGATTGTTCCACGCCGTTCATATGGTATTTATTAAATCGTACGTAAACACCGGCATGGAGGGGGAGAAAAGACAATATTCCCTCTCATGGCTCCGTATTCGACCGACGAAAACCTTGCCGTCAACCAGAAGCTCGTTCAGAAACGGCTTCTGTTGCCGATCGGCATTATTTTTGTCGGTCTTTTTATTGCTTTCAGTGTCTATTTTTTCAACCTTCAGAAGCAGGAACTACGCCGGGATTGTAATGGGATTCTGATCAACTCCCAGGCTGAATTTGCCCACATCCTCCAGCAGCAGACCTCGTCGCTTCGGGCCATCCTTGAAGCCCTGCAGCGAGATGACTTTCTCGTTGCCGGGTTGCGCGCGGCCGACCGCGACCTTCTTTTCGGTAAATACGCCGATTTGTTTATTTCCCTGCGTAATGAGCACAACGTTACCCATTTCTATTTTCACACGTCCGATCGGGTCAACCTGCTCCGCGTCCATATGCCGGACCGTTATGGCGACCAGATCGACCGCTTTACCGCGCGCGAGGCGGAACGTACCGGGCTGACCGCTTCCGGTATCGAACTCGGCCCGCTCGGTACTTTTACTCTCAGGGTCGTCATGCCGATCCGGGATCAGCAGGGGCTTGTCGGCTACCTGGAGCTGGGCAAGGAGATCGATGATGCCTTGTCGCAGCTGCACTCAGAGCATGGCATGGACTATTTCGTTGGAATCGACAAGAGTTATCTCAATCCGGCGGAGTGGGAAACGGGCATGCGGATGCTGGGCGAGGACGCTGATTGGGACCTCTATGAAGATTTTGTGACCGTTCATCGCTCATCGACGGCATTGCCAGTAGTCGGTGGACTCTGGCCGGTACAACCGAGACATGGTGAGGACGGTGGGCTTCATGAGCTGGACAATGAAGGGCGAACCTGGTATGCCATGCCATTTCCGCTCATAGATGCGTCCAATCAGCAAGTCGGGGCATTGGTTCTGTTCGAAGATGTAACCAGTCAAAAGCATGCGTTACGTTATAATTTTCTGCTCGCTTTCGGTGGCCTGTTCTCGATCTTCATCGTTCTGACCGGCTACCTGGCGCTGCTCCTGCGCAAAACGGACAAGCAGCTGCTGAATCATCAGCGCAGCCTGTTGGACAGCAACTACCGGATCCGCAAATATTTTGATGCTATCGACGAAATGAATATCGGCCTGATCCTGATTGATCAGAACTTTCGCGTTCTTGAGTCGAATCGGACGATCCAGTGCTGGTTTGGCAAAGAGGAGCGTCCCTTCTGTTATCAACGGATCATCGCGGCGGACAAGCCCTGCTCCTTTTGTCACATGCGGAAGGTGATCGAACAGGGGCAGCGCTTCCGTTTTGAAAACAGTATCCCGGATGGCCGGATCTTCGACATCATTTCGACGCCGTTCCAGTTGGCCGATGGGAGTGCCTGCGTTATGGAAGTGGTGCAGGATATCACCGCCGCCAGGCGGGCCGAGGAGGAGCGCTGGCAGCTCGAAGCGCAGCTGCGTCAGAAATTGAAGATGGAAGGGATCGGGGTCATGGCCGGCGGGATCGCCCATAACTTCAACAATAACCTGGCTATTATTCTCGGTAATATCGAACTGGCACAGCGCAAGATCAGTGACACGAACAAGTTGACGAAATATCTCGAGAACGCGCGCACGGCGGTGTTGCGTTCGCGTGATCTGGTGACCCAGATCCTGACTTACAGCCGCCAGGGTTCAAAACGGAAGGAGGCAACCCAGCCGTTTCTGGTTGCCGACGAAACCATGTCGTTGCTGCTTTCGACCCTGCCCCCTTCGGTCCAGCTTGAGTACCGGGTGAGCGAGGAGGCCAGGAAGGTTCATATCGAAGCAGATGTCGGTCAGCTACAGGAGGCTCTGCTCAACCTCTGTACCAACGCCATTCATGCCATGGATGAGCAGGGGGAGCTGATCGTTCGCTTGCGTGAGGAAAAAATCGAGCAGAGCGGGATTCCGGCTCAATACGATTGCCGGCCGGGGCACTACGTTATTCTGAGTGTCGCCGACAGTGGAAGCGGGATGGACCCGGAGACGCTAGAGAAGGTCTTTGATCCCTTCTTTACCACCAAAGAGGTCAACAAGGGGACCGGTATGGGGCTGGCCACGGTCCAGGGGGTCGTTAAGCAGCATGGTGGCTTCATCCGGGTGTTCAGCGCCCCTGGCCTGGGGAGCACCTTTGAACTTTGTTTTCCGACGGTGAAGCAGCTGATCGCCCAGAGTGAGAAGACTGATGAAGAAGAATCGTTGACCGGTTCCGAAGCGATCCTGCTGGTCGATGATGACGAAGTGCTGCTCAGCCTCGGTCGCCAGATTCTCACCGACCTGGGATACCGGGTCACGGTGGCGAAAAGCGGCGCAGAGGCGCTGGCCTATCTTCGCCGCCATCCGGAGCAGTTCGATCTGCTGATCACCGATCAGACCATGCCGCGAATGTCCGGTCGCGACCTGACCATTGAAGTCCACAAGCTCGGTCTCCCCCTGCCGATTATTCTCACTTCGGGTTACAGTTCCCAGGTGTCCGAGGAAGATATCCAGAAATACGGCATCTCCGCCTACTGCAGTAAGCCTCTGCGGCTCAATGAACTGTCCCGGATCGTCAGAACGGTCATCGACGACAAGGTGTCGGTTGACGTGAATTAATTTCAGTAGCGATGAGTTTCTCGTAACGATCTGTTTCCTTTGACACTGTACTGTGATTCCCCTAGTCTGGGGCGAAGAGGGGCAGTGTGGGGGATTCTGATTGAACGTCTATAAACGCTGTCTTCGGTTTCAAGCCGGGCAGCGTTTTTCTGTTTTGGCACGGAATGGAGGGGCTTGAGCCATTTGTCTGTGACAAGCAGTTTCCGTGGCAAAACGAGGAGGGGAGATTGAGCGCGACAGCTATACTCAGATTCTGGAGGCCGGAGGGCTTTGCCATGCAGGCTTTCGACCGCTCTCTGGTCGCAGCCGGGGGTGTCAATGCCCTGTCGGGGGTCTGCCTGCTGGCGGCGGTACTGGCCCCGGCTTATCACATGTTTACTCCGGGGCTGCTGATTATGTTGCTGGTGCTGTTCGGCCCACTGCTCGGTTTTATCCTCACATCACTCTTCTCCCGCTGTGCCTGGACTGTTGGTCGTCGACTCGGCGGTGGCGCAACGCTTGAAGCCAGTTATCGCCTCTGCGCCTGGACGTTTCTGCCGCTCCCTCTGGCAGCTTTGCTTGGCAGTCTGGTGCCGCTGCTGGTTACCGAGCCCGACTGGCTGGCTATGGTCCTGTTTTTTATGCCGCCGGTGATGGTTGGTCCGGTAGCACTGCGGAATTACGTTCTCAACCTTGTTTCTGTACAGGGCTTTACCCGCAAGCGCAGCATTGCCTGCTTTATCCTTTCCCTGATGACTTTTCTGATCCTGATTGCCGGCTTCCTCAGCATGTTCTGGTTGTTATCTGTTTATCTGCCGGACAGCCAACATCTGGAAAATCTTAAATTCTACTTCTGTGGCTGGAGCTGGTAATGACGACTTTCAACAAAATTCGCCTGCTGCTCTGGATCTTCTACCCCACGCTGTTGTTCGGTCTGTTGCTTTATGATGAAGCGCCGTTGCCGGAACGCGTCGAGCTGATGACCGCACCACGCCCTGAGGTGTTGAGTGACGACAACCTGTGGCTGGCGATGCTCGGCTTTGCCGCACCTGAAGGGGAAACGTCTGTTGCCTATGGCAAACGTTATCTGGGAATCATTGACGAGGCGTTTAATCGGGGGGATTTTCAGGCTGCTTGGAATGCCATTTTCAACGATCCACCAACAATCAAGCTTCAGGCAGATCTGCCATCGAAAATTTATAAACTGGGTTTTCTGGAGTGTGTCGTAGAACATCCGGAAGAGGTAAGTTTGTGGCTGCGTGAGAATGCAGAACTGGTTCGGCGTTACAGGGAACTGCGTTCCTATTCGTGCTTTGTTGAGCCTTTGGACTTTGGTGCGTACATGCCATTCCCTGGATTTTCCCAGCTCAGAAACGGTCAGGTTGGCATTTTTTTCGAGACTGCACTCAAGGCTGATCGGGGTGATATCGCCGGAGCCTTTTCCGAAGTGGAGAAGGATGTGGAGTTCTGGCGCTTTGTTCTACGAAATTCAGAAACTTTTATCACAAGGTTGATCGCAATCGCCTGCATGACGCGCGACCTCGAATTTGTCAGTGATCTGGGTGCAAAATATCCGCTTGATACCGAAAGCGAAGTGACCCAGGAAAAGATATTGAGATCTTTTGCTGCCGAAGAGTTGTCTTTTGAAAAGGTAATAATAGGTGAGATTCGTTATCTGCTGGCGAACTTCGAGATCCAAGACAAGGTCTTCCCAAAAGGTTGGTCCTGGGATGCGCTGTTATACAAAAGTGATGCTACGCTGAATCAAGTCGTGCGGATCAATGAGAACCGACTGTATCTAGCTTCATTGTCGCCACGGCAGTTCGCACAGACATTGCGTGTAACGCCTGATTGTTACGAGAACAATTGGCGAATGGGGTTGTCGTTTCTCTACAATCCGACAGGTGAAATTCTAGCGGTCATGGCAAGTTCCATAAGTTTCTCAAATTTTATGGAAAGCGGGCATGAACTTGAGGGGATACGCCGGATTGCCTGGCTCAAAATCCTGGCGAGCAGGGAAGAAGTTCCGCCGCAGGAGATGCCGCAATTTCTGCAGGAGCATGCCGCCGAACTGGGGAACCCCTACACCGGCAAAGCGATGAACTGGGATGCGGAGCAGAATCGAATCTTCTTTCCGAAACTGAATGGGGAGGGGGACCGCGGGATGACGCTGTCCTTTTCTTCTGCAGAGCGAGTCGTTAATCTGCCCAGCCGTTGTGCTCACACAGAAGGGCCGTTAGAATAAACCCTCTACGTTTATTCGTTTCTCTTTTTCGTTGCGGAACGGGCGGCTCATGACGACTGACAAACCGGCCGGCACTGTTAAGCAGGGTGCGGCGGGTGTTTTTTATACCTTTCTCAAGCTCGGTTTCACCTCTTTCGGCGGGCCGGTGGCCCATCTCGGCTACTTCCGTAAGGAGCTGGTCGAACGCCGGGGGTGGGTGAGCGACAGCCAGTTCGGCCAGTTGCTGGCGATCTGCCAGTTTCTGCCCGGACCGGCGAGCAGTCAGCTCGGTTTTGTTCTCGGGCTGCTGCGTGGTGGCTGGCCCGGTGCGCTGGCTGCTTTCCTCGGCTTCACCTTGCCGTCGGCGTTGCTGCTGCTCCTTTTTGCCGCGCTGCTCCCCTATCTTTCCGGCCCGATCGGGCTGGCCGCTATCCATGGTCTGAAGCTGGTTGCCTGCGCGGTGGTTGCCGATGCGGTGCTGGGAATGTTCCTGAAGCTCTGCCCCGACCTGCCTCGGCGAATCATCGCTGTCGCTGCTGCTGGTCTGCTGTTGTTGGCAGGTTCAGCCTGGCTGCAACTGCTCGTCGTTCTTGGCGGGGCGCTGGCCGGATTGGCCCTTTGCCGTACGGCTGCCGAAGAACGCTCGGACCTGATCCATCCGGGGTATGGTAAGCGTTTCGCCCTGACTCTGCTGGGCGTCTTTGCGGTCCTGCTGCTTCTCTTTCTCGCCTTGCCGGCTGAACGTGGTCTGTTCGCCCTTGCTGAAGCTTTTTACAGTGCCGGGGCTCTGGTCTTTGGCGGTGGACACGTGGTGCTGCCGTTGCTTGAAGAATCGGTGGTCGCTTCGGGATGGGTGGCGCAGGAGAGCTTCCTTGCCGGCTATGGTGCGTCCCAGGCGATTCCGGGGCCGATGTTCGCTTTTTCCGCCTATCTCGGGGCGCTGGTGCCGACCGGATTCCCTGCCTGGCTCGGTGGCGCTGTAGCGCTGGTCTTTATCTTTCTCCCCGGATTTCTGCTGGTGGCGGCGGTGCTCCCCCTGTGGCAGGCGATTTCTCGTTATCGGCCGACAGCCAACGCCATCGTCGGAGTCAACGCAGCTGTCGTCGGTCTGCTGGGCGCTGCTTTTTATGATCCGATCCTGACTTCCGGCATTGCTTCAGTCGCCGACCT
>PKUG01000043.1 GCA_002869665.1 Desulfuromonas sp. | reverse complement strand
TGAGGCTCCCGGAATAATTTATGGTTCCGGCGAGCGAGAGCCAGCGGCCATCGGGGCTCAGCGCCAGGCGGTCGGGGAAATCACTTGTCAGCGATTCATAAGAGGAAGGCTCCTCCCCCCGGGCAAGATCGCGTTTGTAAAGATCGCCGATATGGGCGGTGATCATGGTCGAGAGATCCTCGCGGCAGACAATATCCTGCACATGTCTTTTCCCGCTGAAAACGTCCGTAACCCGGGACGTGCTCAAATCGATCGTGCGAATCGCTCCCGAACCGGAGGCAACAACAAGTGTACGCCCCTCAGCATCAAGGCAATGCCCCTTGATTTCAGCCGTATGGCTTTCCAGCGCGCCGACGGGATCGGTCTCGCCCAGCGTCCGGAGCAAGATTTTGTTATCGACGGAAACCGCCAGGCGGTTCTCCGCCAGATACGCCATGAAATAATCGACAGAAGAGAGTCCTTCAGGGAGACTGAATTGCGTGATCTGATCACCCGTCCTGACATCCCAGACCAGGAAGGGAGCAGAGTGCATGGCACTGGTAACCAGCAGATTATTGCCGGCAAAGCAGAGCCCCACGGCTTTAAAGGTTGAGAAGTCGGAAAGGGTAACAGCCCCGTCAGCCATGTAGGGAAGCTTGATTTCGGCCAACTTTGTTTTTGTTACGGTATCAAAGGTCAACAACGCCACGTCATCAAGGGTGCGGCCGCTGAAAACAACCGCCAGCACACGCCCATCGGGAGACAGGGCAAACGTCTCGACCGATTTCCCGTTCTCACTCGTCAACTGATCCAGTTCCTTGCCCGACTGGGGATCCAGGGAGAAAATCCGTCCCTGGCGGGTCCCAACCCAGACGACATTGTCGTGGTGGGAGAACAGGGCGCTATTGACGGACTGGTAGCCTGACTGGAATGACCTTTTCAGGCGTCCGCTCGACGCATCCCACAGCTTAAGGCTGCCGTCCCCCCGGCAGGCGCTGAGGAGCAGACTGCCATCGGCGTTGAACGAGAGGGTATCGACATCCTGGGCGATATCATGTCCGGCTAACAAAATGTTCCGAGCTGGGTCCTGCAGGTCCAGAAGCTCGATCCCGCCGTTACTGTCTCCGCTGGCGATACGCAGGCCATCAGGAGAAAATACCAGCGATTCCGCCTTCGCCTCCACCCTGAATGAGGTTATCTCACGCTGCAGGGTGACATCCCAAACGACGCGCAGGTTATCCCAGCCACCGCTTACCAGATAACGTCCGTCCGGGCTGGCAGCCAGCGCCTCTATCGAATCGGGGTGCCCTCTCTGGATCACCAGCTCGGGAGACTCTGTGGCTGAACCAGAGGCCGTCGTTTCTCCCGCAACCAATGCCACCAGTGCGGGATTCTTTGAACGCAGCGCCAGGGAGACTGCCGAATCCCCAAAGGCATCGATCGCTTGCGGATTTCCACCGGCATTCAGCAGCAGGCGGGCAGCAGCCAGGTTCCCGTTCCCGACAGCGAGCATGAGCGGAGTGCGTTTCTCCCTGTCGAGTTCCTCGACCGGAGCGCCGGCCTGGAGCAACACCGCAACGATATCGGCATAACCGAAGTGCGCGGCAAGATGCAGAGGGGAGTCGTAACTGTACCCCTGCAGATTGGGGCTGGAGAGGAGCAGACGTTTTACCAGGGGAAGATTCCCGTTGCGAACGGCATATTCGAAGGCGGTGAGATAATATTTATCCTGAACCTGAACAGAGGCCCCGAGGGTAAGCAGATACTCGACAATCTCGGCATCACCGGAATCGACGGCGAGGTGCAGGGGGGTACGTTCAGCGCTGTCCTGACAGCCGATATCGGCACTCAGCGCAACGGCTCTCCTGACCAACTCCAGATCCCCGCGGCCGGCCCCCTGCAGCAACAAGTGGTTTGCGTAGGCATTTTTACTGCGCCAGGGGTTTTCCAGAAAATCGACAATCTTGTCATGCCCCCCGTCCCTGGCCAGGGCCAGGGCATTCTTGCCGGACGTATTCATGGCACCCGGTTGACTGCCGCTGAAATACAGCAGGCAGCTGGCCGGCAGGTTCCCGTTGTAGGCCGCCAGCATCAGCGGCGTCCAGCCATCGGAGGTTTTGACATCGACATCGGCCCCTGAATTTATCAGGAGTTCGGCGATCTCCGCATATCCGTCACGGGCCGCGAACAACAGGGGCGCCCAGCCGAATGAATTTGGCGCATTGGGATCGCCCCCCTGCGACAAGCGCTGCTGAACAGTGGTCACAGAGCCTGAGCGGACAGCGACGGCCAGTTGGTCGCTGAGCCCCGGGGAGCTATCGTTCACAAACAGGCCCTCAATCGCCTGATGCCCGCGTGTCCGGGCAAGATCGAGCGCTGTCTGCCCCTCGCCGTTCTCAATCGCGCGCTCCGCTCCTGCAGCAAGGAGCAATTCACATATGGCAACCCGATTATTGAACGCCGCCAGCATCAGCGGGGTCCAACCGGAATCGCCCCCGGCATCCAGCCGGGAGGTCAGCGGAAGCAAACGCTAGACAATCTCAACAGCCCCTTAGCGGACGGCAACATGCAGGGCATTGAACCCGACAGCGTCCGTAAAAACAAGTGGATCACTGTTCGTCTGAGAAGCGCCAAGGAACTGTGTATCGTTGAAAAACGCAGCAAGATACCAGGCGATGTCGCCATTAAGCACAGCACTGTCACGGTATGCCCGAAGATCCCCGGCCAGCGTCTCATGCCCCTCATCCAGAGCGAAATCGATTGCGGACAGATTGCCTGAAAAAGTGAGAGACAGATCAGCCCCGGAAGCCAGCAGCAGCTGGGCCATCTCTCGCTGACCGCCGTAAGCCGCAATCATGAGGGGGGTTCCTTGCCCGTCATCGTGGCGGGAGTCGACATCCGCACCGGCCTGGATCAGGCGCCTGACCACCCACAAATGCTTGTTACCGACGGCAAGTTGCAGGGGACTGTATTGCGACCCGTTATCCGGGACCCATGAGTTCGGATCCGCACCGTGGTCCAGGGCCAGAGCAAGCTTTCTCACGTCCCCGTCCCTGGCAGCCTGCACCAACAGCCCATTTGCTTTCTCGCCGGCAATATCTTTCAAGTAGTTCGCCGTCGAACTCCCCTCCTCCCCCCCGACATTG
>PKUG01000104.1 GCA_002869665.1 Desulfuromonas sp. | reverse complement strand
GACATCGTCGGCATCGGCACAAAGGATGATCTGTGCCTTTGGGTATTTGTGACGCAGGGTCAGTGCAACCGGTTTGAGGTTCACCGCATTAAAGGCGATGGCGCAGGGGTATCCGGTGGCTTCATGGAGTGAAGCGGCGGTGGCGAAGCCTTCAGCGATCAGCAGGGGATCGTTTGGATTGGGATGATGTCCGATGCTGGTGTAACAACCAGCGATCTGTCCGCCGGATAGAAAGCGTTTGTCTCCGGTGGCGTTGATAAATTGAAGACTGGTGATTGAGCCGGTGTTGTGGCGGATGGCGATCACCAGTGAGGTATCGAGTTGACGCAGGCTGTGGGGTTTGATCCTTTTGCGCGTCAGATACGGATGGTCGGCAGCGGCGGGCCGGGATTTTTCCCAGAGCTGTTGGGCTTTGTAGGCGGCGCGTCGGTGCCGATCCGCTTCGGTCTCTGCCAGGCGGCGGCGGTCGTCTGCGATCTTTTGCGCATAGGCGCGGCGCTGCACGGCGGTCATCTCGCGGAGGGGTGCGCCACTGTACCAGGTGCCGGTGATGGCGTGCTTATAATCTCCGAACTTTCCGCCGGTTGTCCCGTCCCCATTGTCGAACAGGACGATCCAGCCGGACTTAGCGCAGGCCTTGTCGCCTTCGACGGCGAAGCGGCGCACCCGCCCGTCTGCGACTTGTGGCACGTCGCAGGCCGGGCGGATGCCGGTGTTCATGACGGCGTCGATCAGCCCTTGATACATGAGCAGGGTGGGTGCGGTTGCCGTTCAACTCGCAGGAAGTCGGACGAGGCATCAACAGGTTCGAGCGAGCCGCATTCATAATCCAGAACCAAGGGAACGAAATGTCGATACGCTTTTTCTGTACCCTTGGCGACCGCAATAGTCTCATCGATGATTCCGAATGCCACAATGGGTTCGCGGTGCTCGCACTCTTTATTGCTTCCAGGTTCGCAGAACACGGCTACAAGGCCAGCCGGAGCAGGACAAATAGTAATCGGAAAGTATTTCATGACGCGATCTCCTTCGCCTGTTCAGAGCGTGTGCGCAGCCAGGCGGCCAAGGATGCGACTTCGTAACAACGCTTTCCTCCGATTTTGACAGACAGCGGGACAGACTGGCCGGCGGAACTCATGTTGGCAAGTGTCTTACCGCTGATGGCTCCGCCGGAAAATTGTTTGACCAAGGGGGATGCGACGACCGTTGAGGGCCACTTGTCAGCCATGCGGTCAAAAATGTCAGGTTGGTGGGGGGTGTTCATGTGTGATTCTCCTTGCGTTGTGAGGTGATTCCCGCTGCGTCCAGCGGGAGGGATTAGGCACGTGCAAGGAGAGAAGAACATAAAAAAACCGCCTTCCGTGATAGCGTGGAGGCGGTTTTTTCGTCTTAATTTTTCAGATGAAAATTTAGAATTTCGTCACTTGTTAAGATGGTTTTTCTCTCGATGGCAGGGCTTTTTTGAGGATTTCTTCTAATTTGGGATAGCCGCAGAGATTTTTCTCACCAATTCTTAATAATGACAGAATTGCATTGTGATCTTGTTCGTCAAGAGAGAGTCTGTTTAGCCACTCCTTGTAATGACAACCACTTTCTGAAGTTTTCCACTCAGTATAAGTTTTTAATATAGATTCAATGCCCTTTGGTCGGCTATTTGTCCAGCCGACGGGGAGGTAGGATTGCTGGTCTTTCAGGTAAAGTGACACCACCGCATGTATGTCCCCTTTTGATATGTTTCTTGGTAGGCTCTGTTCAAGTGAATAAATCATTTCACAAGCTGCCTCCAGTATATCGTGGTGCGCTAGTCGTTTGAAATCCACCCTACGTCCTGCAGTTATTTTTTCATCGAAATACCTTCCAAGAGGTCTGGTTTTTCCTGACATGTTGTCGGCTATATAAGTTTTAAAGCGGCTATACAACTCGTTCATGATTTGAGCACTGGGATAAACGCCATTTTCGTGTGCATTGCAAAATAGACCGATTATGTTGAGTGAGTCGTCAGAATTACAACCATTTGGAACATACTGAGGTTCCTCTTTTGATATTTTGGCACCACCTATTTGATGTGCATGCTCCAGATGTGTTAACCACCATTTCCACTGGGAGAGGCTTTCCCAGTTTTTATCTGGGTCGAGGTCATGAGGCCATTCTTCAGGGAATTGATCTAGGCGTCTAATGCTAAAAGGCAATTCTGGCAGACCTGAATTATTTCTATTATTCTTGCCCATGTCGTGCGCTCCCCACTGCGCAATCCCTCACTTGTAAAAACTGCCGAGCAGGGCGGTGGAGGGGGTGGTACCGCCTTTTCGACCCGTCGATCTAACCCGGCAAGATGAAGCGTGTTCTATGATTGTTGCTTTACCTCTCTGCTGCTTTTCGAGTTGGTATTGTTTTAACTTCGTCGTTTTTCAGTCCGCTGAGGTAATCTGCCCATGTTTGCATCATACGGTGGCGCTGTTCAAGGTGTTTTGTTCTGTTGTAGGCGCGGCCAAGGGCATCTTTGACGGCGTGGGCAAGTTGATGTTCGATATATTCGATCCTTTCTTGCAGGACCTCTTCTAGAATAGTTCGGGCTGTCGCTCTGAATCCATGAGCTGAAACTTCGTCCTTTGTGTAGCCCATCCGCCGAAGGGCTGCATTCAGTGTATTGTCACTAATCGGCCTGGTCACAGAGCGGACCGAGGGAAAGACAAGATCGCACATTCCTGTCATGGGGCGGAGTGATTCCAGTATTTCGAGGGATTGCCGCGACAGCGGGACGATGTGTTCGGTTTTTGTTTTGCTGATCAGGTATCGCCATTCGGCATTTTCAAAATCAATCTCAGTCCACTTCATGGCTCTGAGTTCGCCTGGGCGGACAAAGAGCAGCGGAGCAAGTTTGAGGGCATGTTTAACAACTTTGTTGCCGTCATAATCATCTATTGCTCTCAAGAGTTTTGCGAGCTCAGCGGGTTCGGTGATGGCGGCGCGGTGTCCACGGACCACTTTTTTTAGTGCGCCGGTGAGGTCGGTCGTCACGTCGCGTTCGACATATCCAGAAGCGACACCAAAGCGGAACACTTGAGAGATGATGCTTTTAACTCTGGCTGTCATTTCGCCAACGCCTCTGGCTTCCATCGGTCGAAGGACTTTGTCTAAGACATTTTTAGGTTTGATCTCGGTGATCGCCATGTCG
>PKUG01000073.1 GCA_002869665.1 Desulfuromonas sp. | reverse complement strand
TGCGCCTCCGCGCGAGACAGGCTTTTCCCAACGCCTCTGTATAAATCAGTGTGTCTCTGGACATCAAAAAAAGGGGAGCGGCGTGATGCCGCTCCCCTTTTGGGAATTACTGTGTGAGTCCGGGCCGAATTATTTCGGGATCGTCCCCTGAACCCCTTCGACGAAGAAGTTCATGCTCAGCAGTTCGGGATCGGTGAAGCTCTTGCCTGCTTCGAGAGCGACCTTGCCGTCCTGATCCTTGATCGGGCCGGAGAAGATCTTGAACTTGTGCTCAACCAGTTCCTGCTGCTTCTGGGCGACCAGGTCCTTAATGTTTTGCGGAACCGCGTCGCTCAGCGGCGCGAGTTGAACGATACCGGTTTCGATGCCCCACCATTTTTCCTCGCCTTTCCAGGTGCCGTTGTGCACATCTTCGGCGATCTTGGTGTACATGACGCTCCAGTTCCAGATCGGTGCGGTCAGGAAGGCGTTGGGTGCGAACTGACGCATGTCTGAGTCGTTACCGATGGCGAACTTGCCGCGCTCTTCGGCGGCCTGCAGGGTGGCCGGGGTGTCCTGGTGCATGGAGAGGACATCGGCGCCGACGTCGAGGAGCGACTCAGCGGCTTGTTTTTCTTTGCCCGGATCGAACCAGGTGCTGGTCCAGACCACTTTGACCTTGGCAGCGGGATTGACTTCTTGAACACCGAGGGTGAAGGCGTTGATGCCGCGGATAACTTCCGGGATCGGGTAAGCGGCGACGTAACCGATGGTGTTCGATTTGGTCATCGCCCCGGCGACGATACCGGAGAGATATTTGCCCTGGTAGAACTTGCCGAAGTAGTTCCCCATGTTGGCGGCCGTCTTGTAGCCCGAGCAATGCTCGAAGGCGACATCCTTGAAGCGGTTGGCCACTTCGAGGGTTGGATCCATGAAGCCGAAGCTGGTGGTGAAGATCAGGTTGTACCCCTTGTTGGCCAGGCCCATGATGACGCGGGTGGCCTCGGCGCCTTCCGGAACCGATTCGATGTATTTGGTTTCCTTGACGTAGGGGAGTTGATCCATGGCGGCCCGCCCCTGATCGTGAGCATAGGTCCAGCCGCCGTCACCGACGGGGCCGACATAGACGAAAGCGGCCTTGATGTCTTTGGCAAACGCCGCAGAGGCGCAGCAGACCAGGAACAGGGTCAACAAAAGAACTGCAAATTTCTTCATCATTCGTTACCTCCGGGAAAAGTTGATTTTGGCTGCCACCATAGCACAATTTTTTTCCAAGTAAATAATGAGTTAGGCGCCCCGAACTTTTTCTTGATCCGGTTTTTTCCAAACATCCAAACAAACCAAAGACACACCACAGGGCACGCAGTCACAGAGGAGAACAACCCCCTCAGCCGGCCTGCGGTCCCCTTCTCCCTCAGGGAGAAGGGGAACAAATCAGCCTCACTCCTGTTCACTTCGTTCACATGAGTGCAAAGAATCCAGACACGTCTTGCCCCTGGGGTTCTCTCAGCATCTCGGGCCTCTGCGCGAAATAGGCCTTTCTTCTGCCAGGTTACCGAGGTGTAGCGCTGTTTCAGTGAGTTCAGCGTCAGTCAATCGCGCGGACGGGAGAAGGAGTGGCTCTTGCTGCGACCGCAGAAGAGCTTGGGGATCGCCCGGCCGCTGAGCGTGGTGTTGCCGTGCCCCTTGAGCAGGCCGACGATCTCGCGGGTCAGGGCGCTGAAGCCCGACTCCCGGCGCGCGCGCGGGCGGCCGAGGTCGACGGCGATCTCGCGGCAGATGCCGTGGCAGGCCGGGTCGAAGAGGATGATCCGGTCGGCGAGCAGCACGGCCTCTTCGACATCGTGGGTGATGAAGAGAACGCTGTGAGACAACTGGCGCGAGAGCATCAGCAGCAGGTCCTGCATCTCCTCGCGGGTCTGGGTGTCGAGGGCGGAGAAGGGCTCGTCGAGGAGCAGCAGCTCGGGGTGCATGATCAGCACCCGGGCGAGGGCGACGCGTTGCTTCATGCCGCCGGAGATTTCGATCGGCAGATAGTCGCCGAAGCCGGCGAGGCCGACCAGCTCGAGAAAGCGTTCGACTTCGCCCGTAGCGGTCTTTCCCCTTTGACCACGCCCCCGGAGGCCGAAGGCGATGTTCTCGCGCACCGTCAGCCAGGGGAAGAGCGCGTCCTCCTGGAAGATCACCCCGCGTTCCGGTCCCGGCTTGGTCACCGGATCACCGGCGAGATTGATCGTCCCGTGATCGGGGGGGAGGAAGCCGGCGAGCAGTTTGAGCAGGGTTGTTTTGCCGCAGCCGCTGCGGCCGAGGACACAGACGATCTCGCCACGGCGGACGTTGAAACTGACGTCGTTGAGGACCGCAGCCCGGCCACCATTGGTGACGAAGCTCTTGGTCAGGCCGTCGACCTCAAGCAGCGGCCGGGTGTCCGGGGTGCGCCCGGGAACGATCTTGAGGGCGCTCTTCATGCCAGCCTCCGCGCGCTGCGGAAACAGAGCCTGAGCAGCAGGTGCAGGCCGCTGTCGCTCAAACGGCCGATCAGGGCGATGAGGATAATGCCGACGACGACGATATCGGTGCGCCCGAGCATGCGTGCGTCCATAATGATCGCGCCGAGGCCGTTGGGCACGCCGGTCAGTTCGCCGAGGACCAGGTAGGCCCAGGAGACGCCGAGCCCGAGGCGCAGGCCGGTGACGATGTTCGGCATCAGCGCCGGCAGCAGCACGGCGAAAACGGCGCGGGTCGGGGTGACGCCGAGCATCGCCCCGGCGTGCAACAAAACCGGGTTAACCTGGCGGGCGCCGGCTTCAGCATTGAGGAAAATCGGGAAAAAGGCGGCTGTGGCGACAAGGAAGACGGTCGCCTTGATGCCGATGCCGAACCAGACCAGGGCCAGCGGCAGCCAGCAGATGCCGGGCACGGCGCGCACGGCGTTGAGGCTGGTGCCGAGCAGGCGGCGGATGCCGGCGCAGCGGCCGGAAAGGATGCCGAGCGGCAGGCCGAGAAGCGCTGCGAGCAGAAAACCGATCATTACGCGCTGGCTGCTGGCCCAGAAATCGCCGAGAAAACGCCCTGCGTAGGGGGCGCTCCCCGGCTCGGCAAAGATATAAGTCCTCAACGCCGCCAGCACCGTCTCCGGGTGCGGGACCAGGTAGGCCGGCACGCTGCCGGATGCGCTGGTCAGCAACCAGATCAGCGCGACTCCCC
>PKUG01000135.1 GCA_002869665.1 Desulfuromonas sp. | reverse complement strand
AGCGAGAAGATCGTAGAGTCGATCAATTCACACTGCTCCACTAGCCGCCTTCAGGCGGCCCAAGGTTTGAGCCAACCGTTTTGAGCGGTTCACCCATAAAGCCCCCGGCTTTGCCGGGGGATACTTACTTACCCAGATAGCGCCTTTGTGTGACTGATTATGTCTCAACCGGAGTAAAATGGATAATTCAGAACACAAATATGATCAGCGTCGGATTATGAGATTCAGCAGGCACGCGAGATGATCATGTCTCAGATCCGCGTGTGATCCCGGCCGCTCTTCTCCAGGTAATACTCGTAATCCCCCTCGTAGGCGAGCATGGCGCCGTGATCGATCTCGAACACCCGGCCGACCAGCGAACGCAGGAAGTGACGGTCGTGACTGACCAGAAGCAGGGTGCCGCTGAATTTCTGCAGGGCATCGAGCAGAACCTCGCGCGACTGGATATCGAGGTGGTTGGTCGGTTCGTCGAGGATCAGCAGGTTGAGCGGGCGCCCGAGCAGGGTCGCCAGGACCAGGCGCGATTTCTCACCCCCCGAAAGCTTGTCGACGCGCTTGTCGACATCATCCCCCTGAAACAGGAAGGCCGCGCACAGGTTGCGCAGTACACCGATGGTCTGCTGCGGCAGGGCATCCTGTACCGTCTCGAAGACGGTCTTTTTCGGGTCGAGTTGCTCCATTGAGTGCTGGCTGAAATAGCCTGGAAAGACGCTGGCGCCGATGGTCGCGCTGCCGGAGGTCGGTTCGGTCAGCCCGGCCAGGGTCTTGAGGAAGGTTGACTTGCCGGCCCCGTTGACCCCGACCACGGCGATCTTCTCGCCACGCCGGACCATGCCGCTGATACCGGAGAAGACCGGCTTTTCGCCGCCGCCATCAAGCGGCCAGCTTTTCGCCAGGTTGTCGATAGCGATAACATCGTCACCGCTGCGCGGCGGTTCGGCGAACCCGAAACGGATCACCTTCTGCTCGGGGGGCAGTTCGATCCGCTCGATCTTTTCCAGTTTCTTGACCCGTGACTGCACCTGGGCAGCATGCGAGGCGCGGGCAGCGAAGCGGGCAATGAACTCCTCCTCCTTGGCGAGCATCTCCTGCTGGCGGTTGTAGCTGGCGATCAGCTGCTCGCGGCGGATCTCGCGCTCGCGCAGGTAGAAATCGTAGTTACCGCTGTAGCTGGTGATGGTGCCGCCGCCGATTTCGACAATCCGGTCGACCAGGCGGTTCATGAAGTCGCGGTCGTGGCTGGTCATGACCACGGCGCCTTTATAATCGGTGGCCAGCCAGTTTTCCAGCCAGATGATCGACTCGACCTCGAGGTGGTTGGTCGGCTCGTCGAGGAGCAGGACATCAGGATTCAGGGTCAGGATGCGCGCCAGGGCGATGCGCATCTTCCAGCCGCCGCTGAAGGACTCGACCGGGCGGTTGTAGTCGTCCGGACCGATGCCGAGGCCGGTCAGTACCGCCTGGGCGCGGCTTTCGAGATCGTAGCCGCCGCGATGCTCGAACTCCTGCTGGGTGTCGCCGTAGCGTTCCAGCAGCGCACACATGGCATCATCTTCCAGCGGTTCGCACATCTGGGCTTCCATGGCGCGGATCTGCTCGCCGAGAGCAACGGTTGCTTCCGATGCCGCGACCACCTCGTCCAGGGCGCTACGCCCCGCCATGTCGCCGACATCCTGGGAAAAGTAGCCGATAACTGTTTTCTTGCCGCAGCTGATTTCCCCTCCATCGAGGCTCTCCTCGCCGGTGATCAGGCGGAAGATGGTCGATTTGCCGGCCCCGTTCGGGCCGACCAGGCCGGTGCGACTGCCGGCGAGGATCTGGAAGCTGGCGTTTTTGAACAGCACCCGGTTGCCGTGCTGCTTGGTAATATCGGTCAGATGGATCATCCGCTCACTCCGTGTAGAAAATGACAGGCTGTGGTAGCACGTTCGCCGTAAGTGTTCAAGAAAAAGGAGAGATTTGCCTTAAATCACGTTCCTCCAATTCCTCTGCCAATCATGATCGGTATGGTCGAAGATTTATATCGCACGGCGACGCAGAAACGCGGAAAAAATCCATATTGTAGGGGCGCGATTCATCGCGCCCTCGTCTACTTTGGAATCTGTTTGATTCCGATACCGATGACAATCGCGATCCAATTTCCGTGAGCTTCGAGGTTTGCTAAACTCTCAGTCAGGCAGTTGCTTGCGGGCTTGTGTGCGGGAAAGGATGGACAGGATTATGGAAGAGACTGAAATGCGCGTTGCCGTGGTTACCGGCGGAGCCCAGGGGATCGGCAGGGGGATTGCGAAACGCCTGCTCGCGGAGGGGATGACGGTGGTTCTTGCCGATATGGACAACGAGGCTCTGGCGGAAACGGCGGCCGAGTTCGGCCCGCAAGCCGTACCGATCAGAACCGATGTCGCCGATGAAGCGGCTGTTTCCGCGCTGTTCGATCAGGTCCGCTCCCGCTGCGGACGGCTGGATGCCCTGATCAACAACGCCGGACTGACCGGCTGGCCGCGGGTGCCGATCGAGCAACTGGTACTTGAGCAGTGGAACCGCATGCTCGCCGTCAACCTGACCGGTGCTTTCCTCTGCTGCAAGCACGGCGTGCCCCTGCTGCGTGAAAGCGGCGGCAGTATAGTCAATATCGCCTCAACCCGGACGCTGCAGTCGGAAGCCAACACCGAGCCTTACAGCGCCAGCAAGGGCGGGCTGGTCGCCCTGACCCACGCCCTCGCCGTCAGTCTCGGCCCGCAGATCCGCGTCAACTGCGTCAGCCCCGGCTGGATCGCCGTCGACGACTGGCAGAAAGCGAGCGTTCGCACCGATCCGACTTTTTCAGAAGCCGACCTCTCTCAACACCCCGTTGGCCGCGTCGGCACCCCGGGCGACATCGCCGCCTCCGTAGCTTTTCTCATCTCGCCGGAAGCGGGTTTCATCACCGGGCAGAATTTCGTTGTCGATGGGGGGATGACGAAGAAGATGATTTATGAAGAGTAGTGAGAACCTGTCTATAAACGAAAAAAGACCAGTCAAAATGACCGGTCTGTTTTTCATTTTGGTCTTCAGCGGAGAGAATGGTCGGGGCGAGAGGATTTGAACCTCCTACCCCATGCTCCCGAAGCAAGCGACTTAATGTCTATCCATGCCCGGTGAAGTCCAAAATAGTTCAATAAATATCTATAAATACGAATATAATTCTTCTT
>PKUG01000035.1 GCA_002869665.1 Desulfuromonas sp. | reverse complement strand
ATTGATTTTCACACCGCCGTTAAGAAATGCCAATTCACGTAACCGTTGCGCAAGGGTCTCAAAAGAGAAATCCGATGTATCAAAAATTTCAGTATCCGGCCAGAAAGTTACCTTGGTACCACGTTTAATGGTTTCACCATCGATAGTCAGTGGACCGGTTGGAACACCACGTACATAACTTTGTCGATGAATTTTTCCATCACGCCTGATTTCAATATCCAATCGACTGGAGAGAGCGTTAACAACGGAGACACCAACTCCGTGCAGACCACCGGAAACCTTATAGGCACCTTCCCCCTTGTCATCGAATTTACCTCCGGCATGTAAAACGGTCATAACGACTTCCGCCGCCGATTTTTTCTGCTGTTCATGCATTTCGACCGGTATGCCGCGACCATTATCTTCAACCGTTACCGAATTATCTTAATGGATCGTTACATTAACTTCATCACAATATCCAGCTAGGGCTTCGTCGATGGAATTATCTACAACTTCATAAACCAGATGGTGCAACCCCTGTACAGAAGTTGAACCAATATACATCGCCGGTCTTTTACGTACAGCAGCCAGACCTTCAAGAACCTGGATACTTTCCGCACCATATTTTTTTTCTTCAGCCATAGATCCTCTTGTTCTTCCTATGCAATCGATATATTGCCATTCATTATATTAAAAACACTTGAGTCACAAAAAACTTCATCCGGTTTTTTTGTTGTTGTCATAAAAATTTGACCTGAATTTTTTATTATTTTTTCGAAGAAAAATTTTCTTCTTCTTTCATCCAATTCACTTGAATAGTCATCGAAAAGTAATATTGGATAGTTATTGTAAATATTTTTAAAATCTAACATTTGTGCATATTTATAATAAAGAAGAAGATATTTTTTCTGCCCTTCAGAGCTATATTTCTTGATATTTATATCGTTTATAAAAAAATTAATATCTTCAACGTGTGGTCCAATAAGGCTATATCCACATTTTTTTTCGCTATTTTCAACTTTATCCAATTGTTCTAAAAACAAATCATCGATATTTTTATCATATTTTGAGTATTTAATTTTATAATTTTCTCCAAAACCTTCTTTTTCACATAGATATTTTAATATTTTATTAATTCTTTCTATATAAAATATGCGTTTTTTAATAATAAATAGAGATAGTTTAATGAATTGATCATTCCATGGACAATAACTTCCATATGGATTTTTAAGATATAAATTTCTTTGTTTTAATATTTTATTATATTTTTTTATTACATTGAGATATTCAATTTCTATGAAGAAAATTGATCTATCAATTAAATTACGTCTAAAAAATGGATAAAGTATTAAATAATTTATTTCAGAAGGATAATAAATTATTGAATTTATTTTATTATATACTGAAAATGAATCAGGCTTATTATTATTTAACAATATTTTTTTATTATTACTTCTATCTAAACTTATTTTTATATTATCTAAACTATCATTTTTTATACTTGAACATATAAACAAATAATCTGATTTAAAATTTATCAAATCTTTTACAGAATTAGTTCTAAAGCTCTTATAAAAATTTATAAAATAAATTGATTCTAAAAAATTAGTTTTACCTTGAGCATTTTCTCCAATTAAATAGTTTATTCTTTCATTTGCAGATAAATCACAATCTATTATGTTTCTGAAATTTTTTATTATTAAATTTTTTATCTGCATATTCTATTTAATCAAAGTCTCATCGGCATAATTACTGAAAGATAATTTTCATCATTTTCAGGAGTTATTCGTCCAGGTGAAATATTATCTTTAAGACTGAATTTTATATTTTCTTCTTTTATTGCCTGGAGAATGTCTATTATATATTTTGCATTAAAACCTATAATTATTTCATCACCACTATATATAATATTAATTTCTTCTTTTGCATCACCCAGATCAGGATTAGATGAAGTCAAAGTCATCAAATCTTTTTCTAATTTTATTTTTATTCCTTTTGATTTTTCATTTGATAAAACAGAAATTCTTTTTAACGAATGAAGAAATATATCCTTATCTATTACTGCTACATTCTTACTTTTTTCTGGAATTACACGATTATAATCTGGAAAATCACCATCAACCATTCTCATGATAAGTGTTGTATTTTCATTACTAACTGAAAAATTATTATCAGAAATACCAATATTTATATTTCCATCTATATTCTCTAATAATTTTTTAAGTTCTATTATTCCTTTTTTAGGCAATATAAAACCATCTTCAAATTTATCACTTAATTTTTCATTTATTTTTTTATTTATTAATGAAAGTCTATGTCCATCTGTTGAAACAAATACAAGATTTCCTTCTTCACTATTATATTTGATATAAATACCCGTTAAATTAAATTTTGTTTCGTCATTTGATACTGAAAAAATAGTTTTATCTATCATTTCATTAATCATATTTTTATCAATATCTTTTATATCTGTATCAATAACGGGAAATTTTGGAAATTCATCAGGTGAAAGCCCTACAAGATTAAAAACTGATTTTCCACATTTTATTTCAACCCAGAAATTATTCTTGGCACAAAATGATATTTCCGCTTCTGGTAATTCTTTGATGATCTCAAATAGTTTTTTTGCCGAGACGGTGACTTTTCCGCTTTTGAGTATATTCGCCCCGTATCTTGACTTCAGGCCAACTTCCAGATCTGTTGCAGTAAAGGTTATGTTGTGATCCTGGGCTTCGATCAGAACATTGGCAAGGATTGGAAGTGTGTGTTTTTTCTCAATAATTCCTTGGACCTTGGTCATTGCCTTGAGAAAAATCTCTTTTTCGATTCTGAATTCCATAATTCCTCCACAGCACCTTTTTCTATTTATATTTTATTAATAAATACAGTAGTAGTCATAGCTGTTGTTGATTCGTAAAAAACTCTTTAACTTATTGTTTTTATTTTAATTTATATATTTTCTTTCGTGTTGATAACATGTTGAGCAATTTTTCAGTTTGTTGATAGCTCTGGGGCCCAGAGGCTTTTTCACAAATTACTGATCTTTTCCATGAGTTTTTCAACAAGGTTTCGAGTCTGGAGGTCTTCTTCAATTTTTCGGTCTATTTTTTTAATCGCATGTATGATTGTTGAGTGGTCTTTACCACCGAATTTAGCTCCTATTTCCGGATAGGAGAGTTCGGTCAGCTGACGACAGATATACATGGCAATTTGTCTTGGAAAAACTAGATTTTTCAGGCGCTTTGATGACTTGAGATCGCTGAGTTTGATCTGGAAGTGTTCGGCAACAAATTTCTGTATTTTTTCTATGGTAATTTCTTTGCTGTTCTCAGTCAGTATGTCCTTGAGAACATTTTTTGCCATGTCCAAATTGATCGGTGTAGAGGTCAGGCTTGAATAGGCACCGATTCTGATCAGATAACCTTCCAGTTCGCGCACATTGTTAGTTACTGAGTTGGCCAGGAAATAGATGACATCTTCCGGGATGTCTATTTTATTCTGATCAGCCTTCATTTTCAGGATGGCTTGTTTTGTTTCTGTGTCAGGCGCCTGGATATCGGCAATCAATCCCCATTCGAATCTCGATCTCTGACGTTCTTCCAGATCGGGAATTTCTTTGGGAAATTTATCCGAAGTCACGACTATCTGCTTATGTGATTCGTAAAGGGCATTAAATGTATGAAAAAACTCTTCTTGGGTGCTTTTTTTACCGGCGATGAATTGGATGTCATCGATCAGCAGGATATCGATCGATCTGAACTTTTCTCTGAATGCATCCATCTTCGCATGTCTGAGTGAGTTAATCAGTTCATTGGTGAATTTTTCTGAAGAGTAATAGCAGACTTTCATTTTTTTATTATTCTTCAGAATTTCGTTGCCGATAGCATGGATGATGTGTGTTTTACCGAGACCTACGCCACCGCAGATAAGTAGGGGATTGTAGGTAGTTGCCGGATTATTGGATACGGCTTGAGCTGCGGCATGGGCAAACTGGTTAGAGGGCCCTGATACAAAGGTGTCGAAGGTATATTTCGGATTGATATTAGAAAGCTCAATCTCTTCATTTTTCTCTCGTGGTTCGATGATCCTGATCTCTTCATCGACCTTATCCGGGTCTCTTTTCATCCTGCTGTTGATGCTGATGTTTAATTTGTAATTGAGATATCCCAGTTCCGAGAATATTTCCTCGATCAGGCTTTTATAATTTTCAACCAGCCAGTCTTTGATGAATTTATTAGGTACGGCCGCATTGATGATATTTTCCTCAATATTCAATACCTGAATCGGCTTGATCCAGGTATTGAAGTTCTGTTCACTCGTTTTTTCTCGTATTTTTTCGAGAGATTTTTCCCAGAGTTTTTTCATTTTATCCACATTTTTTTAACAACTGTTTATAACTCTAATATCAAGTACAACTTACTGTTTTTATTAATTTTATTAAAAACACAGGAAAATCGTACAGTATCCTACTATAGCGAGTATGCAGGGCGTCTGCCAAGTAATTTTTCTCAATGTTTTTTATTGACTCTTTCTGCTGAATGTGGTTAGTAGTGTTGCTTTGTCAGTTTTCAGAAAGTGGAGGAATACCCAATGTCCAAGCGTACCTATCAACCGAGTCGTATCAAGCGTAAGCGCACTCATGGTTTCAGAAAAAGAATGCAGACCAAGAACGGTCGTCATACGATCAATCGCCGTCGTGCCCGCGGCCGCAAATCTCTGTCGGTTAGCATACCGCAGAAGTAGTGCCTGACTTCACATATCCCAAGATATGTCGTTTACGCAGGTCGCGGGATTATATAAAGTTGAAACAAATGGGGTGTAAATATTCTACACCCCATTTTGTGCTTTTAATTTACGAAAATTTTTTATCCCATCCGCGGCTGGGATTAACGGTCAGTCGTACAGTCGGCAATGCGGTCGTCAGAAACAAGGTCAAGCGGCAATTGAAAGAATTTTTCCGCTGTCATAAATACTTGTTTAAAAATTACGATTATTCCTTCATTGCACGACGGAGTGCGGGGCGTTTATCCTCTCAAAACGTTAAAAATGAATTGACAGACCTTCTTGCGAAAATGGATCTGTAACATGTTCAAATTCATTTTTATTTTTTTGATCGATATTTATCGTGTCTGCATTTCTCCATTCACGCCACCTTCTTGCCGCTTTTATCCTACGTGTTCACATTATGCCCGTGATTCATTTATTGTTCACGGTGCGTTCAAGGGTGCCTGGTTAACCTTTAAGCGGGTTATGAAATGTCATCCATTCAATGTCGGTGGTTACGACCCCGTGCCTCCGAAAAAACAGGAATATACCAATGGATAACAATAGAACCATCATTACTGTAGTGCTCGTCGTTCTACTGTTTTCGGCCTACACTATTTTCTTTGCGCCACAGCAACCGGTTCAACAAGCCGAAACAGAAACCTCTGCTCCTGTACAAACGGCGGATCAGCAGGCCCCCTCGGCCGCTGACACTACTGCAACTTCTCCTGCTCATGAAATGCTCAATATCGATGCTCAGGAGAAGACACTGCTGGTACATTCCGATTACTATAATATTGAACTCTCATCGATCGGTGCAGTTGTACGTTCCATCGATCTGAATAAATATAAAGAAACAAATGAACCGGATTCCGGTAATTTTGTCCTTTTTAACGGTATTGCCAGTCAATTGTCGACTCTGCAGACGACCGGCTCGGATGGTCTTTATATTCCTTCCAATCTTAATTACAAGCTTGTTGATGTCTCTGCTGATTCCATTAATGTCAGTAACGACAAGCAGGCGGTAACCTTCGTCTCTCAAACAGAAGCGCTGGAAATTACAAAAACTTATGTTTTTTATCCTGCTTCCTATGAATTCGACATAAATGTTTCTGTTCGTAATATTTCACCTCAGTCAATACAGGGTTCTTTAAATCTTTCTCTCAATACTCCCTGGGATGAAGATGAGAAGGGGAGCACTTATACCTTCGTTGGTCCTCAATCATATGATGGTAATGACCTGCTTGAGGACAAAGTCAGCGATTTGAAAAAGTCTCCCAAAATTTACACGGATAACATTGTCTGGTCAGGCTACACCTCAAAATATTTCATTTCTGCGATCAACCCTCATGATACCTCCAGCCAGACTTATATTCGTCTAGCTGACAATCATGTTGAAAACCGGATTTCGACCAAGCAGATTACACTTGCCAGTGACAAAACGGCATCTTTCAACTATGCCGCTTATTTTGGCCCCAAGCAGTTTGAACTTCTGGCTTATAGTGGTAATGATTTTGAGGCGACGATCCACTACGGTTTTTTCCATCCCTTGGCCAAGCCGTTGATGGTCGTACTAAAATTCTTCTACAGTTTTATCGGTAACTATGGTTTTTCCATCATCCTCCTGACAGTGTGTATCAAGATCATTTTCTGGCCGTTGACTCAGAAGAGTTACAAGTCGATGAAAGGGATGCAGAAGCTGCAACCTGAGATGAAGCGTCTGCGCGAAAAGTATGGTTCAGATAAACAGCGTCTGAATCAGGAGATGATGAGTTTTTACAAGGAGCATAAGGTCAATCCTCTCGGTGGTTGTCTGCCGATGCTGATCCAGATTCCCGTGTTTTTTGCTCTTTATCGGGTTCTGCTCGGTTCGATTGAGTTGCGTCATGCTCCTTTTATGCTCTGGATAACCGACCTTTCAGCGAAAGATCCCTATTATATTACGCCACTGATCATGGGTGTGACTATGTTCCTGCAGCAAAAGATGACCCCGACCAATATGGATCCGACTCAGGAAAAGATCATGTTGATGATGCCGGTTGTCTTCACTTTCATGTTCCTCAATTTCCCATCTGGTCTGGTTGTTTACTGGCTGGTCAATAACGTTCTGACCATTTTGCAGCAGTATCTTATTCGCCGCCAGCCTGACTGAGATCCTGTTGTTGCAGTGTGATGAACACGAAAGACACGATTATCGCACCGGCGACGGCACCTGGAGAGGGTGGTATCGCGATTGTCCGAATCTCCGGTTCGCTGGCTTTATCGGCGCTGAAACGACATTTTCACCCGACCTCTGGTGTCGTTGATCTAAATAGTCATCGTCTTTACCATGGTCGCTTTTATGCCGATGGTGGTCAACCGGTCGATGAAGTGATGGCTGTCTATATGGCAGCTCCACACTCCTATACCTGTGACGATGTTGTAGAGATTCACTCTCATGGCAGTCAGCAGGTTGTTAAAACAATCCTCAACATTTATCAGAATGAAGGAATTCGCCTGGCTATGCCGGGCGAATTTACTTACAGGGCTTTTCTTAATGGGCGCCTTGATTTGTCTCAGGCAGAAGCTGTTGCCAGACTGATCAGTTCGCACAGTGATAATTCCCGTAAACTTGCTCTGGCTCAGGTCGATGGTGGACTCAGCAGGGAAATATCCTCCTTTGCGGCCGAGGTTAAACATACCCTAGTCTATGTCGAAGCCTGGATCGATTTTCCTGAAGAAGACCTCCCCACTGAAGATATCGCCCAGTTAGCCACAGCGATGCGTACGGTTTGTCAGCGTATCGAGGCATTGACACAGGGCTATGATAGCGGCCGTATTTTGACCGAGGGGGCATCGATACTGCTAGTCGGGCAACCGAATGTCGGCAAGAGTTCATTATTGAACTGCCTGCTCGGCGAAGATCGGGCTATTGTCACCAATGTCCCCGGGACAACGCGCGATCTTTTGGAAGAGGGGCTATCGATCGACGGTATTCCTGTGAGACTTATCGACACAGCAGGTTTACGTGAGTCACAGGATTCAATCGAACGTGAAGGGATCAGGCGCGCCGAGCAGAAGTTGTCCAGCGCTGATCTGGTTTTGTTCCTGGTTGATGGTAGCCGTGAAGTCGATGACCAGGATATGTATGTGCATGACCGTTGCCTTGGTCTGCCCACGATTCTTATCCGTACCAAGCAGGATGTCGGCCTCTTTGATCAGGATTTGAGCTTTACCTCTTTTCCTGTCTGTTCTGTTTCTGCTAGAACCGGCGAAGGTGTTGAATCACTTAAGCAGATGATCGCTGAACACCTGGGCTGTGATTCTGCTATCGGTTCTGAAACGGTTATGTTGACCGAGCGTCGCCACTTTGAGGCGTTGATTTTTGCTCAGAAGGCCTTGATTGCTTTTATTGAACTTCTTGATAGAGGAGAAACCCTCGATCTGTTGGCCGTTGAGTTGCGTGACACCCTGTATCATCTTGGGCAGATTTCAGGTGAAACAACGACTGAGTCTTTGCTCGATGATATTTTCTCTGGGTTCTGCATCGGCAAATAAATGTTTAACGTGAAACATTAAGCGAGATATTGATGAGTCAGTACGGGAAAAACTATGATGTGATTGTTGTCGGGGCCGGACATGCCGGATGTGAAGCGGCGTTAGCCGCGGCACGAATGGGGTGTACAACCCTGTTACTGACGATCGGACTCGATACCGTGGCTCAGATGTCCTGCAACCCGTCGATCGGTGGGCTGGCCAAGGGGCATCTGGTGCATGAGATCGATGCGCTCGGTGGCGAAATGGGATTGAATATCAACGCAACGGGAATTCAGTTTCGTCGTCTGAATATGCGCAAAGGTCCGGCAGTGAGGGCAAATCGTGCCCAGGCTGATCGTATGGCTTACAGCGCAAGGATGAAGTGGGTTGTCGAGCGTGAGCCGTTGCTGGATTTTAAACAGGGTATGGTCAGTGACCTTGTCTGTGAGGGTGAGCGAATCTGCGGGGTTAAAACACGAGAAGGTCTCGAATTTTACGGGCGATGCGTCGTTCTGACAACTGGAACATTTATGCGCGGCCTTATCCATATTGGGCTCAACCATTACTCAGGCGGCCGAGCCGGTGAGCCTTCCGCTGAAGGTATCTCCAGCAGCCTGGCGGCATTAGGCTTAAAGGTCGGGCGTTTGAAAACGGGAACCCCGGCGCGCCTGGCAGCACGAACTATCGATTTCAGCAAGCTTGAAGTTCAGCCGGGTGATGAAGTCATCAGGCCATTTTCGTTTATAACCGATGCGATTGACAGAGACCAGGTCTGTTGCTATATCGCCCATACGAACGAAAGAACCCACGACATTATCAGAAGTGCGCTCGACCGCTCACCGCTCTATGCCGGAATTATCGAAGGTGTCGGTCCACGCTACTGCCCATCAATTGAAGATAAGGTTGTCCGTTTTCCAGAAAAAATCAGTCACCAATCATTTCTTGAACCTGAAGGGCTGCGCAGCAGCGAAATGTATCCCAGTGGCCTCTCAACATCGTTGCCACCAGATGTTCAGCAGGCCTATTTCAGGTCGATGATCGGCTTTGAGCAGGTTGAGTTGATGCGGCCCGGCTATGCGATCGAGTATGACTTTGTTGAACCGATGCAGTTGAAATCAACTTTGGAAACCAGGGCAATAACCGGCTTGTTCCATGCCGGACAGATCAATGGCACCTCTGGATATGAAGAAGCGGCAGGGCAGGGGTTAATTGCCGGGATCAATGCCGCTCGTCTTTGTCAGAACCGGGAACCACTGATACTCGGACGGGATCAGGGGTATATCGGCGTGATGATCGATGATTTGGTCACACAACCGACGACCGACCCTTACCGGATGTTTACCTCGCGCTCGGAATATCGACTGCTGCTCAGGGAAGATAATGCTGATCAGCGGCTCACGGCGATCGGTAGAGAGCTGGGCCTGGTTACTGATGTTCGCTGGCAAAAGTATCTGGAGAAACAGGAACAGGTCGCCAGAATCAACAGAATTCTTACGGAAGAAAAAGTAACCTCAGCCGATCATGAAACGGTTACCAGGTTGAAACTGGGCGAACTCAAGAGCGGTTTGTCGCTTGCGGATATTCTCAGGCGACCTGAAATCGATATACATATGCTTGAAGAGACCTGTCCGCTCCTGCAGGAGTATCCGGAAAAAGCTCTTGAACAGGTGGAGATAGCCCTGAAATATGAAGGCTACATCAAAAGGCAACTGGAACAGGTAGAGCGTTCGCGTGAACTGGAAGATGTGCGTTTGCCGGAGGGTTTTGACTATAACCTCATCCCGAGCATCTCAAGTGAAGTCATGGAGAAGCTGAATAAAATCAAACCGGGGAGCCTGGGTCAGGCAAGCAGGATTCAGGGGGTCACACCGGCAGCAATTGCCGTCATACAGGTCTATCTGCGTAAAAATGGCATCAGATAAACAACTGATAAGGGAACTGGAGAAATTTGGAATCACGTTGCCCGAAGATATCGCGGCAAAGGAGATCAAATTTCTCGCTGAACTTCTGCGCTGGAATCGTAAGGTTAATCTGACAGCGATAACTGATTACGCGGAAGCTCTGGAAAAGCATCTGATCGACTCGCTGGTGCTGATTAAATATCTTCCTGCCGGCGAATGTCTCCTTGATCTCGGCTCCGGCGGCGGCTTGCCGGGGATCCCGTTGGCCCTCGCCAGTTCCGACAAGCGGGTTATCAGCGTTGACAGTGTCGGCAAGAAAATAAATTTTCAGAAGCATATCAAGCGAGCACTCAAGATCGAGAACCTGGAACCGCTGGCGTTACGGGTAGAAGAGCTGGTGAAGAAGGGAATCAAGGCTGAGCTGGTTACCGCCAGGGCTTTTACCGGACTGGATCGACTTGTTGAACTGGCCGCGACGTTGGTAAAAGAGAACGGCTGGTTGCTGGCTATGAAGGGGCCGGAAGCCGACAATGAGCTCGCTGATGCCGCCGAGGCGATTGACATGAATGGTTTTGCACCCCCTGATATCTGCGCATACCGGTTGCCAATCTGCGGCGCTGAAAGGCGTCTGATCCGCCTGCATAAAATCCGTAGCTAAAATGGGCTGAATTCGACATCGGGCTGTGATATTCTCTGCCTTCGTGTGTTCACATCCAAACAGAAAAAAGCATAGAAATGACAAGGAGCCATTGATGGCCAGGATCATTGCCATTGCCAACCAGAAAGGTGGAGTCGGAAAAACGACAACTGCCGTGAATCTGGCCGCCTCCCTGGCGGTTGCGGAAAAGCGCACCCTGCTGATCGATATGGACCCTCAGGCGAACGCCTGTAGTGGCCTTGGAATCGATAAAACATCAATAATCTCAACGGTTTATAATGTTTTGCTGGGAGAGGAAAAAGCCTCTGAAGTTATCTGTGCAACAGATATTGAGTGGCTTAGCGTGCTACCTTCGAATACGGATCTGATCGGCGCGGAAATCGAGTTGATCGATAAGGAGGGGAGGGAGCAGCGCCTGCGGCGGATCGTGGAAGGGCTCGCGAGCAGCTACGAATACATCATAATCGATTGTCCTCCGTCACTCAGCCTGCTTACGGTCAATGCCCTGGCGGCTGCCGATCAGGTTCTGGTTCCGCTGCAGTGTGAATTTTATGCAATGGAAGGCCTTGGTCAGTTAATGCAGACGATTCGTCTGGTTCAGCAGGAGATCAATCCACGTCTGAAAATTGGCGGGATTCTGCTGACCATGTTTGACGGGCGCAACAATATCTGTAATCAGGTCAGTGAGGAGATCAGAACGCACTTCGGTGACAAGGTGTTCACAACCGTTGTACCGCGCAATGTCAGGCTGTCAGAAGCGCCCAGCTACGGACAACCCGCTCTGCTCTATGATATCGGCTCCCGTGGTGCTCAGGCCTACCTAGGGGTGGCACAGGAAATTCTGGAGGGACAACATGGTTAAGGCAAAGCGCCCGGCGCTCGGAAAAGGGATCGGTGCCCTGCTCAGTTCCGCTGCTCAGGAGGGGGGAAAAAAGTACTTCTCCTGCCCGATTGAAGATCTTAAGCCGCACAGTCAACAGCCGCGCAAAACGTTCGCTGATGATAAAATGGCCGAACTGGTTGCCTCAATCAGGGAAAAAGGTGTCATTCAGCCGCTGGTCGTGCGGCAACAGGGTGATCACTATCAGATTATCGCCGGTGAAAGGCGCTGGCGGGCGGCACAGAAGGCCGGGCTCGACCGGGTTCCCGTCGTCATCCAGGATGTCAGTGAGGACTGGGCGCTTGAAATCGCTCTGATTGAAAATATTCAGCGGGAAGATCTCAATCCCCTGGAAGAGGCGGACGCCTACCGCTATCTGATGGATAATTTTGACCTGCTGCAGGAAGAGGTGGCAAAACGGGTCGGCAAAGACCGTTCCACAGTCGCTAATTCCCTGCGCCTTTTACGTCTGCCGGATGCCGTGAAAGATGATGTTGTCGAAAAACGCCTGAGTATGGGGCACGCACGAGCGTTATTGGCACTGGAGCAGGAAGAAGACATCGTTGAGGCAGCGAAGGAGATCATCAGGAAGAAGCTGACCGTTCGCGAAACGGAACAGCTGGTCAAGAAGATCAAGAATTTTGAAAAGAGTAAACCGTCGAAACCTGCAACGCCCAGCGACCCCAACATTACCGCTCTGGAAAACAGCTTGGAGCAACGTCTGGGAACAAGAGTCAAGCTGGCGCCCAAAGGAAAGGGCGGAAAACTGGAGATCAGTTACCACGATCAGGATGATCTGAGTCGTTTACTCGAACTGTTCGGTGTCGAACTCTGATCTCGTTGAAGGCACGTGTCCTTAAATAATCTGTCCCTTTCATCATAGATTAATATTGCGGTGTAATTATGTTCGGAAGAAAAAAACAGGAGCAGGCAGAGATGAAAAAATCGACGGCAATCGACAAGACGAATATCAAGGCGTTTCTCGGCCCGGGGAGCAAGTTCGAAGGCAAACTGAGTTTTAATGAAATGGTTCGACTTGATGGCAGCTTCATCGGGGATATCGAATCGAGCGATACCCTGATTGTCGGGGACAGTGCCGAAATCGAAGGGAACATCAGTGTTGGTGCCCTGATCCTCAGTGGAAGCTTCAAAGGTAACATCAAGGCAACGGCGTCGGTCGAGTTGCGGGCTCCGGCCAAGGTCGCCGCAAAAATTGAAACACCGCTGCTGAAAATCGAAGAACAAGTCGTCTTTAACGGCGAAATCATCATGCCGGGTAACACTCGGACAGGGATGAACAAGAGCAGCGAAGGCACAGCTTCTGGCGCAGCCTGAAAATAGCAGGGTACGCGTATACATTGATTCCTGACCTGAGTATGGGTGCAGAGCGGTTAAACAGGGACTAAACAGTACCGGAAAAACGTTAAAATTGATGTGGAACAGAACTTGACATGAGCTGTAAAGTTGTGATAGCTATGCGTTTCCTTAAAACCATATCCCGTAATTTTTCACTTGTAGATTGTATACAGTATACTGAAACACTGTCCTGGATTTGAGAGGTGAACTAGGTGATCAGCGTTGACTGGACCCTTGGTCTGCAATTCCTGAACTTCGTTATCCTGATGATTATTCTGAATGTTCTGCTTTATCGGCCGCTTAAGAAAATTATGGCCGAGCGGCATGAAGCAATCGATGGATCACATGCTAAAGCTAAAGGCCTGGAAGCTCAGATTGATGAAAAGATGAGTGCTTACCAGCAGCAGCTTAACGAAGCCAAGGCACTGGCAAACGCCGAGCGTAACGCATTAAGAAAAGCGGCAGCTGAAGAGGAAGCGAAGATTCTTTCCGAAGCACATGGCAAGGCAACGGTTCAACTGCAGGGCATCAAGCAGCAGGTCGCCGACGAGGCCACCAAGGCCGAGCAGACGCTGAAGGCGGAAGTCGAGACCCTGGCCGGACAGATCGCTACTAAAGTTCTTGGCCGTAATCTGGCTTAAAGCAAGGAAGGTATTCAACATGCGCGTT
The DNA here is from genome assembly GCA_002869665.1 of Desulfuromonas sp. Classification (GTDB taxonomy): domain Bacteria; phylum Desulfobacterota; class Desulfuromonadia; order Desulfuromonadales; family Geopsychrobacteraceae; genus PKUG01. Next base: position 24,247 of record PKUG01000035.1, on the reverse strand, counting down.
AAGATTAGCTCAGCCCTGCTGGCATTGCTGCTGGTTACCGCTCTGTGCGGTGTTGCTTTTGCCTCCGGCGGCGGTGCTGAACACCATGTCGACAGCGGAGTGCTGCTGAAGGATTTCCTTTACCGGGTACTTAACTTTGCCATTGTCGTTGCCATTCTCGTTTATTTCCTGCGCAAGCCGCTGAAAAACGGTCTGGTCGGACGCCGTGAAGAGATCGCAAAGGCCCTCGCCGAGGCGAAAAAAGCCAAAGAAGAGGCCGAGGCCAAGTTTGCCGAGTATGATCGGAAGCTTCAGCAGGCCACCAACGAGATTGCTGAAATCGAGGCTGCTATCCGTAAGGAAGGCGAGCTGGAAAAAGAGAAGATCATTGCCAGCGCCAAGGCCATGGCCGTTCAGATCGAAGCCGATGCCGGCAAAGCCGCTGAGCTCGAAGTTGCCAAAGCCAAGGCTCAACTCCAGCGCGAAGCTGTCCAACTGGCTGTCAGTGTCGCCGAAGAGTTGCTGAAGAAAAACTTCACCAAGGAAGACGATAGCCGTCTGATCGACGAATACATGCAGAAGGTGGGAGAGTTACATTGAGTAACAATGCGATTGCTATACGATACGCCAAGGCGTTGCTGAATATCGCCCGCGATGAAGAGCGGGTCGAGCAGTATGCCGAGGAGTTGGCCGTTGTCGCCGAGCTGCTGAAAAGGGAGGATCTGCTGCGCCTGTTGCTGGACAGCCCGACCTTTCCGTTGGAAAAGAAAACCGCAATTATGCAAGACATTGCGGCAAAGCTTGAGCTCGGCAGTGGAATGGGGAAATTTCTTGATCTGCTCCTGCAAAAAGGACGGATCATCTACCTGCCCCAGATCAATGCAAACTACCGCAAATTTGCCGACGAACTGTCCGGCGTAGTGCGCGCGAGAATCCGCGCAGCACACGACCTCGCGGATGAGCGTATTTCAGCCATAAAAGAAGGGCTGGAAAAGCAGACCGGAAAGCAGGTTGTGCTCAGTTTGGAAACAGATCAATCGCTGATCGGCGGCCTGCAGGCCGAGATGGGCGGTAAACTATTTGACGGCAGTGTGAAAACCCAGCTGAAACGGATTGCAGATACCTTAGCAAAGGGGTGATAGGAATATTATGGAAATCAGAGCAGAAGAAATCAGCGCGATTATCAAGAAGCAGATTGAAGACTTCGGTCGCGAGGTAGAAGTCAGCGAAACCGGCACCATCATTTCCGTTGGTGACGGTATCGCCCGTATTCACGGTCTCGACAAAGCCATGTCCGGTGAGCTTCTGGAGTTCCCTGGTGGTACCATGGGGATGGTTCTGAACCTCGAGGAAGACAACGTCGGTGCGGCGATCCTCGGTGACTCCGAACACATCAAGGAAGGTGACCTGGTCAAGCGGACCGAGCAGATCGTTCAGGTTCCCGTCGGCGAGGCCCTGATCGGCCGCGTTGTTAATGGTATCGGGATTCCGATCGACGGCAAAGGTGAGATCCAGACCGAGACCTACAGCCAGGTCGAGATCAAGGCTCCGGGTATCGTTTCCCGTAAGTCGGTTCACGAACCGATGCAGACCGGCCTCAAGGCGATCGACGCCATGGTTCCGATCGGCCGTGGTCAGCGGGAGTTGATCATCGGTGACCGTCAGACCGGTAAAACTGCTGTTGCGACAGACACCATCATCAACCAGAAGGGCAATGGTGTTGTCTGTATCTACGTCGCCATCGGTCAGAAGCGTTCCACGGTTGCCCAGGTTGTTGAGAAGCTGCGTCAGCACGGTGCGATGGATTACACCATCGTTGTTTCGGCGACCGCTTCCGACCCGGCTCCGCTGCAGTTTATCGCACCGTACACCGGTGTAACCATGGGTGAGATTTTCCGTGATAACGGCAAGCATGCACTGATCATCTACGATGACCTCTCCAAGCAGGCCGTTGCTTATCGTCAGCTTTCCCTGTTGCTGCGTCGTCCGCCGGGCCGCGAAGCTTTCCCGGGTGACGTCTTCTACCTGCACAGCCGGTTGCTCGAGCGTGCTGCGAAACTGTCCGACGCCGAAGGTGCAGGTTCACTGACTGCGCTGCCGATTATCGAGACCCAGGCGGGTGACGTTTCGGCGTACATTCCGACCAACGTTATCTCGATCACCGATGGTCAGATCTTCCTCGAGACCGACCTTTTCTACTCTGGTGTCCGCCCGGCGATCAACGTCGGTCTGTCGGTTTCCCGGGTTGGTGGTTCGGCCCAGGTCAAGGCGATGAAGCAGGTTGCCGGTACCCTGCGTCTGGCTCTCGCTCAGTACCGTGAGATGGCCGCTTTTGCCCAGTTCGGTTCCGACCTTGATGCCGCGACCCAAGCCCAGCTGAACCGTGGTGCCCGTCTGGTTGAGATCCTCAAGCAGGGTCAATATCAGCCGATGCCGGTCGCGACCCAGGTTCTCGCTATCTATGCTGCCAACAACGGCTATGTCGATGCCTACCCGACCACGGCTGTCCAACGTTATGAGAGCGAGATGCTTTCTTTTATGGACACCCAGCATAGCGATATCGTTAAAGAACTGGCTGACAAGAGCAAGATTGACGATGATCTGGAAGCTAAGATCAAGTCGGCTTTGGATGAATTCAAAGGTCAGTTTGTAGCCTGATTCGATAAAGGTTTGGACAGATGCCAAGTCTGAAAGACATAAAAAAACGGATCAGCTCGGTTAAGAATACCCAGCAGATCACCAAGGCGATGAAGATGGTCGCTGCGGCCAAGCTGCGTCGAGCACAGGACGCTGCCGTGCAGGCTCGCCCTTATGCGGAGAAGCTGCAATCGGTCTTGTCGAACCTGGCAGCGCGGGAAGAAGCTGATGCACATCCGCTGCTGAGTCAACGGGGTACTGGACGCGCTTTAGTCGTACTGATGACAGCTGACCGCGGTCTCTGCGGCGGCTTCAACTCCAATGTCTCGAAAGAGGCGGAGCGATTTATCCGCGCGAACGAGAAGGGCTTTGATGATATCGATCTGATGATCATCGGTCGTAAAGGGCGTGATTTTCTCAAGAGTCGCCTCGGCGGCAAGATCGTCAAGGTCTATGAGAATATCACCACTGAGGCGACATACAAGACGGCCCAGCTGATCGGTCAGGAAGTCGTTGAGGCTTACAGTGAAGAGAAGTATGACGCTGTCTTTGTCCTCTACAACGCCTTCCAAAGTGCGATTGTACAGACCGTGACCCTCGAGCAGGTGTTGCCGATTCAGCCGAAAGTGTCTGATGAGGTCGCTGCTGATTCAGTTGATTACATCTACGAGCCGGATAAGGCCGGAGTTCTCGAAGAGATCCTGCCGAAGATGGTTGAAGTACAGTTCTTCCGTGGTCTGCTCGAGTCGAACGCGTCCGAGCAGGGTGCCCGGATGTCGGCTATGGACAGCGCCAGCAGAAACGCTTCGGAAATGATCGGTAAGCTGACGCTGCAGTACAACCGTGCACGTCAGGCTGCCATCACCAAGGAGTTGATGGAAATCATCTCCGGTGCTGAATCAATTAAGTAAGTTAGGCTTCAGACATATAAAGCTTATTCCGCTGGGATAAGGAGGAAAGGTACAGTTATGAACAAGGGAAAAATCACACAGGTTATTGGCCCTGTTGTTGATGTCGAGTTCGAACCGGGTAAACTGCCGGAGATCTTCCACGCAGTCAAGATCACCAACCCCTCGCTGGATGATCGTGAGTGGAACCTGGTCTGTGAGGTCGCTCAGCACCTCGGCGAGAACACTGTTCGGACAATCGCTATGGATGCAACCGAAGGTCTGGTTCGTGGCCAGGATGTTCTGGATACAGGCGATCAGATCCTGATGCCCGTCGGTCCGAAGACCCTCGGCCGGATTATGAACGTTGTCGGCGAGCCGGTTGATGAGGCCGGACCGGTTGAGGCGGACAAGGCCTGGGGCATTCACCGCCCGGCNGGCACCGGATTTCGTCAGCCAGTCGACCAAGGTCGAAGCGTTTGAAACCGGTATCAAGGTCGTTGACCTGCTCGCTCCGTACTCCCGGGGTGGTAAGATCGGCCTCTTCGGCGGTGCCGGTGTCGGCAAGACCGTTCTCATAATGGAGCTGATCAACAACGTTGCCCAGCAGCACGGTGGTTTCTCCGTTTTCGCCGGTGTCGGTGAGCGGACCCGTGAGGGGAACGACCTCTGGGAAGAGATGAAAGAGTCCGGCGTTCTCGATAAGGCCGCTCTGATCTACGGCCAGATGAACGAGCCGCCGGGAGCACGTGCCCGTGTTGCCCTGTCGGCCCTGACCGTTGCTGAATATTTCCGTGACGAAGAAGGCCAGGACGTTCTGTTGTTCGTTGACAACATCTTCCGTTTCACCCAGGCCGGTTCCGAGGTTTCCGCACTGCTCGGCCGGATCCCTTCTGCGGTCGGTTACCAGCCGACACTGTCGACCGAAATGGGCGAGCTGCAGGAGCGGATCACCACCACCGACAAGGGTTCGATCACTTCCGTTCAGGCGATCTATGTCCCTGCTGACGACTTGACTGACCCGGCTCCGGCGACCGCCTTTGCTCACCTTGACGCCACAACCGTTCTCTCGCGCCAGATTGCCGAGCTCGGTATCTACCCCGCGGTTGACCCGCTCGACTCGACCAGCCGGATCCTCGACCCGCAGGTTATCGGTGAAGAGCACTACAAGGTCGCCCGTGACGTTCAGTTCGTTCTGCAACGTTATAAAGATCTTCAGGATATTATCGCCATCCTCGGTATGGACGAGCTGTCCGAAGAAGATAAGCTGGTTGTTGCCCGTGCACGTAAGATCCAGCGTTTCCTCTCGCAGCCGTTCCACGTCGCTGAGGTCTTCACCGGTTCCCCCGGTAAGTACGTTGAGCTGAAGGATACCATCAAGGGTTTCCAGGAAATTCTTGATGGTAAGCATGATGCTCTGCCTGAGCAGGCTTTCTATCTCGTCGGTACCATTGAAGAGGCAATTGAAAAAGCCAAGAGCATGGCGGCTTAATCGGGCACAGAGACAAGATTTAAACGTAAAGGACAGTCGCAATGGCTGATAAGCTTACACTGGAAATGGTGACCCCTTATAAGAAGGTGCTTTCGGAGGAGGTCGATGAGATCACAGCTCCCGGTTTTGTCGGTGAGTTGGGTCTGCTGCCCGGCCACACCCCGCTGCTGACAACCTTGCGCGTGGGAGAGCTATCCTACAAGCAGGGAAGCAAGCACTTTCACGTTGCTGTGAACTGGGGCTACCTCGAAGTTGAAGAGGATACGGTGACCGTTCTGGTAGATACTGCCGAAAGGTCAGATGAGATCGATCTCGCCCGGGCCAAGGCAGCTCTCGGGCGTGCTGAAGATGCTCTCAAAACCCTGCCGCAGGATGACAAGAAATACGCGATCATGGAAGCTGCTCTGCAGCGTGCCCTGATTCGTATTCAGGTTGCTGGTAAAAAGTAAGATAATTCAATAAAATTCAGATAGTTAAGTACGATCTATATCAAGGCGCCCAACTGGGCGCCTTTTTTCGTTATAAATAAGAATAGAAATGATTTTAGACAAAAACACACAGATATAAGTGTTTTGTAAAATTAAAAACACGGCTTTATGATTGACTTTGGACTCTATTGATTATTTATTTATACATATGTAATCACCTGTAGCCAAAGTCGATAATATGAAACAAAACACCGACCGTTCAACCTGCCTTGTCGTCGCCTGCGCCTATTTTGTCAGTGGAATCGTCTGGATACTCTATGCAGACACGATATTTGCTGTCGTCCTTGCCCGTCCTGAACTCGCTGAAAAGTTATCGAGCCCAAGTCAATGGTTCTTTATTGCCCTGTCGACGGGAATGCTCTATTGGCTGTTGCGCTACTGGAATACGGCTGTTGCAGAGTCGCAGGAGTCATTGAGGAAAGTAAATCGATCGCTTAGAAGTTTTAGCGAATGTACCAAAGCAATGACCAGAACAGACGATGAACTGCAACTTATGCAGGGAATCTGTCGAATCTGTGTCGAGGTCGGCGGCCATCGCATGGCGTGGATTGCATCGGGTGAAAATAACGCTGAAAAAGATTTACGTTCACTGACTTACTGGGGAGCAAAGGGTTGTTTTCTAGAAACACTGAAAGCGAGTTGGGAAGATAACGAAATCGGCCAAGGCCCAGCGGGAACGAGTATCAGAACGGGACAAATAACCGTCTTCCAGAATTTGAAAACAGATCCGCGTTATCGTCCCTGGAGAGATGCTGCAGAAAAATGCGAATACGGATCCTGTATCGCACTGCCACTGATTGATGACCAGGAGGTTTATGGCTCTCTGGTCATTTTCGATCAGAAACCAGATGCATTTGACACCGAGGAGTCTAAATTACTCGAAGAATTAGCGGATGATTTAACCTATGGAATTCGCTCTCTACGGTTAAAAGCTAAAAGTAAACGTGAGGTTGAAGAGCGTTTGATGTTGGCGACCGTGATGGATCAAACATCAGATGGTGTCATAACCTTCGACAGCCTCAGCCGGATACAATATGTAAACCCGAGTTTTGAATCGTTGTGTGGTGTTCCGGCGCAAGAGGCTATTGGACTAAGTATCCACGACTTCGAATGTTCAAAAAGAAACAGGAAATTTTACCAGGCAATATTGAATGTGTTTGAAAGCAAAAAAATCGGCGGTGGCCATTTCATCAACAAAAACAGGGATGGAACCGAATATGATATCGATGCACGAATCTCCCCGGTCTTTGGAGATAACGGGAAGGTTGTCCGTTATGTTGCGACGATCAGGGATGTCACACAGGAAGTTGGACTACAGAGGCAATTGCGTCAGGCACAAAAAATGGAAGCATTAGCCACCCTCTCCGGTGGCATAGCGCACGACTTCAATAACATTCTCGCAATCATCATCACCAACGCAGAAATGATACTCGAGGATATGGATGACGACGATCTGTCGAAAAATTCAATAGAGCTGGTACTTAAAGCGGGACTGCGCGGTAAGACACTGGTCAAACAGTTCCTGACGATCAGCAGGCAGGACGAACAACCGGTGAAACCGGTAAAAATCAAAGCAGTTGTCGATGAATGTCTGAATCTACTGCGTTCGACACTGCCATCGACAATAGAAATAAACAAGGAAATCAGAAAAGGGTTGGGCCTGATAGCCGCTGATGCAACACAAATCCATCAGGTGATCATGAATCTGTGCACGAATGCTGCTGATGCGATGCGTGAGCAGGGAGGAATTATCAATGTCAGCATGAAAGACAGGCTGATCAAAGAGCATGAATTGACGAACTATCCAGGGCTGAGTTCGGGAGCCTATGTTGAGCTTGTCGTAGCAGATACTGGACATGGGATGAGCCGCGAAGTGCTTGATCGTATTTTTGATCCGTTTTTCACTACAAAGGGTCATGGACGGGGAACAGGGTTGGGTCTGTCAATCGCGCATGGAATCATTAAAAACCATGGTGGCTATATCGATGTGACAAGTACGGAGAATGTCGGCACAACGTTTTCCGTTTTATTGCCGCAGATTGACGGGCAGTTAAGCATTCAAAACGACAGTAGCGAGCAAAATTCGGTTAAAGGGCAGGGGCAGATTCTTTTTGTCGATGATGAAGAGGATTATGTCGCCGGCATGAAAATAGCGCTTGAACGACTTGGGTATGAGGTCACTGGTCTGACAGACAGCCGCAAGACACTCGAAACGTTCAGAAGCGATCCAATGAGATATGACCTGCTAATCACGGATCAGACGATGCCGCAGATGACCGGTGTCATGCTGGCGAAGGAAGTCTTGAAAATCAGACCTGAGCTTCCGGTCATTCTCTGTTCCGGATCGTCACCTGAGACAGACGGCGCGGTGAATGAGGGGAATGCACAGGCTGCAGGGATCAGGAAGGTGTTGATGAAACCGGTTGAGCGGCAGGAACTCCACCAACAGATCCAGGAACTGCTGAAATGAGATCGCCATGGCAAAGATACTGATTATCGATGACGATGAAATGATGTGTTCGACACTGTCAACGTTAGTTGCACGTAAAAAGCACCAGGCAGAAAGTGTAACGACATTGAAACAGGGCCTAGAGTTGGCAGGGAAGGAAAACTATGATGTCGTTTTTCTCGATGTCAATATGCCGGACGGTAATGGCCTTGAATACCTGCCGCAGATAGAGATGGTGGGGTCAACACCGGAAGTCATCATCATAACGGGATTCGGTGATCCGAACGGTGCAGAATTGGCAATTAAAAGCGGAGCCTGGGACTACATTGAAAAGGGTTTTTCAATCAAGGAAATTACCCTGTCACTGGAGCGTGCACTGCAATACAGGAAGGAAAAGCAGGACGTCGGCCAAAAACACAAGACGGTCACATTAAAGCGTGAACAGATCATCGGCAAGAGCCCGGCTCTCAACAGTTGCCTGGAACTGATTGCCCAATCCGCCGAAAGTGATGCCAATGTCTTTATCAGCGGTGAAACAGGGACGGGAAAAGAGTTATTCGCGCGAGCAATTCACGAAAACAGTCTCCGGCAAAAGGAAAACTTTGTCGTCGTCGATTGTACCGCACTACCGGAAACACTCGTCGAAAGCCTGCTGTTCGGACATGAAAAAGGTTAATTTACCGGGGCCGAGCGGGCGCGCGAAGGACTCGTGCGGCAGGCAGATAGGGGAACCTTGTTTCTTGATGAAATAGGTGAATTGCCGATGTCACTGCAAAAAGCATTTTTACGGGTGTTGCAGGAACATAAATTCAGACCTTTGGGGAGTCACAGGGAAATCAGCAGCGACTTCCGTTTGCTCGCTGCAACGAACCGTGATCTCGATGCCATGGTAGATGAGGGGAAATTCCGGAGTGATCTGCTCTTTCGATTGCGCTCATTTGTTATTGAACTGCCACCATTGCGAGAACGGCGTGACGATATCAAAGAACTTGTTCGCTATCATATCGATAACTTCTGTGATCAGTATGGACTGGCGCCCAAAGGGTATTCTCCCGAATTCATCGATCTCCTGATGCGCTATCCCTGGCCCGGAAATGTGCGTGAACTTGTGAATACACTGGATAGAACGGTTGCGACGGCAAGGTTTGACCAAACCCTGTATCCAAAACATCTGCCCAGTCATATCCGTGTTCAGGTCCGCTGTGCAGAAATGGAAAACGACGCAGCCGCGGCTCAAGGGGAAAGAAGCCAAGTCATAAGAAAACTGCCAAAGCTGCAGGAATATCGTGATGCCATATACGCTGAAGCAGAAAAGCAGTATCTGCACAATTTGATGAATCTGACCCAGAACGACATTGGGGAAGCGTGCCGTATGTCAGGCTTGTCGCAATCCCGACTGTATGCATTGTTGAAGAAAAATGACATAACAAGGCACTGATAGCGTTTGTTAACAAGACCGAACCGTCCCCACCAAATATTCCCGTCCAAGGATAATTTTTCTTGTTGATCAGGAAAAATCCTCGCAGAAATGCAGTGACCTGCCAGACTACCTCTATAACCAGCTGTCATCTCAGATAAAAAGTAGATCAACAGTTGGCATGCAGAATGCTAATTGATTCTTTAACACAGGCGAAGAGGTTAAAGATGACATTACACCCGTTGTTGCTGAAAAGGACAGAAGCCATATTTGAACGGCAGAGTGTAGCCGTAGCGTTTGGCGGAGAGGATAAAGATCTCAGGATTGATATTGACATCCCGGGAATTGACACGCAGGAACTGGAATGCCTCTATCAGGATGGAATCCTGACGATTCGTAAAAAAATCACCCAAGTAGCGGTCAACAGTAAAAAAGCGAAAAACCATATTGTTGCCGAAAGTGAAAAGACATGCCTGGCGTTAGCGATAGTCAGCAGGATCGCAGGCAATAACACGCCGGTTATTCTCTCCGGTCCGAGTGGTGTAGGTAAACGACTCTTTGCCCGAAGAATCCATGAAGAAAACCATGATGTGGGAGAGCAACTTTATCAATTCAGCGGAAGCGAATTTGGTCTGATCAAAGGCAGTACAGACAGGTTTATGGGCGCAACAGCGCGGGGAATGATCTATATCAGTGAACTGGAAGAGTTGAACACTGAAGATATCCAAACGGTTCAGGCTCTGCTGCAAAAAAATAGAAATAATAACAGGTACAAAATGATTGTCGGGACCCGGATTGATCCGGATATTTTGCGACGTTCCTGCCACCCGATCATTGAGTTACTGGATCAGATTGGTGGTTGCTATATCGATCTCCCACCACTGGTAGAGCGACAGAAGGATATTGAGCCACTCGTCCGCTATTATCTTGAGAAGCTTCAGCAAACTGAAAAACTAGAAGGGAAGAGGGTCATACCTGAGGTGATGGATATGCTGACCAGCTATTCCTGGCCGGGAAATGTCCGTGAGTTGAAAAATACGCTCAAACAGATTTTGCTGACAACAGGCGAGAAGAAAACGGTTTTTGTAAAAGACCTACCCAAACACATTCGGATTAAATCGATACACACTTCAGCAAAAATGAAAAGAGGCCTGTAGCTGGCTCTTTCGCCCTGCCGTCAAAAATTTTCCTGCTCTTCAGGAAGATTCCCGCGCAACAAGAAAAAAAAACTTCCTAATCGGTAAAATAAAGACCTGTCGATGAAATCAATGGCTGTAACTAGCTGTTTAAAAACGACTATTCAAATACAAGTGAAGATATTTAAAGTTGGTATACGAGTTGCTCATATAAAAGCATATGCAATCAATCAAAGGAGTGTGGCCATGAAAAAAAAGCAGATTCTTCATCACACGGCGGTATTGATCACATTCGCGGTTGCCGCCGTATTTCTATGGAGTGATTTCGGTTTGGATATGACCCCGCTGACAAAAATGTTCATTGTCTTTGTCGGACTGATTCTTGGTTGGCAGTCGATCCCGGCCGTTCTTGTTCTGGTGAAGATTGCCAAAGGGATACATGCCGATCAGGAACATGCCCTGAGTGAGCTTTTTGTCCAACAGAGGAGGAAACCATGAAAACACGCCAAATTTTGATCGCCGATCGTGACAAGAAAACACGCAGCAATGTTTCAAAGTTGTTTGAAAACACACATTACGAAGTAGAAACCACGGCATCGGCAGCCTATGCGATAGCGAAGATTGTGAAGAACCATGAACCTATCGTTATTCTCGGTGATTCTTTTGAGGAAAGAATTTCATCTGTCGATGTGATCGCACTGATGCGTAAGTGTAATAAAAACCTGAGGATTATTCTCGTCTCCGATGACAGCTCATTGGAAACACTACGCAGAGTGCGCGAAGACGGAATCTTTTACCATGCGCTGAAACCGTGCTGTGTCGAGGACAACGAAGAGCTGTTTTCAGTTGTGGCCTGTGCGATGGAAGGATTGCAACCGGCATAGTTGCCGGAACATGAAACTGAACCCTGTGAATAAAAGGAGAAAACGATGAAAAAAATGACTCAAAAAATAGTGGCATCCCTGGGCTGGTTGGCCATTGCAGCGCCGGCAGTTGCAGCGACAGGAGTGCGCGAAGACAACAGTATGACCCTGGTTTACCTGTTCCTTGGAATCTGTGGAATGATCATCTTTTTCCAACTGATCCCGGTCCTGACCCTTGCCTACGCGATGATCAGAAGTCTCTTCAGTAAGAAAGAGGAGAAAATGGCCTCGGCACCGGTCAAATATCGCTCCTGATGATTCATGAACCGGGGCACCTGAACGTATAAGGACATGATATGAAGACAAAACTGGCAAAAAGAATTCTGCAAGGCGTGCTGCTGGTCCTGGCCGTCATTCTTGTTCCGCTTTGCGGCAGCGCCATGGAGATGGACGACTGTCTCGGTTGCCATGCTGATGCAGATATGGTCGGGGCTGAACTGCAGATCGATAGCGAGAGGTTCGAGCATACCGTTCACGCGGAGTTCGGTTGTACAACCTGCCATACAGAGATCACGGATGATCATCCGGATGATGGGGCCGTGGTGAGCGCAACAGAATGTCTGGACTGTCATGAGGAGACAGCAGATCAGTATGGGCATAGCGCACATGCCGAAAATGCCACCTGTGTTGATTGCCACGACCCGCATAATGCCACCGGACTGGAGAAGATGGCGGCACAGGGTATGAACCAGGCCTGTGAAACCTGTCACGAAACAGAAGAGGTTGTGACGATGCATGCAGAGTGGCTCCCCCAGGCAACCCTGCATATTGCCCAACTGCCCTGCATCACCTGTCACACAGATGCAGACGGCTATGAAGTGGTCCTCAACATAACGCAAAAGCAGTATGACGGAAAACTGAGCAGCTATTCAGTCTCTACGCTCGAAGATTTGCAAAAATACAGTGACGGTGACGATATAAGTGCTCTGATCGATTTGAACAAGGACGATTTTATCTCGCTGGCGGAACTACGCACTTTCAATAAAAACCCAGCGTACGCTGAGCTGCGAATCGAAGGGATGCTGGCACCGAATACTGCCTCTCACGACTTCAGCACGCACGATAATCGATTCGATTGCAGTTTCTGTCATGTCTCGGGCCCGGAAAGCATGCAGACAAGTTTCCTCGCGTTGCCGGAACCGTCTGGCGGATTTACCCGCATGGCTGTCGAGCAGGGGGCGGTTCTTGATGCACTGTATGGCACCCCCGATTTCTACATGACGGGAAGCACCCGCAATGCATCCATGAATCTGATCGGTTTCGCGATCATCTGTGGCGGTTTCATCATGCCGATCGGGCATGGAACGTTACGCTTCATGACGCGCAAGAACAGAAAACACTAAAGGGGAAAGACAATGGTCAAGAAAAAGAAAATATATCTGCAACCGACTCCCGTCCGTATCTGGCATTGGCTGAACGCCTTCGGGATCATGACGTTGATTGTCTCAGGCACCCAGATAAGGTTTCCGGAATTCATCCATGTCCTCGGTAGCTACAAGGCCGCAGTCTACCTGCATAACACCGCGGGGTTTGTTGTCGCACTCTCATTCTCCTTGTGGTTCTTCTACTATATGTTCGTCAGTCGAACGATGGCCGACCTCTATGTGCCGAAAGCTGTTGATTTAAAGTCGGGCATTATTCGTCAGGCGAAATTTTATTTCCTGACCTACTTTCTCGGCTGGGATAATCCGCATCACCCGACACCTGAAAATAAGTTCAATTCGATGCAGAAGTCTGTTTACCTCGGCATCATGTTCGTTCTTGTCCCGCTGGTCAGCCTCTCAGGAATTTTTCTCACCAATGTCGAGCCACTCAGAAGCCTGATTGTCATGATCGGTGGCTTGAAGCTGTTGGTCGGGTTGCATTTCATCCTGGCCTGCTGCCTGACCGCATTCCTGCCGACACATATTTATCTGGCGACTTTGGGTCATACGCCGATGGAGCATATCAAGGCCATGTGGACCGGTTGGGAAGAGACAAAGGTAGAGGTCAGCGAAGGGGCGAACAAAAACCAGAAGGAAATGGATGATATTTATGCGGAACAGCGCGCAGCTTGAATGAAATGAAATCTGTTTGATCGCCATAGAGCGGGCCCGGAGGGGCCCGCTTTTTTTGGTGCTGAAAAGAATGGTGGGCAGTCGCTGAAAAGTCTCCGTTGAGAACTATCCCTGACCAGAAAAAGACTTTTACCCCGTGGTAAGAATTTTCTTGCCGAGCAGGAATAATGGTGTTGGAAAAGAATCAGCAGGAAAATGAAAAGCGATAACCTACTGTAAATACGTTGGTTTTATTAGGTGGCGATTGGCACGGCAGATGCAAATTAAATCAATATCAGTTGTAAGGCCTGGCTTCTGTCACGTGGAGGAGACGATGAGAGCATATGATCATAGCGAAAAGAAAGACGATGAACACGCGGTATATGATATCGATCGGTCTAGGCTGAGTGTTCAGGTAACGCGGTGGAACGGCATGATTCGGAGAAATCTTGTAGAGGTCGTCTGTTTTCTGCTGATCTGTATCGGCGCCTACAATTGGCGGGATTTTAATCTTTTTGAGCAGGCCGCTGAGCCGTTACGGCAAATCCTCGGTTATCCGCCGCCGGCATTGTACGTCAGTATTGCGCTCATGGTCTATGTGGCCGCCGTTGTGACTCTCAGGTTGACAGCGATGGCGAGAGATGAACCGCCGGAACTGAAATGGCAGAATCTCGGTTACCGGACGGCATTCTTCATGTTTTACTCATTTTCAGGAGCAGTCGCCGAACATTTTGTGCCCGTATTCGTCAGTGGTTTGCTGCTGTATGCAATGGAACAATGCCATATTAAATTGTACAGTGTCAGAATGATTACCGAGGAAAGAGAGCTGCCCGAAAGGTTTTAACGAGCTGAAAACGAAATCGATAGGTACCCGCTGTGGGAAACACCACAGCGGGTTTTTTTATTGTGCGCGCAAATGGGCGCCAAGATATTTCAAAGACTGTTCGGTCTGAGGAAAGTTGCGGTTCTCTATCGTATAGGTCAGGCGCTCAGGGTTGTTTCTCCTGATCCAGTTGAAAAGTGTCGGGAAATCGATGTTTCCTTCCCCCAGAGCCAGGTGCTCATCACGGCTACCATGGTTGTCATGCAGGTGCAGGTGGCGTAGAAACGGTGCCGTTTGTTGCAACCAGTCCTCTAATTTGGTGGAGCTGAAAATGTTCCAATGACCGACGTCGAAGACGTGGCCAAGATAATCTGAATCGATGGCGGAAAGCAGGCGGATGAGCGGATCGGGCGTCTGCTCATAGATGTTTTCAATACAGATGATGCAATCGAACGCTTGCGCACGTTCAATAAACTCCGGCCAGAAATCACGGCAGGCTGTAACCCAGTAATCGAGGACTTTCCCCTCGGTTCCATATTTAAGGCCGGGGTGGAATATGATCCGCTGTGCTTTAAGGCTCTCGGCCAGTTGAAGGGATTTGTCCGCAAGGTCATGGGACAGCTTGCGTGTACGCCGTTTCGTGCTGCCGGGATTGAAGCCGCTGAATGGTGCATGAAGCGTTGTTCGAAGACCTTGGTGGGTCAGGTGCTGAGCACAAAAACCGAGGTGTTCGAAATAAAGCTTTTCAATGGCGACTTCCTGACAGGCAACCTCGGGTTGCCGATGTTCGTCAAGGAGTAACGGTAGTCGCTCTGGCAGGTGATGCGCCGGAACGTGGATGAAAATGGAAGAAATGTCCATAATCAGGTCGCAGCGATGGCTTCGAGTTTTTTGATTTCAGGATATTCACCGAGTGCAATCAGAATATGTCCCGCCTCGATGACGGTGGTTGCTGCCGGATTGAAAATAATCTCCCCCCCCTGCTTGATACCGACAATGATCAGGCCGAGATCCTTACGGATGCCTGATTGCAGCAAATCCTTGCCGACCAGCGAAGAATTGGATTTGACCGGGATCTCTTCAAGCTGGAGTTCAAGATTGCTGCGTCCGGTAGCGATATCGATAAAATCGACGACAGACGGGCGTAGAATGGCCTGGGCCATACGGTGAGCACCGATAGTATAGGGAGAAATGACCTTGTTGGCGCCGGCGCGTTTAAGTTTGACTTCGGCACTGTCTTCACTGGCCCGGGCCAGGATGTACAGTTTGGGGTTCATTCCGCGTGCCGTCAGAACGATGAAAACATTCGATGCATCATTGGTGACAACAGTAATCAGTCCCTTGGCTTCACGAATTCCCGCTTCTTCAAGAACCTCGTCTTTGGTCGCATCCCCCTCGATATAGAGATAACCATCTTCAGACAACTGAGAGATGCGCGCCGGATTGCTCTCAACGACGACGAAGGGGAGCGGCTTTGCGGCAAAGTCACGACAGATGGAACGGCCGATACGACCGTATCCACAGATGACGTAATGATCCTTTAAGCGCCTGATTTTATTGTACACTTTCTTTCTCCCAAGAAACTGGTACAGCTGCCCTTCGACCATGAACTGGATCATAGATCCGATTGTATAAGCGATGGTCCCGACACCGAAGAAGATCAGGAAGATAGTGAAAATGCGTCCCTGGTACGAAAGGCTGTGAACTTCACTGTAACCGACAGTCGCCAGAGTGATGGTTGTCATGTAGAGCGCTTCGAAAAAAGACCAGTCCTCAATGACCGCATAACCCAAAGTCCCACCACTGATCAGAGCGATGAGGATGAAAAGGGATAATTTAACTTTTTTCAAAGGGTCCATGTACGCTCCATCCACCGAAAGATGATAGCTGGCAGGTCACAAAAAAACAAGAATAGCAGTGAAATAAAGAGTTGAAAAAGAGTTTAAAAAGAGTAACAATAAGTGTATACAGTATACAATTTGATAAAAATATAGTGGGAGAGGGTTTTGAAAAGTAAACCGATCGAGCGTCACCAGACGCTGAGGGAGAAAATTCTCGAAACCATTCGGGAAGCGATCCTCAAAGGAAATCTGAAACCGGGGGAAAAGGTCGCTGAACCGGAACTCGCGGAGCGCTTCGGAATCAGCCGGACGCCGATTCGCGAAGCATTTCGCCAGCTCGAATCTGAAGGCTATCTGACGGTCATTCCACGAAAAGGTGCCGTTGTTGCCGCTCTTTCAGAGCGAGATGTCCAGGAGTTCTACGCGATCAAGAGTATTCTGGAAGGGTACGGCGCAGCTTTAGCGGCAGAAAAACTGACGGAGAAAGACCTCGCCAAACTGGACGCGACCAATGACAAGCTGAAGAAGCTTGCTGAGGAGGGTGATGTTAAAGCCTTCTACCGGGTCCACAACGAATTTCACGAAATCTTCCTCAAGGCTGCGGACAACAGCAAGCTGTTCGAGTTGATCCAGCAGTTGGGGATGAAGTTCAGCCGTCTGCGGATGGCGTCCCTGTCGGTCCCGGGACGGATGGAGATCTCCGTTGCTGAACATGACAAGTTAATGGAAGCATTCAGAAATCAGGACGGGCAGACCGCTGAGTCTCTGGTCAAGGAGACAGCGGCAATCGGGGGCAAGGTTCTGCTGGAAAGTCTTGCCCATGCGCAGGGCGCACCGGCGAAAGACTCCGTTCTCTTTCAGAATGTCGATGCCTTTTAGCGATAGCGCTCAACGAATCCGTATGTATTCAGTACAATGCAGTGATCCTCCGCTTGGTCGGAGGATTTTTTTTTGCTGCTAAAGGTATTCTGCAATTCCGGCTGAAAATTCCGGCTGTTCAAGTTGAAAAGTCTCAGCCCAATTATTGTCGGTGCAGATATTCCCTTCGAGCAGCATCTGCAGCTGATCGCTGGTCATCGGGAACAGCGGGCAGGATTGCAGCAGACCAACAACCGGTTTCATCAGCGCCAACGGCTGATGAATTTTACGGACCCGGGTCAGGCCGAGTGCCTGACCGATCTGGTCGAGCAGCTGATCGTAGCTGAATGCCTGGATACCGCAGCAGGAGTAGGTCTGAGAGACTGACTGTGGCATAGCGAGCGCAGTGACGAAACTCCTGGCAACATCACGTACATGTACCGGTTGCAGGCGGTAAGTGCCATCTCCCATAACCGGAACGACAGGCAGGCGCCTGATCAGCCCGGCGAGCATGTTGACAAATTCGTCATTGGGGCCGTAGATGAGTGAGGGGCGGAAAATGGTCCAGTCGAGCTGCGAACCACGGACGATCTCTTCCGCAGCCCATTTGGTCTGGTGGTACCTGCTGACGGCATTCGCCCGGGTACCGTTGGCGCTCATCTGGATGTAGCGTTGAACGCCCTGAGCCTGAGCGGCAGCGACGATATTCCCGGTCGCGAGGGTATGCAGGCGTTCGAAGGTAATGTCACGGCCGCCGAACTCGCGAATGATACCGACCAGGTGGATAACAGCCTCGCAACCACTGAGGAGATCGGTCAACGATTCAGCGCTGGTAACGTCACCGACAACGGTTTCGAGATCGGGTTGTGGAGGAAAGGCATCAGGCCCTCTGACGAGGGCGCGGACTGTATGCTGGTTGTCGAGAAGCTGCTGGACAATCTGGCGACCGACAAAGCCGGTGGCACCGGTAACAAAGACGCGCATAATCACTCCTCCCGCGAATGATGGATGAATATACTTTATCATATGCCGGAATAACGCCGGCATGAAAGAGAACACAAGTTATTGACAAAATTATGCCATACAAAGGTTGCGTGACGATAATCTTTGGGCTATAGTCCGGCCGTTCTAAGGCAGATGGAGTTTCTGCCGAATAAACAGTTAGTTACTTATTTTGAACTGTTATCGTCACAGATGCCGATAACACGTATGAACTGGAGAAGCAGATGAGTGATTTGAGCGCTGAGAATCTGGGCCTGAAGAGAGTCGGACAGGTTTATCGCAACCTTGGTTACGATGAGCTGTTCGATCATGAAATGCAGAACGAAGAAGGAAAAGTTTCCGCCAACGGCACCATGATGGTCGATACCGGTAAATTCACCGGCCGTTCGCCGAAGGACAAGTTCTTCGTCAAGCAGTCCCCGTCGCAGGACAACATCGCCTGGGGCAGCATCAACCAGCCCGTGTCCGAAGAGATTTTCAACGAACTCTATGCCGAAGTGATCGATTATCTCTCCGGCAAGGACGTTTATGTCACCGACGGCTATTGTGGTTCCAACCCGGATACCCGCAGAAATGTCCGTTTCATCACCGAGATCGCCTGGCAGTCGCACTTCGTCAAGAACATGTTCATCCGTCCCGACGATGCTGATCTGCCCGGTTTCCAGCCCGGCTTTACCGTTTACAACGCGGCCGGACTGACCAACCCCAAGTGGCAGGAGCATGGGCTGAATTCCGATGTCTTCGTCATCTTCAACGTCGAAAAGAATATCGCCATCATCGGTGGCACCTGGTACGGCGGTGAGATGAAGAAGGGGATCTTCACCATGATGAACTACTGGCTGCCGCTGGAGAACATCCTCTCCATGCACTGCAGCGCCAACGTCGGCAAGGACGGCGATGTCTGCCTCTTCTTCGGTCTCTCCGGAACCGGTAAGACCACCCTGTCGACCGACGCTGCCCGCAAGCTGATCGGTGACGACGAGCACGGCTGGGATGATGCCGGCATCTTTAACTTCGAAGGTGGCTGTTACGCCAAGTGCATTAATCTGTCCTCCGACAGCGAGCCGGAGATCTTTGCCGCGATCAAGCGTCATGCGCTGCTCGAGAACGTCGTCTATGACGATGACGGCAATATCGATTATGCTGACGGTTCGAAGACCGAGAACACCCGGGTCTCCTATCCGATCGAACACATCGACAATCATGAGCCGACCCTCAAGGCCGGTCATCCGCAGAACATCATCTTCCTCACCTGTGATGCTTTCGGCGTTCTGCCGCCGGTATCGAAGCTCACCAAGGAGCAGGCGATGTACTACTTCCTCTCCGGTTACACCGCCAAGGTCGCCGGAACTGAGCGCGGGATCACCGAGCCGCAGGCCGCTTTCTCCGCCTGCTTCGGCGAAGCCTTCCTGCCGCTCCACCCGACTGCTTACGCCAAGCTGCTCGGTGAGAAGATGGAAAAATATGGTGTTAACGCCTACCTGGTCAACACCGGTTGGGCCGGCGGTGGTTACGGCGTCGGTGAGCGGATGAGCATCAAGGCGACCCGCTCCTGTATCAACGCCATCCTTGACGGCAGCATCAAGAACGCCGAATTTGACCAGACCCGCTTCTTCAAGCTCTACATCCCGAAGGAACTTCCGGGCGTCGATTCGCAGCTGCTCAACCCGCGTAATGCCTGGGCCGACAAGGACGCCTTCGACGCGACGGCCAACAAGCTGGCCGGCATGTTCATTCAGAACTTCAAGAAATACATCAGCGACAACGATGATTTCGACTTCACCAAGGCCGGTCCGCAGGTTTAAAACGGGACGACTGAAGATACGATACACAGAGCGGCCGGGTTTCTCCGGCCGCTTTTTTTGTTACCTGAGTGACGACTGACTTGACAGCTGCGGAACGATACAGGGTTAATAGGCAAAAAAGCTGGAGTGACACATATGACCGAGCAGCAGAACAGACGTTTGGGGGAATTTGAGCTGATCGAGTGGATCAGGGAGCAGGCCGGAACGGGCACACACCTGACCCTGGGGATCGGTGATGACTGCTGTATTCAACGGCTGGCTCCTGATCAGGAGCTGCTGACAACGACCGACCTGCTGATTGAGGATGTCCACTTCAAGCGTCAGTGGACCAGCCTTTACGATCTCGGGCGCAAGGCCGCCGCGGTTAATCTCAGTGATATCGCCGCTATGGGTGGACAGCCGTTGTCACTTTACCTCGGCATCGGGCGCCCGACCACTCTGGATGACAGCCAGGTCAAAGAGCTCCTCTCCGGATTCATCTATCAGACCCGTCTCGCCGGAGCCGTCCTCGTCGGTGGCGATACCTGCGGCTCGCCGGGGCCACTGATGCTCTCCGTCACCGTCGAGGGGAGTATTCCTTGTGGCTGCGCCCTGCGGCGGGACGGCGCCAGGGTCGGCGACAGCATCTATGTTTCCGGGACTCTGGGAGACAGCGCTCTGGGTTTGAAGCATCTGCTCGCCGGAAAAGAGCCGAGTGCAGATCTTGCGGCCCGCTTTCACACCCCGGAACCGCGTCTGGAGCTGGGACAATGGCTTGTCGCGGAAGGGCTTGCCACGGCCATGCTCGATGTCTCCGACGGTCTGATCTCCGATCTTGGCCATATTCTGCAGTCCTCGGCAGTCGGAGCAGAGATTGCGCTCGAACGCCTGCCGCTGTCAGCTGCATTCGCCCGAGAACTCGCGGCAGACCGGGCGTTGTACGACCTGGCGCTGGCTGGAGGCGAGGATTACGAACTGCTGTTCACCGCCGCCGATTCCGGGCTGGAGCAGCGCAACGTCGAGTTTCCCGTTCCGATCACCCGGATCGGACGCATCTGTGCCGAGCCCGGTCTGCGCATCGTGCAAGCCGACGGGACGGCCTACACCTGCAGTAAGCACGGCTTCGATCATTTTGCCGGCAGCTGAGCGCGAGATCGCGAACTATCCCCACCGACCGAAATCTGTTAATATTTCCTGTTTAAGACAAGGAGATTTATCAATGTTGAAAAAGCTGCTCGTCAGCCTGGTTCTGCTCTTGGTGCCGGTATTGGCCATGGCCGGAGAGGTTGCGCTTTCGGATGTGGTGCAGGCCCTTGAAGCACCCTTTAAAAAAGAGACACCTGCTCAGCAACGGATCACCGATTTCAGTGCCGAATTCGCTCAGGAATCGTTTATCTCATCAATCCGCCGGATTCAGCGCGGTGCCGGTTCAGTGCGCTTCCGTTTTGTTGCACACGCGGCTGCCGAATCACCGACGGCCCAGTTTCGTTGGGATTATCGCCAGCCGGATGTCCAGGAGATAATCTCCGACGGTAAAACCATGTGGGTCTATCTGCCGGAAAACAAGCAGGTTGTCGAAAGCGATATCAGCCGGATCGATGAGGCCCAGGGGGAAAATCCGGTGACCTTTCTGAGCGGGCTGGGGGACCTGTCCCGCGATTTCGACATTCTCTGGGCAAGCGAGGCGATCGACAAGGATGGCAATTACCATCTGTTGCTGCGTCCGCATCGGGAATCGCAACTGTTTCACGAGATGGAGGTTGCTGTCAGCCAGGCTGCGGTCGCTGACTGGCTTGCCCGCGGGAGCGCCGGACAGCAGTTTCCGATCCTCGGCACCCGGGTCACCGATGCCCAGGGGAACCGGACGGCCATTCTCTTTGAGGATATTGAAATCAATCGAAACCTCGATGCCGCGCTGTTTACCTTTAACCGCCCGGCGGACGTCGAGCTGATCACCCCGGATCAGCTGGCATTCTAGGAGGGCTTCGGCGTTTACGAATCATATCCGGTTCATGCGTTGCCAAACCATTCAGATAAAATCGGGAGATAAGAGTTATGCCAAGTTTCGACATTGTTTCAAAAGTTGACCTGCAGGAAGTGGACAACGCCGTCAACCAGGCGATCAAGGAGATCGACCAGCGCTACGATTTCAAAGGGACGACCAATGAAGTCGAACTGGAAAAGGACAGCCTGAGAATCCTGGCGGCGGATGATTACAAACTCCAGGCAATCAAGGATATCCTGATCGGTAAACTGGTCCGGCGCGGGGTTTCGCCCAAGTGTTTTGATTACGGCAAGGAAGAGTCGGCCTCCGGCGGTGCTGTCCGGGTCCGTGCGGCAATCGTCCAGGGGATCAGCAAGGAGAAGGGGAAAGAGATCGTCAAGTTGATCAAAGAGACCAAGCTCAAGGTCCAGGCCCAGATCATGGAGGATCAGGTGCGGGTCAACGGCAAGAAAATCGACGACCTGCAGGAGGTCATCCAGTTCCTCAAGGGGAAGGACTTAGGGATCGAATTACAGTTCGAAAACATGCGCTCCTAGTGGGAGCGAACGCCGCCTGTACCACAGCTCCGGCGTTGCGTCGGCCACTCCCATCCTCGACGTAGCTTGCGCTACGCCTGCGGTGGGCCTGCCCGCCACGCCTTGTATCTGAGGTACATTCGGCATTCGTTCGACTGCTGTCAAAACCCGTTGTTTCCAATATTCAGTTCAGGACATTTGTGTGGATAAACTGAAAGTCAGTCTGATCAGCCTCGGCTGCCCCAAGAACCTGGTCGATTCCGAGGTCATGCTCGGTCAGCTCCCGCCGGAGCGCTACGAGATCATCACCGACGAGAGCCAGGCCGATATTATCATCGTCAATACCTGCTCCTTCATCAACGACGCCAAAGAGGAATCGGTCGACACGATTCTTGAGGTCGCTGATTACAAGGAGCAGGGGAGCTGCAAGCTGCTGGTCGTGACCGGTTGCCTGCCGCAGCGTTACAAAAAGCTGCTGCCGCCGCAGCTGCCGGAGGTCGATCTCTTCCTCGGCACCTCCGAGGGAGCGCGGATTGTCGAGCTGATGAAGAGCGGCTGCAGACCGGCTCGCCGACCCTCGAGGTCGGGCGCCCCGATTACCTCTATGATCACGAGACCGGACGGGTCAACTCCTCGCCGACCTATACCAGCTACGTGAAAATTGCCGAGGGCTGTTCGAATCGTTGCTCCTACTGCGTTATTCCCCAGCTGCGTGGCAAGCTGCGTTCGCGCAGCATCGATTCGGTGGTCGCCGAGGCCCGCAACCTGGTGACCCAGGGAGTGACCGAGATCAACCTGATTGCCCAGGATATCACCGCTTACGGCCAGGACCGCGAAGATGGCGCGACCCTGGAAAAACTGCTGCGCGAACTGGTCAAGGTCGAGGGGATCGTCTGGATCCGTCTGCTCTATGCCTATCCCGACGGTGTCAGCGATGAACTGATCGAGCTGATCGCCAGCGAGGAGAAGATCTGCAACTATCTCGATCTGCCGTTGCAGCACATTGATGACGAGATTCTCAAGCAGATGAACCGCCGGCTCGGCGAAGAGGGTGTTCGGGCGTTGGTCAAGCGGTTGCGCGATGGTGTTCCCGGAATCACCCTGCGCACCTCGTTTATCGTCGGTTTCCCCGGTGAAACACGCGAACAGTACAACAAGCTGCTGGCCTTTGTCGAAGAGGGGCATTTCGACCGCGTCGGCACCTTCCGCTATTCACGCGAAGAGGGGACTCCGGCGGCCAAGTTCGACAATCAGGTACCGGCACGGACCAAGACCAGCCGCCTCAACCGGTTGATGAAGGCCCAAGCGCGGGTCTCCTTCAGCAAAAACCGGGCGTTGCTCGGACGGACGGAAAAGGTTCTCGTCGAAGGCTACAGCGAAGAGACCGACCTGTTGCTCAAAGGGCGCGGCGAACGCCATGCCCCGGACATCGACGGTCACTTCCTGATTACCGCAGGCGAGGCGAACATCGGCGATTATGTGCAGCTGAAGATCACCGATTCATCAGAATACGACCTGATCGGTGAGATCGTCGACGAATAGGGTGACACCGTTAACCGCGCCCCTGCGGGCGCGGATGGGTCGAAACAAGAACGGTTGAAAACATTTCACCCCTGCTTTCACCCAAAAATGAAATGGAGAGAAGATGAAAATTGTCCTTCCCGTTGCCGGAAAAGGCACACGCTTACGCCCCCATACCCATACCAAGGCGAAATCGCTGGTGAACGTTGCCGGAAAGACGGTGCTGGAACATATCATCGAGCGCCTGGAATCCCTCCCGGTCGACGAATATATTTTCATCACCGATGAGAACGGCAGCCAGGTCGCTGATTTCATGACCCGCAAGTTTCCCGATCTCAACTGCAGCTATTATGTCCAGGAAGAGCGTCTCGGCCCGGCTCATGCCGTCGCCCTGGCCGCTCCTTCGGTCAACCCGGGGGATGATCTGCTAATTGTCTTCAACGACACCATTTTC
>PKUG01000150.1 GCA_002869665.1 Desulfuromonas sp. | reverse complement strand
GTTGACATTTTGCGCTCTGAAAAGAAAAAATGGCGTGGTGAAGATGGAAAATCGGAGCAGGTCATACTCATTTAGGCGGGGGGCGACTCTTTGTTCGGATGTTCATATTGTTAGCTTTCCTTCTGCATTCATCATCTCATTGTAAAAACTCTTTCCCTGCTTCGGCCGATATGCTAGAACACCCCGTCTCAAAACCCCTAACCGTTTTAAAAACAAGGAAAAATATATGGCACAGGTAAAACAGGGCGACACGGTCGCCATCAATTTCAACGGCACTCTGGACGACGGCACCGTGATCGACAGCACCTATCCCGATCCGGAGGAATCCTGCGATTGCGAAAGCGGCGATCACACCTGCGACGACGGCAGCTGCTGTCAGGATCCCGGCCCTTACGAGCTGACCCTTGGCGAAGGGGAGTTCTTCCCCTCCATCGAAGACGCCCTGATCGGCATGGCGCCGGGAGAGAAGAAGACCATCGTGATCCCGGCAGCGGATGCCTTCGGCGAGTATGATCCGGAGAATGTCTTCAGCGTTCCGCGCGGCGAGTTCCCGGATGACGAGATCAACCCGGAAGTCGGTCTGGAACTCGAAGTGACCGGTGACAACGGCGAAGTTTTTGTCGCCACCATCGTCGAAGTAAGCGATGAGCAGATCACCCTCGACACCAACCATCCGCTCGCGGGTGAGGACCTGACCTACGAGTTTGAACTGGTCGAGATTCTTTAATCAGAGGCTATACGGTCATAGTCTCTGGTTCGCACAATCACCTGCCGTTTAGAAAAACAACACCCCCCCCCTCTTTTCGTGCAGAGGGGGGGGGTACCCCTCCGCACTATTCTGAAAAATTTCATTTAACAGATGCGATTCGAATGCTCATACCATGCATGGTGAAAGCTAGTCTGGCACCACCGCTTTGACCAACTGCGGTTGTTTACGCAGCTGGTGCAGTTTCAGAATCCTTCTGACCACTAACGGGAAAATCCCGATCAAACCGAAAGAGATCAGTATTTCGGGTGAGAGCAGTCCGGTGAAGGAATGGCTGTTGCCCAGATGGTTTCCGGCGTTCACGTAAATGATATTGTGAGGCAGTTTTCCGATCTGGGTTGCCCAGTAAAAGGTTCGTGTCTTGATGCTCGTGATTCCCATGAGCAGGTTGATAAGGAAGCAGGGGAAAATGGGTATCAGGCGCAGCGTCAACAGGTAATAGGCGCCATCGCGTTCAAGTCCCTGGTTGACGGCACGCAACCGGGAAGGATAGCGGCTCTGTAGCCGGTGGCCGACGAGATAGCGGGAGCTGAAGAATGCGAGCACGGAACCGAAAACGTCGGCAAAGGAGGTGACCAGCAGGGTCGTAGAAAAGTCGAACAGCGAAGCTCCGATGAGGATCAGGACCGACAGTCCGGGAATCGAAAGCGCGGTCAGGAGCATGTAGAGGAGGAAGTAGAGCGTCAGGGTTAGAAGCGGATAACTGCTGTAAAGTGCACTGTAATAGGTATGACGGGACCTGAAATTGTCGAGAGTAAAGTAATGATGCAGGTCGGGCAACTGAAATGCGCCGATCAGGAGAAGCGCCACCAGGGTGGCAACAATGATTGGGTGAAGACGTTTCATGATGTCACCCGGATGGATATCAGTAGCGTATGTAATCGAAAATAGACTAGCGACGACTCTTCATCAAAAAATATGAATATTCTTATAGTACAATGGAATTCATGAATTACAAGGGTTGAAGAGGTGGTGAGAGGTTTTTTGATTGTGAAACTGAACAACGCTTTAGAGCAGCGGCGATAAAATTCTTGCGAACCCTTCCTGTAATCGTTGTCGGCTCGTTAACTTGCGGCGACTGTCCAGTGCGACCTCTGTTGCTTCGTCACAGGCCGCGGAAAAGTCCTGCTCCAGTTGTTCGGCGACTTCCTTGCCGTAGAAGAACAGGTTGCCTTCAAAATTCAGGCGAAAACTGCGCTGGTCCATGTTGGCCGAGCCGGCGGTTGCAAAAACACCGTCGATGACAGCGGTTTTGGCGTGGGGGATGGTTTGCTGCATTTCGAAAATGCGTACGCCCGATGCGAGCAGGTCATCGTAAAAAGAGCGCCCCGCTGCCAGGACCAGGTGATGATCGGAGTGACTGGGAAGGAGCAGGCGGACATCGACCCCGCGCATGGCGGCGGTTTGCAGGGCCATTGAGATCGGCGCGTCGGGAACGAAATAGGGTGTTTCAATCCAGACCCTTTCCTGGGCCGTATTGATTGCCACGAACAGCAAGGTGTGGATGGCGCGCCAGCGTTCATCAAAGGGGCCGCTGGCAAGGAAATGGGCGCAGACATTGCCGTGGCAATTGATCTTGGGAAAATAACGCTCGGTCGCCAGATCCTCGCGGGTCGTGTGATACCAGTCTTCGCAAAAGACAGTTTGCAGTTCGTAGACGACCAGTCCGCTGACACGCAGGTGCAGATCGCTCCACGAGTCTTTCAGGCCGGCATAGAGATCACCGATGTTCATGCTGCCGGTGAAGCCGGTGCTGCCGTCGATGACAACAAGCTTGCGGTGATTACGATTGTTAACCGAAACCTGGCGGCTGAATGGGTTGAGCGGCAGGAAGCGTTCAACGCGCCCTCCCGCTGTGATCAGTGGAGAAAAAAAGCTGGTTTTGGTGGCATAGGAACCGAGATCATCAAGCAGGAGGCGGATCGCAACACCACGTTGTGCCGCGCGTTCAAGCGCGTCACGAATGCGTCGCCCGGTGGCATCGGCCTCCCAGACGTAATAGACCAGATGAATATGATTCTGTGCTTCATCGATGGCCTGCTCCAGGGCATCAAACGCGGTGCTCCCCTCGCGGTACAGGGATACGGTGCAACCCGGTTGAGGACCACAATCATCGAGCTTTGCCGCCAGCTTATAGAGTGAGTTGGCGACCCGGGCGGCATTTTCGGAGAGCTGCTGGCTGCCGCGAAAGCGTGCCAGGGAAGGAACCAGGTACTGCTCTGCGCGCCGCCGTTTGCGGCGCAGGATGCGAATCCTCGTCGTCCCGAGCAACCAGAACGCCAGCATGCCGAAGAAGGGGAAAAAGATAATCGCCAGGATCCAGGCCAGGGTTGCCCCCGACTCCCGCCGTTGGAGAACTATCTTCGGAATCAGCACGCTGACGATCGCCAGGTGAATAAACAGCAAGGCGATGACCGGCCAGTATGTCAAGAAAGACTGCAGCATCGGCTAGGTGTTCTCCGAAAGGGGCTGAATCTGGATCATGAATATAACTACCTGAATGTTTATCCGCTGACAACTGACTTGTTCAGAGTGACGCCCGCTCGGGATCGCACTTACACCAGCGCCCCCTCGTTCTTCTTCAGGTACCAGCCCAATGACAGCGGTGGGATCATGGTCGTGACGAAGGCGACGACGACGAGCATCGAGAAGACGACATCGTCGATGACGCCCAACTGCAGGCCGATGGAGGCGATGACCAGTTCGACGGCGCCGCGGCCGTTCATCGACAGGCCGACGACGACCGCTTCCTGGCGGTTCATCCGACTCATCAAGGCACCAGCTCCGGCGCCGAAGAATTTGCCGATAATCGCGGTGAAGAGCAGGACCAGGACGAACCAGAGGTGGGTGCGGAAGATGTCAAAAGTCACGTGGAAGGAGAGGCTGACAAAGAAGATCGGCCCGATGAAGCCGTAGGTTATCGAGACGAAACGGTCGCTGATTTTGAGCAGCAGGGCCTCGTTGACGACCCCCTCACGGACGAACAGCCCGGCCAGGTAGGCGCCGATGATGATGTGCAGCCCGGCGATTTCGGCGAGGAAGCCGAAGAGGAAGGCCATGATCAGGGCGAAGGTGAAGCCTTTGGCCTCACGGGCTGAGAAGTATTTGCCGAGATAGGGGAAAATCCAGATTCCGACGGCGATGGTCACGGCGAAGAAGAGGATGACCTTGCCGATAAGGATGACAATCAGCGCCGGGTTGAATGGGTGGGCGTTGGTGGTGACTTCGATGATCGCGGTGAAGAAGGCCAGCGACATGACATCGTCGATGATCGAGGCGCCGATGATCACCGGGGTGATGCGCTTGTGGGTCAGGTCCATGTCGTGGAGGACGCGGGCATTGACGGCGATGGCGGTGATCGACATCCCCATGGAGATGAAGAGGGATGAGCTGACGTCCATGGCAAAGAGGTGACAGACGAAGTAAGTCAGGGCGAAGGGGGTGACGAAGCCGAGGACGCCGACGTTGGTGGATGGCACCCGCTGTTTTTTTAACTCGGTCGGGTTGGTTTCGAGCCCGGCGTAGAACATCAGGAAGAAGGCACCGAGTTCAGCGAGGGTGTCGAGCATTTCGTTGGGGTGGATGATGCCGAGCAGGGCGGGGCCGAAGATGATCCCGGCGGTCAGCTCGCCGAGTACTGGTGGCTGTTTGATCGCCCGGCAGATAACGCCGGTGGTCCAGACGATGACAAGGAGCAGGAGCAGGTCGAGGGTCTGGTTTTCCGAGGTGATCAGCCTGCTGATCCAATCGCTGAAAATATCCATGGGTCCTCCCGTTCAGCCGCCAAGGACTAGTTAAATCTTAGCGGAAAACAGCGGAACCACAAATTTACAAACGGTGTAGGGGCACGGCGCGCCGTGCCCCTACGGTCGAACCACCAACCTGGCCAATTAAACCCGGCACACCGGTTATAATCCCTCAATCCGGCAATTCCAGCTCCAGGCGCTGGAGGATCATGTCTTCGCCGTCGCTGACGCGGATGGTGGTTTCACCGCATTTGGGGCAGCGGAAGCTGAATCCTTCAATCCCCCCCTGGTAACCACACGGGCAGCTGATCTCAATCGGCTGGCGGATCAGTTCCAGCGCGGCCGTTTCTGCGACGGTGCCGCGTTTGCAGACATGGAAAGCCTCTTCGAACAGTTCGGGCTCGATGCCGGACATGACCCCGACCTTCACGGTGATCGTCGTGACCCCTGTGGCCTTGTGCTTGCGCGCATCCTCCGTAACCAGATCGAGCAGGGCGGAGACGACGGAAAATTCATGCATGGCGACTCTCCCGATAGCGCGGACGGCCGCTGGCTGCCCGGATATATTTTGTGAAAACCTTCAAACACATGACGCATGCCCCAGGAGTTGAATAATCGCCTGCTTGAGCTGCTGCCGGTCCGCCTGCTGAACATTCTCAAAGCGTCGCAACACCCGCGCCGGGCGGGCCGAGAGTACGGTCAGGTGGTCGCAGACCAGCAGTGCTTCACTGATGTCATGGGTGACGTAAAGGAAGGTGGTGTCGATGGCGGCGAGGAAATGCTTGAGCTGGGCGATCAGGGCAAACTTGCCGACATGGTCGAGGCCGCTGAAGGGTTCGTCCATGACGAGAAAATCGGGGTTGATACTCAGGGCACGGGCGATCTCGACCCGCTTCTTCATCCCCTTGCTCAAGGTCGCTGCGCGGGTCTTCTCCGGCAGTTCTCCAAGCCCCACCAGTTGCAGGCAGCGGCGCGCCGTCTGTGGGTCGTTACAGACGTAGGTGATGTTACGCAGGATGCTGATCTCGTCGATCAGAGTGTCCTCCTGGCAGACCAGGCCGAGACGCTCGAAGCCGCGTTCGATGGTGCCGTCGGCGGTCTGCAGCAGGCCGCTGATCAGGCGCATCAGGGTCGATTTGCCGCAGCCGCTCGGGCCGATGATCCCTTCGTAGGCGCCGCGCTCAACGCGGAAATGGACGCGGTCGAGAACCGGGCCGTCAGGGTAACTGAAGCTGACTTGGTCAAATTGCAGCATAACGTTTCGTCCACAGGCGCAGGCCGCCCTGCAGCAGCTTCTGGCAGACAAAGCCGACCAAGGCGATGATCAGGATATAGGCGGTCAGCTTCTCCAGGTCGAGGGATTCGCGCTGGATCATCAGGCCGTAGCCGAGGCCGCTCAGGCCACCGAGGAACTCGGCCATGATCAGGGCCTTGAAGGTCAGCGAGTAGCTGAGGATGAAGGTTGCCTCGAAGGCGCCGAACAGGGTCGGCAGGTAGAGATAGAGCGCCTGGCGCAGAAAGGGGACGCGGTAGACTCGATTGACGGTGGTAAGGCCGGGGTTGATCGTCTCGTAGAGGCCGGAAATGCTCAGCACCGTGACCGGGATGACCATGGTGACGACGGAGACGTAGATGGTCAGCTGGCCGGTGCCGAACAGCAGCACGAAAAAGGTCACCGCGGCGATGGCCGGAATACGGATGATGAAGGACATCAGCTCGCGGATCACCCCCCTGACCGCAGTGTTGTACTGACCGGCGAGGGCGATCATGATGGCGAGCATCAGGCTGATGAAAAACGCGGTCAGGGTGCGGCCGATGGTGACGAGGATATCGAGCAGGGCCTTCGAGGTCAGCAGGGTCAGGGCCGCTTTCAGGGTCGCCAGTGGCCCGGGGATGAACGTACCGGGAACGATCAGTGCAAACAACCCCCAGGCGCCGAGCAGCAACAGTGCGGCGGTCAGCTTGCTGTTAATGGCCAACCTCCGTGGCGAACATCAGCCGCCCTGATTGCAGCGCTTCAAGCACCGCCGCCTCGGGGAGCGGCATCCTGAAATAGCTGTCGTAGCCTTTGGCGATAATCGCTGCGGCCTGTTCCGGGTTGCGTTTGATAAAGGTGCAGGCGGCGGCGAAGGCCTGCTCTACGGTGGCGCGATCGACATCGGGGCGGGCCACTCCGGCGTTGAGCGGGGTGGCCTCGCTGCTGAGGGTGAGCAGCTGGATGTCGCTGATGTGGAAGTTGTCGCCGCGTGCCTGGAGCAGATCGGCAACCTTGCTGATGTGCGGTTCGGGAAGCAGCAGGGCGTCGAATTCACGGTTCAGGAACAGTTGGATGGCGAGAAATAGGTCGGTGAATTTGGGCTCGTTGGCGAAATGACCGGCCCGGAACAGCTTGTCCGGGGTTCCGCCGGGAAAGGCTGAAACGATCTTCAGTTTTTCGATATCGGCTTTCGAGCTGACCGGTGGATAGCTGAGCAGGTGGACGGCCCGGACGATCGTCGGCTCCAGCAGTTGCCACCCTTGCTGTTGCGCCATGTTGACCGCCGGTTCATGGTTGAGAACGGTGACGTCCGCATCCCCCGACTTCAGCAGCGCCATCAGGCTGGCGACCCCGCCGCGGGCCGGAATGAAGTCACCATCGAGATAGTGCTGATCGAGGATGATGAAAATCGGGTAGACGTTGGGATTGGCCAGCGAGGTGAATGTTGTCTTCGCCCAGGTCGTCCCGCACCATCCCAGAATCAACGCCAGCAGCAGGGGGAGATATTTTCGTCTCAGCATGATCTCTCTCCGATACAGCGCCAGAGTTCCTCAATTCCGGTTGCGTTCGTCGCTGCTGTCTCCAGAATGATCGCCTGCGGATTGATCTCCTGGATCTCCCGGCGGCAGCGTTCGAGGTTGAAATTGAAGTAGGGGAGCAGGTCGGTCTTGGTGATGACGACAATGTCCGCGGTGCGGATCATGACCGGGTACTTGATCGGCTTGTCATCCCCCTCGGGAACCGAAACGGCGACGATGTTCAGGTGGGTGCCGAGGGCGAACTTGCTCGGGCAGACGAGGTTGCCGACATTCTCGATGAAGAGCGTGTTGACGCCCGGCAGACTCAGCTTCTCCAGCGCTTCGGCGACCATGGACGCGGAGAGATGACAGACGCTGCCGGTGCAGATCTGCTCGGCCTGGACCCCCTTGCCTGCGATGCGGTCGGCGTCGCGGTTGGTTTCCAGGTCCCCTTCAAGCACGGCCAGTTCCGCGAGGTCCCCCTGGTAACAATCGATCAGTGATTCGAGCAGAGTGGTTTTGCCGCTCCCCGGCGATCCCATCAGGTTGATACCGAAGATCTGCCGGCTGTCGAGCCACTTGCGGGTCTGAGCGGCGACCTCGTCATTCTTGTGCAGCAGGCTGCGCATGTCTTCAACGGCTTTGCTGTTGTCCTTGTCCATTTCGTCCTCGATCTAGCGTGGATATTGTAGCGGCGGATAAATACCTAAGGCGGGCTCAATAGCCGCAACCCAAAACAACAATCGGGATCGCTGTCGGGATCGGTATCGAGACTCCTTCCAGGAAAACCCGATTCCGATCCCGACTCCGATTCCGAGAACAAACAAAATCACCGGAGCACCATTCCGAATTCAGGTGCAAATCCTAACACAATTTGTCCGTCCCGCCGCGAAAAGGTTTAGCCGTCGCTCTCCAGGAATGCCGCAACCCGCTGTGCCGCTTCGGCGACGAGTTTCTCCATCCCCTGGCTCACCTGTGGTGTCAGTTCCATCGCCATGTTGATGTCTCCGGCCTGGATGCCGAGCAGAGTGATTTCGGCGGGGCGGTCGCCGATCAGCTCCGCGGCCGCGAGCAGGTCTTTGAGTCCGACCTGGTGGGGGGAAACCTTGCGTTCAAGGACGGGATCGATGTCATCCCCTTCGATCAGGGCGACGGTTCCGGGCGGGGCGTCGATATCGATGGCGTCGAGAATCAGCAACCGGTCGGCCCAATCGATGTAACCGAGCAGATCGAGCCCGAGGGTCCCGCCGTCGACGATCTGCAGGTTCGCCTGCTCGGGGAAGCGTTCGCGCAGGGCATAGACCGCATGCAGACCGGCGGCGTCGTCGTTCATGAGAAGGTTGCCGAGGCCGAGGACGAGGAAGTTGGGCATTGGATATATCCTGAGGTGTTTACTGTAGGGGCGTGATTTATCGCGCCCATCATGTCTGCGTGAACAATGTATTGAACCCGGGCGTGATGAATCACGCCCCTACATCTGGTCTTAAATCAGGGCAAAGGTTTTGTTCCTTACTCTGCGCCACAGCGCCTCTGCGCGAGGCAAGGTTTTTCTAGTTTTCAAAAATACAATTCACAGTACCAGTCAAAACTCAGGGGCGCATAAATCATACGCCCCTGTCTTGTTGCATAGATTCCTTCCTCAATTCAATCCCGCCGGTCCGGTTTCCAGCCGGAGAAGATCGAACTGACTTCGCCCGACTTCGATTTGAAATCGAACAGGACCACGCTGTAGAGGTGGTTGATGAAGAAGCCGCCGATCAGGAACATGACCAGCAGGTGGAACCAGCGCACCCACTGGTTGCCGATAATGGCGAACAGCCAGCCGGTGGCGGCGTAGAGGCTGCCGCCTGGGTCGGCCTGACTCCAGAGAGCGAAGCCGCTGAGAATCTGGAAGGCGAACAGGGCGTAGAGCCCGATATAGGCGACCACCGCGACCGGGTTGTGGCCGAGGATGTGCGGTGCGTCCTTGCTGAGGAAGGTGTAGTAGCGGATGAAGGTCCAGAAGGTGTGACGATCCTTCTTGTCAAAGGGATTGGGGAACATCCGCCAGCTGGCGTAATATTCACCGTTCAGCAACCAG
This sequence comes from Desulfuromonas sp., assembly GCA_002869665.1. Taxonomy (GTDB): domain Bacteria; phylum Desulfobacterota; class Desulfuromonadia; order Desulfuromonadales; family Geopsychrobacteraceae; genus PKUG01. The sequence goes on along the minus strand of PKUG01000150.1, from coordinate 11,330 downwards.
TAGCTGCGGGCGAGGAAGCTGACCGCGAAAACAACCCCCGTGAGGTAGTGGACGTAGCGCATGTTCCCCATGATGTAGGGGTGCTGCGTCGAGGTGATGAAGGGATCGTGAATATACCACCCGGTGAACGACAGGATGATGATGCAGAAGAAATTCACCCAGTGGATGATCCTGATCGGCCCTTCCCAGATGTAGAGGAACCGCCGGGCGGCGCATTCAAATTTCCGCCCGCCGCCGGTTTCGGATGAGTTCAATGTCTCTGCCATAACGCCTCGCTATAGAACTAGAGAATCTTGGCTTTCGATCTCAGCGCCCCTTTTTCGTCGTAGAGATGCACCGCACAGGCCAGACAGGGGTCGAAAGAGTGCATGGTGCGCAGGATCTCCAGCGGTCGTTCCGGGTCGGCGATCGGAGTGCCGATGAGGGCCTCTTCGTACTGGCCGCGGGTTCCGCTTGGATCACGCGGCCCGGCGTTCCAGGTGGTCGGAACCACGGCCTGGTAGTTCTTGATGTTCTTGTTCTCGATGACGATCCAGTGTCCCAGTGCACCGCGCGGTGCCTCGTGGAAGCCGTAACCGTTGGCCTGGGCCGGCCAGGTCTCCGGTTCCCACAGCTTGCCGTTGTGGATGCTGTAGTCGCCGGTCTTGATGTTGGCGACCAGTTTGTCGAGCCACTGCCCCATCTTGTTGATGGTGATCAGGGTTTCGACGGCGCGCGCTGCAGTGCGGCCGAGGGTCGAGAAGAGCACTGCCGGACCGGCGCCGAGCTGACTGAGAACGAAATCGACGGTCTGCTTGACCTCTTTATGGCCGGAAGCGTAGGCGACCAGCATGCGCGAGAGGGGGCCGACCTCCATCGGCTTGTCGTCGTAACGCGGCGACTTGACCCAGGAATACTTGTTGTCGGTGTCGAGGAATTCGTAGGGGGGCTGTGGTCCGGTGTATTTCCAGTTGGTCTCCCCTTCCCAGGGGTGTTTGCCGACCCCGTCACCGCCGCTGTACTCGTACCAGGAGTGGGTGACGTACTCGGTGACCTTCTTGTGATCGACCGGCATGACCTTGCTCAGGTCGCCGTTGACGATGACGCCGGCCGGTAGCCAGAAGCCCTCGGGGTAGCCGCGGTTGTCGTCGGGGAACTCACCGTAGGAGAGGTAGTTCTTGTGCCCGCAACCAATTCCGGCCCAGTCGAGATAGAAGGGTGCGACGGCGAGAATGTCCGGAATATAGACCTGCTCGACGAACTCCTTCGCCATGGCGATATAGCCTTTGATCTGGGCGATCTTGTCGGCGTTGAGGGCGTTCTGGCTGTTCGGGTCGATCGGAATGGCCATGCCGCCGACCAGGAAGGTCTGCGGATGGGGATTCTTGGAGCCGAGAATCGCGTGGATTTTGATGATTTCCTTCTGGAGTTGAAGCGCCTCCAGATAGTGGGCGACGGCCATCAGGTTGGCTTCCGGCGGCAGCTTCATTGCCGGGTGCCCCCAGTAACCGTTGGTAAAGGGGCCGAGCTTGCCGGTGCCGACGAAGGCGGCGACACGCTTCTGGATCCCGGCGAAGTAATCCGCGCTCGAGAACTTCCAGTCGGAGATGCTCTGCTGCAGGGCCGCGGTTTTCGCCGGATCGGCGTTCAGGGCCGAGACGACGTCGACCCAGTCGAGGGCGTGCAGATGATAGAAATGGATCACATGGTCCTGGACGTTCTGGATCCCCATGATGATGTTGCGGATCATTTCGGCGTTGAAGGGGATCTTGATCCCGAGGGCGTTTTCCACCGCGCGGATCGAAGCGATGGAATGGACCGTGGTGCAGACGCCGCAGAAACGCTGGGTGTAATACCAGGCGTCGCGCGGGTCGCGGTTCTGGAGGATGCGCTCGACACCGCGGAACATGGTCGAACTGGACCATGCATCGACGATCTTGCCGTTTTCGATCTGGGCTTCTATACGCAGATGGCCTTCGATACGGGTAATCGGGTCAACAACGATTTTCTGAGCCATAACGGTCTGCCCTCCTTAAGACTCTTCGGAATCAGAGTCGGAATTGAGATGGGAAATTTCCTCGCGGGCTTCCGCCTTGGCCTTGCCGATCTTCTTCCAGTTGCGGGCTGTGGTGACGGCTCCGTGAGCGGCGAAGATGGCGGCCGAGGCGCCGACGATGGCGGTGCCGATTTTCACCGCCGAAGCTTCAACACCGAAGCCGGGGACGTTCGGCAGGCGCCGGTACATCGGCATCATGGCATCGAAAAACAGCGGCTCGCTGCAGCCGACGCAGCCGTGACCGGCCATGACCGGCCAACTGAGTCCTTCGTTCCAGCGCAGGGTCGGGCAGTTGTGGAAGGTCTCCGGTCCCTTGCAGCCCATCTTGTAAAGACACCACCCCTGGCGATGACCGTAGTCTCCCCAGTTCTCAACATACTGGCCGGCGTCGAAGTGGGCGCGACGTTCGCAGTTGTCGTGAATCCGCTTGCCGTAGGCGAACAGCGGGCGCAGATGGCGGTCGCAGGCCGGGGCCGCGCCGAAGGTCAGGTAATGGACGACGGTCGCGGTCAGGTTGTCGACGTTCATCGGGCAGCCGGGGAGGTTGATGATCGTTTTGCCCGGCAGGATTTCACTCACCCCTTTGGCTCCGGTAGGATTCGGGTGGGCAGCCGGCAGGCCGCCGTAGGCGGCGCAGTTGCCGACGGCGATGATCAGCGCCGCGTTGCCGCCGACCTGCTTGAGGATGTCGACGGCCGTGCGCCCGCCGATGGTGCAGTAGACACCACCCGCTTCGGTGGGGATCGAGCCTTCGACGATGCAGATATATTTCCCCTTGTACTTTTCGACCGTGGCCTGCTGGCTGGCTTCGGCCTGGTGACCGGCGGCGGCCATGATCGTCTCATGATAGTCGAGGGAGATATGGTCGAGGACCAGATCGCCGACGGTCGGCCGGTTGGCACGCAGCAGCGATTCGGAATCGCCGGCGCAGTCCTGGAACTCAAGCCAGATGACTGGTGGCCGGGTATCGCTTTCGATCGCTTCGGCGATCTTCGCTGTCATTGACAAAGGGAGCGCCAGGGCTGCGCCCAGCGCCGAACAGTACTTGAGAAATTCCCGCCTGGTTACGCCATGGCTCTCCAGCAGATCACTGAAATCACCCATTTCTTTACCTCCGATTCATGTAGGCACCATTTCAATTGAAGCACGATTTATTCTACTGTCAACCGCCGTTCTATTATTTTCTCGCGATTAGGGTGGAAATGTGGACGTGGCCGAGACGGAGGCGCTTATGGTGCTGAACAGGTCTGAGGAAAAAGGCTGAAAACGGGGTTTGAACGAAACGGAAGCGTTGGTTATTCAGCCCTGTCGGCAGCGGTGGAATGCTGTGTATTTTCCAGCTGTGCCAGACGCTCGACCTGGCTCTGCCGTTCGCGCCGGACTTTACGTTTGCGATAGATGAGGGGGAGCAGGGAGACGAGAATCATCAGCGCCAGTCCGGTCAGGAAGGTCGGCGAGACCTTGCCGCGCAGCAGGTCGAGCAGCGAACTGGAGAAGGTGATAAAGGCAATGGTGCCGGGAAGCATGAAAATCAGGGTTGCCAGGGCGTAGTGACTGAACTTGATGCGTGTCAGGCCGAAGGCATAATTGAGCAGGTTGAAGGGGAACAGGGGGATCAACCGGGTGAAGGCGACCATCTTCCAGCCGTGGATTTCGACCTGTTCGTCAAGATGACGCCAGCGCGGGCTGCGCAGCTTACTCTCGATCCAGTCGCGGGCCAGGTAGCGCGAGACGAGGAAGGCGATGCAGGCGCCGATGGTGGCCGAAAAGATGGTGTAGAGAACCCCCCAGACCGGACCGAACAGGATCGCCCCGACCATGGAGATCGGCAGGCCGGGGAGAAAGAGGGCCGGGGCGAGGCCGAAGATCAGCATGTAGATCACCGGGGCGAGCATGCCGTAGCCGGCGATCAGGGCACGCAGACGTTCCTGTTCAAGATATTCGGTCGCGCCGGTCGCCCGCACGGCGAAGATGGCAGCGACAATGAGGGCCAGAATTGCCAGTTTTCCCAGCAGGCCGCCCTTTTTCTTCTCCTCCGGGGTAAAGTTGCGTTCACGGGTGACGGCTGCATCCAGAGAACTGCGCAGCTCCTTTTTGACCCGCAGGCGGTTCAGGTAGGTGATCGGGCTTTTGGCGACTGCAGCCCGGTCGCTCATAGCCGCTTCCGGTTCAAGGAGCAGGTCGAGCAGGTGGCTGGTCGGCCCGTGAGCGCCGAGAAACTGGGCACAACCGGTACAGTAGGTGATCGTTCGTGCACTGCTTTCCGTTGCGCGTTTTTTTGTCCAGTTCTGGGCCAGTTCCGGAGAGATACAGCCGACCGCGCCCCCCTCGCCGCAGCAGAAAGTGGTGCGCTGGTTGTGTTTCGTTTCGACGAGGGTCAGCCCCTTTTTATCGATCAGGTTACGGACGGCACTGTGGACGCTGCCGTCGAAGCGCGAGACGCAGGGGTCATGAACATTGACCGTGCCGCTGACGCAGCCGCTCTGCGGTAACTGGCCGCCATCGAGAACCTGGTAGATGCTGCGCGTCGTCAGCTCCGGGGCGTAGGTCGTGAACACCAGGCTGCAGTTGGGGCAGGCGGTGAGGACTGTTTTCACCCCCTGGGTGAGCAGATACTCCTTCATCTCCCCGAACATCGCCTGGAAATAGGCGTCCTTGCCCAGGTCGTGGGATGGTTTTGTGCAGCAATCGAGAACGATACCGAGGGCCGGAACCTGCTGCTGCAGCAGCTCGAAAACCTGCAGCGTTTGCTGCGGCCGGGTGCCTGGTAAGCCGCAACCGGGGAAGAAGATGGTGTCGCACCTCTGGGGCAGGGCGTACCAGCTGAAACGTTTCGAGGTCCCTTTGCGCTCGTAGGCTTCCAGCCCCCGGTGTTCCGGAAAGTTCGCCGCGCCGTGGTCGACGGTTTCGCGACGCATTTCGAGGAACATGGGAACCGGATCGACCTTGTGTGGACAGACCGCGGTGCACAGGCCACAGAGGCTGCATTCGAAAGGGAGCCCGAGATGAAAGGTCCCTCCTGGGGTATAAGCGTCGGCGATCTTCTTGGGATCGCCATATTTTTTCAGAAAGCCACATTCAACGACACAGCGCTGGCACTGGGTGCAATCGCTCGAAATCAGCTGCAGCTGCGCCAGCAGTTGGGGACGCCGGGGTTCGGCTTCAATCGCTGCGTTCTGCTGTCCGTTCATGGGGCTCCTTTCACGGCAGTGGGCGCCGGTACATGCGCGGGTATTATGCGTGTCCACCAGCGGAGCTTCAAACGGAAAAAATTTATTCAATCAGGGGGGATGATCGGGAAAAACGATAGGAAGTCTGGGAATCTGCAGGAGAATGACAAATGCCCGGCCGAACCGTTGAGGCCGACCGGGCACGCTAGAGAAAATCCTGCGTCAGCAGATCGAACTTACATAGTGTTGTAATCGTCCGCTTCGACCAGGTCGCCGGTGGTGTCGAGGAAGGAGCCTTTCTGCGAATCCTTGACGACCTCCACCTGGTTGTGGGCAACGGAGCAGACCGTGCCGCAGTTTGCACACTCGTACAACTCTTCGTGAAACTGGAACGCGTCGAGGTCGGTTTCATAATTGACGATGCAGTGGCAGGTGGGGCAGGTGAACTGGGTACTGACCTTCTGGTTCAACTCAAGCTTGCCTTTGATGACCTTCAGCTTACCGTCAACGTGGGTCCAGACTGCGCCACAGTCACCGCATTCATAAGCGATTTCAGTATAGCCGTCGGCGTGCAGGTCGACTTCAACGTGTTTTTTGCTCTGGCATAACGGGCATTCCATGACGTGTTCCTCCCTAAGGCAGATGATAAAAAGTTAAGACTCTTTCAGATTACCTTGCCGCTCGGGGTTGTGCAATTCGGTCATGGAAATTTTGTGATCAAACATCGGGTCCGGTGTCCTGGATTCTTTTCGCGCACATCTTACGAGCGTTTCCCTGGTCGGTTCAGTATCCGGAGTGCTGGCGAGAAATGCCGCAACAATGACCAACAGACCGCCACCGAGTTGAGGGACGGACAGGCGTTCCCCGAGCAACCCCCAGGCGGTCAGTACGGTGACGAAAGGAACGATGTTGACGAACAGGGAGGCCCGACTGGCGGGAACGAATTTAAGCGCATAGTTGTAGGTGAAAAAAGCCCCGACGCTCGAAAAGAGAGTGAGGATCAGCAGGGCGCCCCATTGTTCGCTATTGACGGCAACCCAGTCGATTGAGCCGACTTCAAAAAGGAAGAAGGGGGTGAAAAAGAGTCCGCCGTAGATCATCTGGAACGAGGTGATCAGGATCGGATCGTATTCGGCGCAGAGTTTACGGGTCAACAGCATATAGACCGCGGCTGCGCCCACGGCGCCGAACATCAGCAGGTCGCCGAGGGCGATCTCGAAAAGCGATCCCCCGCCCTTGCCGTAGAGCAGCAGCAGGTAGATACCCGCAAGTGAGAGGGCCAGGCTGAGAATTCGCTTCAGTGTCAGCTTCTCCCCGAGCACCAGGACGGACAACAGCGAGACGGCCACCGGAACCATGGCGATAATCATCGAGGCCTTCCCCGCGGTCGTGTACTTGATCCCGTAATTTTCAAAGATGAAATAGAGTCCGGGGAGGAAGCAGGCGAGGGTCGCGACCTTGCGGTGGAAGACGCGCGTGGTTTCCGGCCAGCCGCGCAAGGCCAGCACCAGAGCGAACAGCAGGCCGGCAAACGCAAAGCGCAGAAACGCCAGCGACAGGGGTGGAAACCCGTCCAGCGCCAGCTTGGTGCCGACATAGGAAACACCCCAGAAAAGGACCGCCAACAGCATGGCAATGTGGGCTGAAATCCGGGTGTTGTCGTTCATGGTCGGCTCCTCTCGTCGGCATCTGTTCAGGGGATGCGTTGACATTAACGAGGAGGAGTGATTAAGTAAAATTAAACGATTTAATCGAAAGGATAAGTTTTGCTAAACATTCCTGATCTCAATCGGCTTAAGGTGTTCTACTGCATCTATGTCCGTCGCAGTGTCGCCGGCGCGGCACAGGAGCTGAATATCACCCAATCAGCGGTGAGCCAGCAGCTGAAGAAGCTTGAAACGGAGCTGAAGACGCAACTTTTCACCCGTCTGCATAAAACCTTGGTGCCGACGAGTGAGGCGCAGCAGCTTCAGGCGATCATTGCCCCCTTTGTTCACGAACTGGAGGTGGGACTGAGGGCGATCCGCCAGGCGAAAAGCATCCCTGCCGGGGAATTGCGGGTCGGGTCGACCCACGAATTCGGCAAAACCTATCTGCCGCGGATTTTCGCCACTTTTCGCAGTCGCTACCCCGATGTCAGTTTCACCCTGCAACTCGGCGACGCCAAGCGCCTGTTGCCTGGGCTGCTGCAGGGACAGCTCGATATCGCTCTGATCGACGAATACCTGACCCAGCGGATGGCGCCCGAGGAACTCAATCCTTTCAGCTTCGAAAAGATTATCGATGAGGAGGTTGTTCTTGCCGGTTCCAGGGAGTACTGCACAGAGCGGTTGAACAACGATTTCTCCCTCGAAAATCTGGCCCTCCAGGATTATGTTTCCTACCATCACGACGGGCTGGCATTGACCAACTGGTTCAAGCACCACTACAACAAATCCGCCCTCGACCTGAATATCGTCCTCGAAACCGAGAGCCTGCAGGCGGTGATGAACGGTATTCAGAATCACCTCGGTCTCAGCGTCATTGCTTCCCACCTCGCTTATGATGATATCCGCCGTGGAGCGATCGTCCCGATCCCGACCGGCAAAAAAGCGATCCTCAACTGTATCTCCCTGGCGCGCTTGCAGGACAAAGTCCCGAACCTGACGGAAAAGACCTTCCTCGCCCATTTCCGTCGTGAAGTCCAACAGACCGGAGTGTTCAGGGATTTTTTGCGGATTGTGGAAGGGGCGGGGGATGCTCAGAACTGATTTTTAGACACAAGAAAAGCCCCTGCCGAAACAGGGGCTTTTCTTGTGAATATCTGCGGATGTGTCGTTCTGACGCCCTATTTCTCTTCCCCGACATGGGGGGGGAGGATGGTGACCGCGCGGTGGGTCTTGCGCAGGATCTTTTCGGCGACGCTGCCGAGGAAGGCGTAATGAAGCTTCCCCTTGCTGTGGCTGCCGAGCACGATCAGGTCGACGTCGAGTCGGTCGGCAACCTTGAGGATCATCGGCGCCGGGTCCCCGTGATGAACTTCGATCTTGGGTGGGTGAACCAACTCTTCGTTCACCAGTTCGGCCTCGTCCTGGATGATCTTCTGCAACTGCTCGCGGGTCTTCCCGGCCAGTTCTGCCTCGTTCTGGGCATTGAGCTTGGCCAGCTTGTCGGCGCCCATGGTCAGTGCCACCATGTTGAGCACCGAAGGATCGACGGTCGGCATGACATGCAGCACATGAACCTGGGCGTGAAACTTTGCCCCCAGGCTCAACGCGTAGCGAATGACGTTGGACGACTCTTTGCTCATATCCTTGGCAACAAGAATGTTCTTAATTTGAATACTCATATTGGCCTCCCGAAATGTGGATCAATGAACGTCATCTCCCTATTCTAAGCCTAGCATAAAAGAGGGGTTTTACCGTTGTGAGCGAATCCTTTACGCAGCAGCGGGAAGTGGTTGTCCCTGCTTCTTGCGTCTGCGTGATTGAATCCACCAGACCAGACCGTAGAGTGCCGCGGTCGGGAAATACATGAATTCCTTGGGAAGCCGCTTGTTCGGGACCTGGATATTGAGAATCTCCTGGTCGAAGTCGACTCCGGCCTTCTCTGCGGCACTGGCAAAGCCGACATTGTCGATCAATATCTTGCCGTCCTCTTCGCGTGTTTCGATACCGATGCCGGCGAGACGATCGACGCCGGTTTCTTCCTCACCTACGCTCAGCATGATCGTTTTGGTGTAGATTTCACCCGTCATGAAATCTTCCCCCTGCAACTCCAGGCGCAAGGAAGAACCGGGATCCATGTCGGCAACGTACTCGACAATCTTGGCGGGCGGCTCTTCAATGAGCGGCGGAAAAATCTTGTCCCAAACGATCCCAGGACGGAACAGGAGCAGGGCGACGAGCAACAGCGCCGCGGTTTCCCAGATCCGGCTCTTGGTCAGGAAGAAGCCCTGGGTGCCGGCGGCAAAGGCGATCATCGCGAAGATCGCGGCAAGGATCACGACAATCAGGTCCCACCAGTGCTTGATGCCGATCATCAGCAGCTTGGTGTTGAAGATGAACATGAAGGGGAGTACAGCGGTTCTAATATCATAGGTGAACCCCTGAATACCGGTCTTTATCGGATCGCCGCCCGATATCCCCGCCGCGGCAAAGGCCGCAAGCCCGACCGGTGGCGTGTCGTCGGCGAGGATGCCGAAGTAGAAAACGAACAGGTGAACGGCGATCAGCGGGACGATCAGGCCGTTCTGGGCGCCGAGATCGACGATGACCGGGGCCATCAGGGTGGAGACGACGATATAGTTCGCCGTGGTCGGCAGGCCCATGCCGAGGATCAGGCTGATGACCGCGGTGAAGAGCAGGATCAGCATCAGGTTACCGCCGGAGATGAATTCGACGAACTCGGTCATGACCAGACCGATACCGGTCAGGGTGACGGTGCCGACGACGATACCGGCGGCCGAGGTGGCCACGCCGATGCCGATCATGTTCCGTGCCCCGGCGACCATGCCGTCGATCAAATCGGAAAAGCCGGTTTTGAATGCAAACTCTTCCCCCTGCATCTTGCGGAAGACACCCTTGAGCGGACGCTGGGTCAGCAGGATGACGATCATCAGTACCGTTGCCCAGTAGGCAGCCAGTGCCGGAGAGAGACGTTCGACGACCAGGCACCACATGAGGACGACGATCGGGAGGAGGAAGTAATAACCGGCCTGGGCGGTCGGCCCGAGCGGCGGCAGTTCCTTGATCTCATGGCTGACTTCGAGTTCCGGGACCTTGCAGGCAACCCAGAGCAGGAAGACATAGGCGGCGGCCAGCAGCACCGTAACGATGTAAATCGTCGCCCCGCCGGAGACGGTTTTGATCCAACCGAGACCATAGTAGGTCACGCCGGCAAGGATGATCATAAACAGGAACGTGAAAACGAAGCTCAGCATGCGCTGAGCAACGGTCTTGGTGATGGTCTTTTTCATCCCTTCCAGCCCCATCTTGCAGGCTTCCAGGTGGACGATGTAGACCAGCGCAATATAGGAGATGATCGACGGCAGGAAGGCGTGCTTGATGACCTCGATGTAGGAGATCCCGACGTATTCGACCATCAGGAAGGCCGCCGCACCCATGACCGGTGGCATCAACTGGCCGTTGGTCGAACAGGCGACTTCGATCGCCCCGGCTTTCTCAGCTTTGAAGCCGACCTTCTTCATCAGTGGGATGGTGAAAGTGCCGGTGGTGACGACGTTGGCAATCGATGAGCCGGAGACAAGCCCGGTCAGGCCGGAAGAAACGACCGCGGCCTTGGCCGGTCCCCCCTTCAAGTGGCCGAGCGCAGCGAAGGAGGTGCGGATGAAATAGTTGCCCGCGCCGGCGGCTTCAAGCAGCGCTCCGAAGAGGACGAACATGAAAACCATGCTGGTCGAAACCCCGAGCGCGACACCGAAGACCCCCTCGGTGCCGAGCCAGTAGTGCGACATCCCTTTGGAGAGGCTGGCACCCTTGTGGGCGATGACATCCGGCATGTACTGGCCGAAGAAGGTGTAGATGATGAAGATCGTGGCGACGACCATCAGCGGTGGTCCCAGAGCCCGGCGGGTCGCTTCGAGCAGCAGGATCAGGCCGATGACCGCGACGATCAGATCCATCTGGGTCGGCATGCCGGGACGTTCGGCCAGGGCTTTGTAGAAGATGAAGAGATAGGCCGAACTGAAAGCGCCGATCAAACCGATAATCCAGTCCTGAATCGGAATATAGGACGTCGGAGAACGTTTGAACGTCGGGAAAGCGGTGAAGGACAGGAAGATGGCAAAGGCCAGGTGGATTGCACGCGCTTCCGTCGCATTCAGGACGAAAAAGTTGAACAGGAAAGGCAGGGGCGAAGCATACCAGAGCTGAAACAACGTACAGGCCAGCGGGACGTAGAACAGAACTTTTTTCGGAAACGCGCCGGTTGGATTACGCGCCCCGGATTCGGTTTCGGCAATCATTTCCTGAAGTTCTTCTTCAGATTTGATGGTTGTTTCTTTTGTCTCAGTCATGGCGGGCACCCTTCCAGGCGAGAAAAAAAGTGATGACAAGCGACTGTACGTAAGTGAATTAATTCCGTTCAGCCTTTATTGAGCTCTAAACGTTACTCCACTCCAAGGT
>PKUG01000036.1 GCA_002869665.1 Desulfuromonas sp. | reverse complement strand
TTTGAGGCGTTCGGTGTACAGCTCTGGATGGAAACCGACAACGAACTGGTCGCCGACTCTGAGGGTCGGCGCGCGGAGGTTGCCGCTTGGCCCCATGATCTGTTTGAGGACGGCCTCTTTCTCCATCTCTTTCGAACCGAAATCGACGACCTTTTTCCCCTTGGCGACGCTGAGGCTCTCCGCCCCTTTGACCAGAGCCCAGGCCTGCTCTTCTGCGATCTTGTTTTTGCGTGCATCGACTGTTTCATCAATGCCGATCTGTTCCTGCTCAAAAAACTCTTGAGCTTTGTTGCAGGACGTTCAGCCTTTACGCAGGTATGCCCATTCAATATTCATCCTGTTATCTCCTTAGCTTGTTAATCTATATTTGTATTTCTGATGCAAACTGTAGCTCAGTTGTCGGTTACAGTCGATAGTGGGGCGATTTTTTTGTCTTCTGGAGAAAATTGTGCGGACATTTGCCGGTATGGCGGGTAAAAAAATGGGCGCATCGACCAGGAGGGGGGGAGTCAATGCGCCAAATAATTTGTTGCCTGTGTGTATACTACTAAAACTATCGGGTTTATGCAAGGCTTTTTCCAGTCTTATGGTCATGAATTATGATATTATAGCGATCTAACGATTGATGAGAGCAAAAGAGGTATTGATGTTGATTTATAAAGTTATTGAAACCAGCCAGGTTGATGACCTGAGCCTGGAGAAGATTTTGAACACCTGGACTGCTCAGGGGTGGTGCTTCGAGGGGATGCACTTCGCCATGCGCGAAGGGAACCGGCGGCCTGGAATGGCTTTTATCACCTTCTCCCGTGAAGAAAACGAGCCAGCTGTTCAGTCGGCGTGATCGTCGTGATCCGTATAGTTGATCGTATGCTTGGGATCGGAAGACGGGGTCGCTCCGCACAGAGGGCAGGTCGGCTCCAGGGTGTCCTCTTCAACGTAGGGATCGGCGACCAGTTCCCGTTGAGCACCACTGCAGTTGCAGTACCAGCGTCGGTGAGCTGTCATAAGCGAACCTCCTGGCGTGTTCGTTGTTTGTCAGACGAGTAAGCAGGAGCATATCGGAACGTTTATTGACAAAAAAAGGAGCCGTAGCCTGGAAGTCAGCGGCTCCTTTTTCTTTGTCTGATATCTGACGGAGCTAGTAAGCCAAGCCACCTTTTTTGCGCACTTTGCGCATGGTCTTGGTCGCGGCATAGCGGGCTTTCTCTGCCCCCATGGCGAGGATTTTGCGCAGGCCATCGGGGTCGTCAAGCAAAGCTTTACGTTTTTCCGCGTAGGGGGCAAAGAAGTCACGAGTGGTCTCGAAAAGTTCCTGCTTGACGTCGCCATAACGCAGACCGGGTGTTTCATAGCGGGTGCGCAGTTCGGCCAGTTGCCCCTTGTCGAGGAACAGGCGATAGATCTGGAACAGGTTACAGGTTTCGGGATTCTTCGGCTCTTCCGGCGGGGTTGAGTCGGTGACGATGCGCATGATCTGTTTGCGCAGGGCTTTCTCCTCAAGGAACAGGTCGATGGTATTGCCGTAACTCTTGCTCATCTTGCGGCCATCGAGGCCGGGAACGGTAGCAACGTTTTCATCGATCTCCGGTTCCGGCAGGGTAAAGACGTCACCGTACTCGTTGTTGTACTTGATGGCGATGTCGCGGGCGACTTCCAGGTGCTGCTTCTGGTCCTTGCCGACGGGAACCTTGTCGCTCTGGAACAGCAGAATATCGGCGGTCATCAGAACCGGGTAGGCGAACAGGCCGTGATTCGGCTTGATCCCCTGGGCGACCTTGTCCTTGTAGCTGTGGCAACGCTCAAGCAGCCCCATGGGGGTGAAATTGGAGAGAATCCAGCTTAGTTCCTGTACCTCCTGAAGGTCCGACTGGACCCAGAAGGTGCTCTTTTCCGGGTCAAGCCCGAGAGCGAGAAAATTGGCTGCCGCCTCCAGGGTCCCTTTGGCGAGGACTTTGCCGTCGGACAGGCTGGTCATGGCATGGTAGTTGGCGATGAAGCAGAAGAGGTCCTCGTGCTCCTGGTAATCGATCATCTTTTTCATCATGCCGAAAAAGTTACCCAGGTGCAGGGATCCGGAAGGCTGAATGCCGGATAGAACGCGCATGTTTTTTCTCCATTGATGTGCAGCTTCAAGCGGCGAGCTCCGGACGGGGGCAGCCGACTCGGCTATAAAGGAGGGGACAGGAGGCGATCCTGTCCCCGTTATTTTATCCTGCGTTAAAGCGCGATGAATTTAGCAGATTGATTTGAAACAGGTCAAGCCGAACTCCCGTCCTGCCGAGGGTTCGTTCGTATACAGTTTTCGGGGTGTTGCCTCCGGCGCCGGATAAAAAAAGGGCCGGCGGGAGGCCGGCCCTCTGTTCTGCTATTGCTGCTGTTGCTGGTTGCCCATCATGGCGGCCAGCTGCAGTAACTGCTGCAGGTCCATGCCACTCTCCTTGAGGATGCCGAGCAGTACCGGAAACAGCTGCATCATGAAGCCCGGCTCGCGGATGACGTCCCTGGCGAGGTCCGGCAGGGTTTCCAAAACAAAGGCTTTTTTCTCTTCCATTGACAGCTGAGCCAGCGCACTTTTGATTTCATCGACAGTCATTTTCATTTCTTCCTTTCACCGGCCAGACCGGATTTGTGTATCTCAGAATTAAAGATCATTCGCCGAAGGCGATTTTGTAGACATCCGGGTATTTTTTAACGAAATGGACCTCAATCCCTTCACGCAGGTAGTCGGGCAGGTCCTCGTAATCCTTCTTGTTGTCGTAAGGGAAGATCAGGGCTTTCAGTCCTGCACGGCGGGCGGCAATCGTCTTCTCCTTGACGCCGCCGATCGGCAGAACCCGGCCGGTCAGCGACAGCTCACCGGTCATCCCGAGATGCTTGCGGACCGGCACCTGCCTGATCATCGACAATAGAGCGGTGGTCATAGTGATCCCGGCCGATGGGCCATCCTTGGGCGTGGCTCCGGCGGGGACATGCAGGTGGACAAAATGACTGTCGAAATAATCCTCGGGGATATCGTAGTCCTGCAAATGCCCCATGACGTAAGAATAGGCGATCTCCGAACTCTCGATCATGACCTTGCCAAGCTGGCCGGTCTGTTTGAAGCCTTTCCCCTTGCTCTTCATCGCCGTGGCTTCGATCTGCAGGGTCGCTCCACCCATGCGGGTCCAGGCCAGACCGGTGACGACCCCGGGGGACTCCTTGATCAGCTCTTCTTCGGCGAAGAGCGGTTTGCCGAGATAGGTCTCGATGTCGCGTTTTGTGACCTGAATCTTTTCCGTCCGCCCTTCGGCAAACTCCATGGCCGCCCGGCGCATGATCTTCTTGATCCGGTTTTCGAGGCCGCGGACCCCGGCTTCGCGCGCGTAGCGGTCGACGATATCGGCCAGCGCCGATTTGTTGATGCTCACCTGGCTGCGATCAAGCCCGTGGCTTTCCAGCGCCTTAGGGATCAGGTAGCGACGGGCGATCTCCAGTTTCTCCTCAAGGATGTAGCCGGAAAGATGGATGACCTCCATGCGGTCGAGCAGCGGCCCGGGAATGGTGTCGAGCTGATTGGCGGTGGCGATAAACATGACGTTCGACAGGTCGAAGGGGACGTCGAGGTAATGATCGCGGAAACTGCCGTTCTGCTCCGGATCGAGAACTTCGAGCAGGGCCGACGCCGGGTCGCCCTGGAAGGAGGCGCCGATCTTGTCGATCTCGTCGAGCATCAGTACCGGGTTGGCGGTTCCGGCGCTCTTCATCGCCTGGATTGCCTTGCCGGGCATGGCGCCGATATAGGTGCGACGATGCCCCTTGATCTCGGCTTCATCGCGCATGCCGCCGACCGAGAAGCGGTAGAACTTGCGTTTCAGGGCATCGGCGATGCTCTTGCCGATCGAGGTTTTGCCGACGCCGGGGGGGCCAACCAGGCAGAGGATCGAGCCGGAGATATCCCCCTTCATCTTGCCGACGGCGATAAATTCGAGGATCCGCTCCTTGACGTCCTTGAGCCCGTAATGGTCGCGGTCGAGGACCCGGCGGGCACGCTTGATGTCGTAGGAGTCCTTGCTGAAGCGCCCCCAGGGGAGGATCGTCAACCAGTCGAGATAGTTGCGGCTGACGTTGTATTCCGGCGATGAAGGTTCGATGAGCGAGAGTTTCTCGATCTCCTCGTCGACCGCTTTCTGGGCTTCCTCGTTAAGGGTCAGTTTCTTCAGACGCTCCTGAAATTTTTCGATTTCCGAGACCTTCCCCTCTTTCTCCAGCCCCAATTCCTTCTTGATCGCTTTGAACTGTTCGCGCAGGAAGAACTCGCGCTGCTGTTTGGAGACCTTCTCCTCGATCTGCTGGGAAATCTTGGTCTGCAGACGCGAAACTTCAAGTTCCTTTTTCAGCAGCACCAGGACCTTGTCGATGCGCCGGTGCAGGTCGAAGGTCTCCAGCACATCCTGCAGTTCGAAGCCGTTGGCGTTGGTCAGGTTGGCGGCGAAGTCGGTCAGACGCGCCGGGTCGTCCATGCTCGTGCGGCCGAGAAAGAGCTTGATCTCCTCCGAATAGAGCGGATTGATCTGGACCAGTTCCTTGAGCGTTGAAATGATCGCCATCGAGTAGGCCTTCAGCTCCGGGTTGTTGGTAAAGCTCGGGCTGAAGAAATACTCCACCTCGGCGTGAATGATTCCGTCAGTATCGTGGACATCCTGAATGGTGAAACGTTCCAGGCTGTTGACCAGCACATGGGCGCTGTCCTTGTCGGTGTGGATCAGCTTGAGGATCTTGGCGGCAACGCCGACCCGCTGCAGGTTTTCAGCCGAATCTTCCTCTTCCAGTTCCTTGACCATGACCAATCCGATGGCCTGGGTTTCGGTCTCCATCGCCTGTTTGATGGTGCGTACCCGGTCCTTGCCGGTGATCGTCAGCGGGATGATGACGCCGGGAAAAGCGGGACGCGGGCGCAGCGGGATAAGTGGCAGATGGGACGGCAGGATATCCCGCGCCAGGACCAGGCTGTCGTTGGGGATGGCCTGAACGTCGGTGTCGGTTTCGACTTCTATTTCATATTCGATCGACTCGTCGTGGTCATTGAAATTGTCGTGCATAATATATCTCCATTCACTGCTCCCGGCAGCTGCTCTTTTCAATTGTAAACGTGGAAAGATAATAATATCAGACTTGATCTGTCAACCGATAGGGACTGGAAAAAGGAGAAAGGGAAAAGGGACAAGGTAAGACTTTAACCTTTACCCTTTTTCCTTTATCCTTTCGCCTGAATCTCTCCCTGAAAGGTTGAAAAATGAGCAACCCGAAACGCATCTACCTCGTCGACGGGTCTTCCTATATCTTCCGGGCCTATTACGCCATCCGTCACCTCTCCAACTCCAGCGGGGAAGCGACCAACGCCGTCTACGGTTTTACCAACATGCTCCTGAACCTGCTACGTGATGAGCAGCCCGACCTGATGGCCGTGGTTTTTGACACCAAGGCACCGACCTTCCGTAAGGAGCTTTACCCTGAATACAAAGCCAATCGGGCCGCCATGCCCGAGGACTTGGTGCCGCAGATCCCGTTGATCAAGGATGTGGTGCGTGCTTTCCGGCTGCCGGTGCTGGAGCAGGCCGGCTACGAGGCTGACGATATCATCGCCACTCTGGCGCGCAGGTATGCCGCCGAAGGGTTAGAGGTGACGGTCGTGACCGGCGACAAGGACCTGATGCAGATCGTCGATGAGCGGGTCTGCCTGCTCGACACCATGAAAGGGAAGGTCAGTCGGCGCGACGAAGTTATCGAGCGTTTCGGGGTGCCGCCTGCACAGGTGCTGGAGGTCCTCGGCCTGGCCGGCGATACCTCGGACAATATCCCTGGGGTACCCGGAATCGGCGAAAAGACTGCCAGTCAGCTGATTCAGGAGTTCGGCAGCATCGACAACCTGCTGGAGAACATCGACAAGGTCAAAGGGAAGAAACGTCAGGAGAACTTGCGTGAATTTGCCGAGCAGGCGCGCCTGTCGCGCCAACTGGCGGCACTGGTCTACGATCTCGATGTGCCGCTGACGACGGCGGACCTGACCGTCGAAGAACCGGACCGGGAGGCTTTGGGTGAACTTTTCAAAAAACTCGAGTTCGCCAAGCTTTACCAGGAGTTCTCCTCTGCTCAGCAAGAAAAGAAAACCCCGGCGGGGGATTACCGGGTCATCCTGAGCGAAGCTGAATTGGACGAGTTGATCGCCAGCCTGAAACAGGCCGGCCGCTTTGCCCTGGATACCGAAACCACCAGCCTCAACGCCGTTCAGGCTGAGCTGGTCGGACTCTCTTTCGCCGTCGAGGCGGGGGCGGCCTGGTATCTGCCGATCGGCCACAGCTACCTGGGCGTTCCCGATCAGCTGCCGCGTGAGCTGGTGCTGGAGCGGCTGCGGCCGTTGTTGGAGGACAGTGCCCTTGCCAAGGTCGGGCAGAATATCAAGTACGACGCCCTGGTTCTGCGCAACGCCGGGATCGAACTGGCGGGGGTGGCGACTGACACCATGGTGCTCTCCTATGTCGTTCATCCAGAAGCCAAGTCCCACGGGCTCGACGCCCTGGCGATGGATCATCTCGGCCACCGTATGATCCCCTATTCCGAAGTCGCCGGCAGCGGCAAGAAGCAGATCTGCTTCAGCGAGGTCGAAGTCGAAAAAGCGACCCGCTATGCGGCCGAGGATGCGGACATCACCTGGCAGCTGGCGGAGACACTGCTGCCGCAACTGGATGATGCGCCGCGCACGGCACTCTATCGCGATGTGGAGATGCCGCTCGTCGATGTGTTGACGCGAATGGAGTGGACCGGTATCCGTGTCGATGCAGACTTTCTCGCGGGGCTCTCGGGAGAGATGGGAACACAGCTGACGAAGCTGGAAAAGCAGATTCATGGACTGGCCGGCGGGGCCTTCAATATCAATTCGCCCAAGCAACTCGGTGAGGTGCTCTTCGACCGCCTCGGCCTGCCGAAAGGGAAGAAAACCAAGACCGGCTGGTCGACCAACGTCGAGGTGCTGATGGCTCTGGCCGACGACCATGAGATCGCTGCGCAGATCCTCGAATACCGCTCGCTGAGCAAGCTCAAAAGCACCTACAGCGACGCTCTGCCGAAGATGATAAATCCGGCGACCGGGCGGGTGCATACCTCCTTCAATCAGGCGGTGACGGCGACCGGCCGCCTGTCGTCGAGTGATCCGAACCTGCAGAATATCCCGATCCGCACCGCCGAGGGGCGGCGCATCCGCGAGGCCTTTATCCCGCAGGATGGCTGGATACTGCTCTCGGCCGACTATTCCCAGGTCGAGCTGCGGGTCATGGCCCACATGGCCGACGTGCCGGCGCTCAAGGAGAGTTTTGCTGCCGGTGAGGATATTCACAAGCGCACGGCGAGTGAGATCTTCAACGTGTTTCCGGAGATGGTCAGCGATGAGATGAGGCGTCAGGCCAAAACGATCAATTTCGGGGTGCTCTACGGAATGGGGGCGTTCAGCCTGGCGAAAGACCTTGGCATTTCACGCAACGAGGCACAGAGCTTCATCGACCAGTATTTCGAGCGCTACCCGGCGGTGCTCAGCTTTCTCGAAGAGAAGAAGGCCGAGGCCCGCGAGTATCAGTACGTCACGACCATTCTCGGCCGTCACTGCGCCATCCCCGAGATCAACAGCAAAAATGGCGCAATCCGTGCCTACGCCGAGCGCAACGCCATCAACTACCCGATCCAGGGGAGCGCAGCCGACATCATCAAGGTGGCGATGGTGAACATCGACCGCCGCCTGCGTGAGGAGCAGCTGCAAGCAAGAATGCTGCTACAGGTGCATGACGAACTGGTCTTCGAGGTGCCTCAGGAGGAGCTGGCGCAGGTCACGGAGTTGGTGCGCAACGAGATGGAAAACGCCGTTGATCTCGACCTGCCACTGAAAGTCGATATCGGCACGGGGGTGAACTGGGCCAAGGCACATTGATGCCGCGCTGATTTCCCGGCTCCGTTCACGGTTGGTTGGTTGACGATCCCGCAGGCTCTGGTAAACTCGGGATAGCAATCAACTTCGGGCAGTTACGGGGAAACAATGAGAAAAATCACCTTCATACTCTTAATGCTGTGTCTCGCCTTGGCTCCGGTGCGCCTGCTGGCCCAACCGTCCTTTCTGGTCATGACCGAGGAGCTTCCGCCGTTCAATTTTACCGAAAACGGAAAAGTCACCGGAATTTCAACCGAGATCGTTCGTAGCGTATTCTCTGCAGCGGGCTATGGGATGACACACGGCGACGTCCAGGTTTACCCCTGGGCCCGGGCGTACCACGATGTCATGACGATCCCCGACAGCATTCTCTACAGTATGGGGCGCACTGCGGAACGCGAAGATCTCGTACGCTGGGTCGGCCCGCTGTTGAATGTGACGATCGGTGCGGTTGCCAGAAAAGATCGCCACATCCAGGTCGATTCGATTGAAGATCTGAAACAGTACCGGATCGGAACCCTACGCGAAGGCGCGCCCGAGCAGTTGCTGATCAGTAAAGGGGTGCCGCTGGAAAATCTCGAACGCCTGTCGCAACCGATGCTCAACATCAGGAAGCTGGAAGAGGGGCGGATCGATCTTTACGTTTTCAATACCCAGACCGTTCAGTACCTGATGGCCAGTAACGGCATCAATCCGGATGATTATGAGTCGGTCTACACGTTGAAAGAGATCGGTCTTTACCTCGGACTGCATAAAAACACCCCCGACGATGTCGTTGACAAATTGCAAAGCTGCCTGGATGCCATGAAAGAACCGGCCGCGGATGGCATGAGTCCGTTGCAGCGCATCATCGACAAGTACCTGAAAATCAACCCGCCGGAATGATCACCGCCGGCTGGGCCGCAGCCTGTTGATACAAGAGAAGGGCGGTCCGCAGTTGCGGGCCGCCCTTGTTGTTTCAGTGGGGTTCTTCTGTCTTAGTTTGTGACCCGGATCAGCTTACCGCTGTCGGTCAGCAGGTAAAGCCAGCCGTCAAGCCCCTGCTCGACGTTGCGAATCCGTTCTTCGAGATTTTTGAACAGCACTTCCCGCTCGACCTCGCGGTCACCATCCAGTTTAACCCGCCAGAGCGCGCGCCCGGCGAGGGCGCCGACAAAAATATCTCCCTGCCAGCCGGTATAGCGGTCACCGGTGTAGAAAGTCATTCCCGATGGGGCGATGGAGATCGGGACCCAGATGCTGACCGGTTCAACGTAGGCCGGCGCGTGGGTCCCACCACCGATGCGGCAGGTCTCGCCGACCGGATCGCCGTAATTGCAGCCGTAACTTACCAGCGGCCAGCCGTAGTTGCTGCCGGGGGTGATCCGGTTGATCTCATCTCCGCCCTGGGGACCGTGCTCCGCGGCCCAGAGTTGGTCGGTGCCGGGGCGCAGGGCTGCGCCCTGGGGGTTGCGGTGACCATAACTCCAGATCTCCGGGCGGGCGCCGGGAATCTTTGGATTATCTTCCGGAATGCTGCCGTCACGCTTGATGCGGATAATTTTCCCGAGACTGGTTTTCAGGTCCTGGGCCGGTGTTTTTTTCTGCCGTTCACCCAGCGTGACGAACAGCGTCTTGTCGGTGGCAAAGACCAGGCGTGAGCCGAAATGGCCATTGCCCGAAACTTTCGGTACCTGCCGATAAATTACCTGCAGGTTTTCCAGTTGATCCCCAACGAGGCGGGCGCGGGCGATCGCTGTTCCCGTCAGCCCGGTTTCCGATCCGGTGCCGGGTTCGGAATAGCTTATATAGATCCAGGGATCGTCGCTGAAATCGGGATCCAGGGCAACATCGAGCAGGCCGCCCTGTTTTGCCGGATCGACAAGAGGGACACCGCTGATACTGGTTTGAGTCCGTCCATCCGGGTCGAGGATGAGCAGCCGCCCCCTCTTTTCCGTGACCAAACTTCGGCCGTCCGGCAGAAAAGCCATCCCCCAGGGAGCTTGCAGGGTCGTGTTTAGAACCTGTGCCTGTGGGGAGTGTTTCAGGCTGTTCCCGGACGCTGATGCTCCGGTTTCAAGTGAGTTGCCATCACAGCCCGAGAGCAAAAAGATCGTAGCCAGTGTCACAAGGATTGGCGGAGAAAATCTCTTCATGAATAGCTCCAGATGCCGTCGTTTCGACGTTACGCTTTGTCGGGGGCGTAAAGGATGCTTTCCAGTTCGCTGAGTTTGTCACGGATGAAGGCGCCGGAATCATCGATCGCCTGGTTGTAGATCTTCGGCCCGAGCATGGCAATGAAGAACTCCACGATCATTTCCGCTTTCAAATCCCCGATCTCAGCGTCAAGCTCGTTACGGAAATAGCTTTGCGTCTCAGAGATGGCAAGCCTCATCTGGTCTTTGCTTAACTCGATCTTCATCCCGGCCCCTTTTGTTGAGTGGATTCTGGTTGCTTTGATTCTTCAGTGTATCAATGCAGGGGGATGACGTAAAAGAGAATGGCAAAATAATGACAGACGCTGCCGCCAAGGACGAACAGGTGCCAGATCGCGTGATTGTACGGTAGCCTGCGCCAGACATAGAAAATCACCCCGGCACTGTATGAGAGGCCGCCGAGCAGCAGCAGGAGCATGCCGCCGGGTTCGACGGCATGGAGCATCGGTTTGATTGCCACGATAACGATCCAGCCCATGGCCAGGTAGATGGCGGTGGAGATGCCGCGGATACGCTGCAGCATGACGATTTTCAGGGTGACGCCGAGCAGCGCCAGCCCCCAGATCGCACCGAACAGCGACCAGCCCCAGGGGCCGCGCAGATTGATCAGGGTGAACGGGGTATAGGTGCCGGCGATCAGCAGGTAGATGGCCGCATGATCTATGACTTTCAAGACCCGCTTCACCGCCGGTTGCGGGATACTGTGGTAGAGAGTTGATGATGCGTAGGACAGGATCAGGGTCGCGCCGAAGATACTGCAGGCGGTGACATGCCAGGCCGTGCCGTATTGCGCAGCAAAGGCGATCAGAACCGCCAGCCCGCCGATCGACAGGAGCATGCCGAAGCCGTGGGTGATGCTGTTGGCGATCTCTTCGGCAAAAGAATATTGAGACGCTTGCTGGTGATTGCGCATGGTTTGACTCCGCAAGGTGTGGGTGCTGGATATAACGCTAGCACTTTCAGCGTTGCGGTTGTTGCGCCGGGCACAGCTTTTACCAATCTTTTACGAAATAAGGATGTCCGGCTGGAGGGAGGGAACTCTTATTCATTCGGCATGAAATCTGGCGTAGAGTTGCGGGCAGATGGTGCGCATGGTTTCCGGTTGGTTCTGGTCCCAGGTGAAGGTGAATTAATTGTCTCCTTTTCCATCTGGAGCGAGAGCACTGCGATCTTTACTATGATTTCGGTGCGGCGATATCCGGCGGCAGGTCGTAGGCGGTGAGCACACCGTCACGCGTCGATTTTTTCACCGCGTACATGGCTTCATCGGCCAACCGGATCAGCTCGCGTCGGTTCTTGGCGTTTGTCGGGTAGGTGGCGATGCCGACGCTTGAGGTGACGTTGATCGGCTGGCCACAATCGGAACGAAAGTCGGTCTCACGGAACAGTTTGCGCAAGCTGTTGACCATGCCGAGGGCATTGTCATTGCCGGCTCCCGGCAGCAGGATAACAAACTCGTCGCCGCCGTAGCGGGCAGCATGATCGACCTTGCGGGTGTTGGCGGCAATCGTGCGGCCGACTTCGCTCAGCAGGCGGCTGCCGGTCAGGTGACCGTAGGTGTCGTTGACCTGCTTGAAGTGATCGAGATCGAGGAACACCAGGCTGACCTCGGTTCCCTGGCGCCGGGCGCGTTCGACTTCGTAATCGATCAACTTTTGGAAATGGCGCGAGTTGTAGAGTCCGGTCAGGTCGTCGGTGATCGTCAACTCCCTGACCTTGTCGACCAGACGGGCATTTTCCATGGCGATGGCGGCAAAATCGGCAATGGTCGAGAGGATGCGCAGGTCGCTGCCTTTGAATTCCCCCTGCTCCATGGAATTGAGTAACTGGATGACACCGAGGACCTTGTCGTGGATCTTCAGCGGGACGCAGACGATCGACTGAGTGACGAAGCCGGTCTGCTCGCCGATCTTTTCGCTATAGTGTTCGTTCTTGCTGACATCCGGAACCAGCAGCGGCTCCCCTTGCTCGACCACGTAGCCGGCAATCCCTTCCCCCGCCGGGAGGCGGACCCCTTTGAGTTGCTGGGCGACTGGGGATACGGCGATCTCAAAACACAGCTCGCCGGTCGCGTCATCAAGGATCAGCAGGGACCAGGCTGAAGGGTTCAGCAGTGAACTGACCTTGCTCATGACCACCTGGTAAACTTCTTTCAGGGTCAGTTGGGTGGTCAGGGCTTTGCCCACTTCGACGAGGGTTTCAAGTTCCTGTTCAAGCCGTTGCGGTGTAAGCTTATCGATCTGCGAAATATCCATGAATGCCCTGCAAGCGGCGGCCGCTCCCGAGTCCAGCATTATTCTGTGCTCCGGGACGAGGCGCCGCCATCTTATGTGATTGCCCCGATTGATACATTGATCTGTCGTGGGCGTGAGACGATGAACGATTGCCGTACTTAACTACAGAAAGATTATGTGATTTTTTTTCCGGAGTCAAAAAGAGAATGAAGAAAGTCCAGCCGTTTTTTCTGTGGTTCCGAGCTGTCGTTTTCTAAGTATGTCGTTTGTCCGGTAATTTGTTGGTTAGTTCTCTTGACAAGATTGCTGGTCTTGGCATTCTTGGGAGACTTTATTTTTGCCTGGGGTAATAAGTGCCCACCCGGTGCGAGAGAGGGGCTTTTATGATTGTACTGGCAGGGGATATCGGAGGGACGAGTTCCCGCTTTCAATGGTGTGTTGCGGAGGGCGAGTGTAGCGAGAAGCAGGTTCTGCGTTATTCCAGCGGCGATTTTTCTTCCTTCGCGGCACTGCTCAACCAAGTGCTGGCCGACACTGGACTGGAACGGGTCGATGTTGCCTGCTTCGGCCTGCCGGGCCCGATCGACGGGCTCAGGGTGGATCTGACCAACCTTCCGTGGCGGATCGATGCCGAGGAGTTGGTTCGCGATCTGCCGCTGACCAGAGTTCTGCTGATCAACGACTTCCAGGCGGCGGCCCTGGGCATTGATCAGGTTGCCGCTGACGGACTGCTGTGCCTGCATACTGCCGAGGCTGATCCCGAAGGAAACCGGTTGGTCGTTGGGGCCGGGACCGGTTTCGGGGTCGCCCCGGTCTGCCGGATCGGCGGCAGCCATCGGCCGCAGCCGTCCGAAGGGGGGCATATCGCCTTCGCCCCGGCCAATGCCGACCAGGTTCAACTGCTGCTCTGGTTTCAGCGGCGCTTCGGCTACGTGGCCTACGAGGATCTGCTTTCGGGTGAGGGGCTGGTGCGAATCTATGCCTTCTGTGCCGAACGAGGGGGGGACGACGTCCCTGAAGGATTGACCCCGGCACAGATTCCGGTGCTGGCCGAAGAGGGGGATGTGGTCGCGGTTTCGGCGCTGATGTTTTTTGTCAGTATCTACGGTCAGCTGGTCGGTGATCTTGCGCTCGTCTGGCCTGCCCGCGGGGGTGTTTACATCGCTGGCGGGATCGGCGCCCGGATCGTTCGCTGGATGCGCAGCCCGCTCTTTACTGATGCCTACCTGGCCAAAGACCGGATGAGCCACCTGGTCGAAAAACTACCGGTTTATCTGGTTCTCGACGACCTGGTTGGACTCAAGGGGGCATTGCAGCTGGCCCGGCAGGCTGCGGTTGCGGAATAGCCCGGTCCGAATTTGTCCGCAGAGACCGTTGCTGCTGCGGCTGCTGTCTGGCGGCACTCCCTTCTTGCCGACGGACTATTTTGTCGGGGTGGCTGTTCGCTGGAGAACGGGAGTGCTATAGTCTCAGTGTGCCCGGACATGTTTCGGGCGGTTTGCCGATGAACGGCCCGACCCGCGTTAGCGGGTCGCTTTGCTATAAAGGAACACTGGCACGATGGACGATTCGGTACAGATTGTGCTCTGCTGGCACATGCACCAGCCGTATTACCGGGATGGTCTCGACGAGACCTATCACCTGCCCTGGGTTTACCTGCATGCGATCAAGGACTACGTTGACATGGTCGCGCATCTTGAGGCTTATCCCGAGGCGCGGGTGGTTGTCAATTTCGCCCCGGTGCTGCTTGAGCAGCTTGACGACTATGCCCGCCAGATGCGGGGCTGGCTGCAGGGTGGGGAGAGGATGTGCGACCCGCTGCTCAACCTGGTCGCCGGTGAGACCCCGATTCCCGCTGAAACGGCCGCGCGGGCGGAAATTCTTGCCGCCTGCCGCCGTGCTCACGCGCCGACGATGATCGATCGCCATGCTCCGTTCCGGGCGTTGCAGCGGATCGCCGCCGATCAGTATGCCGACGGTCAGCTCGATTCCGTTCGCATCCGCTATCTTACCCCGCAGTTTTTTACCGACCTGCTCATGTGGTACCACCTGGCCTGGATTGGTAGCAGCGTCCGGCGCACAGATCCGCGAGTCACGCAGCTCATGGCGCGCAAGAACAATTTTACCCAGGCCGACCAGACCCAGTTGATTGCCCTGATGGCCGACATTATCGAAGGGATTGTGCCGCGCTATCGTGCCCTGATGGAGAGCGGCCAGATCGAGTTGTCGATGTCCCCCTACGGCCACCCCATCGTCCCGCTGCTGATCGATTTCAAGGCCGCCTATGATGCTCTGCCCGAAGCGGCTCTGCCGCAGAGCAAAGGCTACCCCGGTGGTCCGGAACGTGCGGTCTGGCACCTGCAGAAAGGGGTCGAGGTCTTCAACTCCCACTTCGGTTCGGTGCCACGAGGAGTCTGGCTCTCCGAAGGGGGGGTGAGCTCTGCGGCGCTGGAATTGCTCGACAACTTCGGGTTTGCCTGGACCGCTTCGGGGGAAGGGGTCTGGCGGGCGTCGTGTGAAGCCTCGGAGATTCCGGCTGAAGAGATGGAACACAAGAAAAAGCTCTACCATCCGCTGGTGACCCCGCCACATCGGGCACGGATGTTCTTCCGCGATGACGGGCTCTCCGACCTTATCGGCTTCCATTACAAGGACTGGCATGCCGAGGATGCCGCCGCCGATTTCTGTACCCATCTCGAAAACATTGCCGAGTTCCTGAGCGACGTGCAGGGACCGAAGGTAGTGACCGTTATCCTCGATGGCGAGAACGCTTGGGAATACTACCCTGATAACGGCTACCATTTCCTGCGCGCCCTCTATCGGCGGCTGACGGAGCACCCGCGTCTGCGGATGGCGACCTGCAGCGAGGTTCTGACGCAGCCCCCGGTCGAGGCCGAGAGGGCGGCACTGCCGGTGCTGAAAGCGGGCAGCTGGGTCTATGGCTCCTTTTCGACCTGGATCGGCGACAAAGATAAGAACGCTGCCTGGGACCTGCTGGTTGAAGCCAAGGAGTGTTACGACCGGGTCGTGGCTTCGGGGATGCTCAGTGATGAAAAACTGCTGGAGGCGGAGGCCCAACTCGCCGTTTGCGAAGGCTCCGACTGGTTCTGGTGGTTCGGTGATTACAACCCCTCCGACAGTGTACGTGATTTCGACCAGCTCTTCCGGCGTCACCTGATCCGCCTTTATCAGTTGCTTGAGAAGGTGCCGCCGCAGAAACTCAAAAACCCGCTCTCGCACGGTGGGGGGGAGATGGAAAATGCCGGTACGATGCGGCGCAACTGAAATGCTGTCGCAACGCGCGAGACAGGATAAAAAGCCATGAGAAACGCAGGAGTACTTCTTCATCCGACGGCGCTGCCAGGGGGTGTGCTCGATCAGGAGGTCGAGCGTTTCTTCGCTTGGATGGTCGCCGCCGGATTAAGCGTCTGGCAGATGCTGCCGCTGGGTCCGCCGCACTGCGACCGCTCCCCTTACCAGGCCTATTCGTCCCATGCCCTGAATCCGGCCCTGTTGCCGAAAGGTATGGGCTCTGTCCCCGCCGCTCAGCTGGAGGATTTTAGCGAACGGGAAAAGTGGTGGCTCGACGATTACGCGCTCTTCGTCGCCCTGCGCGAAGTGCATGGTGACCAGTCCTGGCCGAACTGGGCGGAACCGTTCCGTTTTCGCGATCCCGTGGCGCTGGATAAATTCCGCCGTCAACATGCCGAACGACTGCAGCACCTGCATGAAGAACAGCTCCTGCTCTGGCGGCGCTGGGACGAGATTCACGCGGCGGCACGCGAGTATGGCATCCGATTGTTTGGTGACGTGCCGATCGCCGTGGCCTACGACAGCGCCGATGTCTGGGCCGCGCCCGAGCTGTTCAAGCTCGATGCCGAACTGAAGCCGACCGTCGTTGCCGGGGTGCCGCCCGATTATTTTTCCGCTACCGGTCAGCGCTGGGGGAATCCCCACTATGACTGGGAGCGGATGCGCGCCGACGATTTCGCCTGGTGGCGGGCGCGGATGGACAGCGCATTGCGCCAGTTTGATCTCGTCCGCATCGATCACTTCCGCGGCCTCCAGGCCCTGTGGGAAATCCCGGCCTCGGAAGAGACGGCGATCAACGGCACCTGGGTCGAAACGCCCGGACGTGAGCTGCTGGAAGCCCTGCGCCGTGAATTCCCCGAACTTCCCTTTGTCGCCGAGGATCTCGGAATCATCACCCCGGAAGTGGTCGCCCTGCGTGAGGACTTCGGTCTGCCGGGGCTGTCGGTGCTGCAGTTCGGTTTCGACGGTCATGCCGACAACCCGCACAGCCTGCGCAACCAGGTCGAGAACTCCGTGGTCTATACCGGAACGCACGACAATAACACCACTGTCGGCTGGTTCGCCGAACTCGATCCGGCACTGCAGGAGCAGGTGCTGGCGCAGATGCCGCAGGAGGTCGGGCCGATCCCCTGGCCGCTGATCGAGGCGGCGTTGCGCTCCGTTGCCCGGCTCGCGGTGATTCCGCTGCAGGACTGGTTGGGGCTCGATGGCCGCCATCGGACCAACATTCCCGGGACGACCGAGAACAACTGGAGCTGGCGCTTCTCCTGGGATCAGGTGCCGGTGGAACTGGCCGGTGAAATTCGCCGCCGGGTGGCCGCTGCCGAACGCCTTGTGGATGAAAGGGAGCAGGATGAATAAAGCTTTGTTGACTGCAGCAGATCCGGCCCTGGCGCGGCTGCGCGAAGGACGCCACCATGACCCCTTCGAACTGCTCGGCTACCATTCCGATGGTGGTCGCTGGATCGTCCGCGAATGGCTGCCACAGGCGGTTTCGGCGCAGCTCGTTGAGGGGCCGGAACTGGTTCCGGTTGCCGGAACCGGCCTGTTCCAGGCCTTTCTGACCGCCGCGGAAAAAGAGCGGGTGGGTGACCATTATCAGATTGAATGGTGCGAGGCGGACGGCGGCAGCCATCGCCTCCATTCCCCCTATACCTTCGCTCCACAGGTCGGCGAACTCGATCTCCACCTCTTTGCCGAGGGGCAGCACTGGCAGATTTACGATGTCCTCGGCTCACGCCCCTGTACCATCGATGGAATCGACGGGGTCCAGTTTGCCGTCTGGGCACCGTCGGCGGAGCGGGTTTCGGTCGTTGGCGATTTCAATGGCTGGAACAGTCTGCGTCATCCGCTGCGTTCACGCGGCGGATCTGGGGTTTGGGAGCTGTTCGTCCCTGGCTTGTACAATGGCGATTGCTACAAGTACGAAATCCGCAATCAGCACAGTGGGGAATGCCTGCTGAAGACCGATCCCTACGCGCGTTCAATGGAAATGCGGCCGAATACGGCGTCCATCGTCTACCGCGGCGATTACCAATGGCAGGATGAGGAGTGGCTGGCGCAGCGGCGCGACTACGACTGGCAGCACGAGCCGATCGCCATCTACGAAGTGCATCTCGGTTCCTGGCAACGGGGGGATGACGGCCGCTTCCTCAATTACCGTGAGCTGGCCCCCAAGCTGGTCGAGTATGTCCGCTGGATGGGCTACACCCACATCAACCTGCTGCCGCTCAGTGAACACCCCCTCGACGAATCCTGGGGCTACCAGACCTCGGGATATTACGCCCCGACCCGGCGTTTCGGTTATCCCGACGATTTCCGTTATTTCGTCGATCATTGCCACCAGAACGGTATCGGTGTTTTTCTCGATTGGGTGCCGGCCCATTTCCCCCGCGACACCTTTGCTCTGGCCCGCTTCGACGGTTCGGCGCTCTACGAGCACGCCGACCCGCGCCGCGGCGAACACCAGGACTGGGGAACCTACATCTTCAACCTCGGACGGAACGAGGTGCGCAACTTCCTGCTCGCCAACGCCTTTTACTGGATTCGCGAGTTCCATCTTGACGGCCTGCGCGTCGACGCCGTGGCTTCGATGCTCTACCTCGACTATTCGCGCAAAGAGGGGGAGTGGCTGCCGAACAAGTACGGCGGTAACGAAAACCTCGAAGCGGTCGATTTCCTGCGCCAGCTCAACACCGAGATTCACGCCGAATACCCCGGCGCCGTGTTGATGGCCGAGGAGTCGACCTCCTGGCCGCTGGTCTCGCGACCGGTGTGGATGGGCGGGCTCGGCTTCTCGATGAAGTGGAACATGGGCTGGATGAACGACACACTCGATTATTTCGTCCATGACCCGGTCTATCGTTCCTACCAGCATAACCAGCTGACCTTCAGCCAGATGTACGCCTATCACGAGAACTTCATTCTCCCCCTGTCGCACGACGAGGTGGTTCATCTCAAGGGCTCGCTTTACGAAAAGATGCCGGGCGATCCGTGGCAGAAGCGCGCCAATCTGCGCCTGCTGCTTGCCTGGCAGATGCTTCACCCGGGGAAGAAGTTGCTCTTCATGGGGGGCGAATTCGGCCAGCAGCGTGAATGGAGTCCCGGACGGGCCATCGACTGGCCGCTCTGCGAAGATCCCGGTCACCGGGGCGTGCAGTTGCTGGCGCGGGATCTCAACCAGCTCTACACCGCCAATCCGGCCCTGCATCGCCACGATTTCGAGGCCGAAGGTTTCGAGTGGCTCGACTGTCACGACCACAACCAGTCGGTGCTCAGCTTTATCCGCAACGGCGATGGACGCAAGCTTGTCTGCCTGTTCAACTTCACCCCCGTGGTCCGCGAAGGCTACCGGATCGGCCTGCCCGAAAGTGGCCGTTACCGTGAGCTGCTGAACTCCGACGCCGAAATTTACGGGGGAAGCAATATCGGCCATGGCGGCTTGATTGACGCCGGAGAAAGTCCCTGGATGGGGCGCCCCGCAAGTGCCCTGGTGACTCTGCCGCCGCTGGCCGTGCTGGTCCTGGAAAGAGAGGAAGACAACTGATGCGGATTCTGCTCGCAACCTCGGAGCTTTACCCCTTGATCAAAACCGGCGGTCTGGCTGACGCCTCGGCCGGTCTGGTGCATGCCCTGCGCGGTCTGGGGCAGGATGTCCTGGTGGTGCTGCCGGCCTATAGCGATGTCCTCAAGCGCTGTGAACGGCTGGAAACGGTCGCCCACCGGCGCGTGCCCGGATGCACGGCGCCCCGCAGTGTCGAAATCATTCGCGGTGAATGCCCCGGCTTTGATGCGCCCCTGCTGCTGGTTGCCATCGACGATCTCTTCGCCCGCCCCGGTAATCCTTATCAGGGACCGGACGGCTGTGACTGGTGGGACAATGGCGAACGTTTCGGGCTGTTTTCGCGGGTGGTCGCCGAGATCGCCATGGACCGTGTCGGCCTCGAATGGAGGGCCGAGGTGGTTCACAGCCACGACTGGCAGACCGGTCTGGTTCCCGCCTGGCTGGCGCGAGAAGGGGTACGGCCGCGGACCGTCTTCACGATTCACAACCTCTCCTATCCGGGACTCTTTCCCCAGCGGCTGTTCGATGAACTGGGGCTGCCCGCGAACTGGTGGCATTACGAGAAGGCCGAATTTTACGGGCTCTTCTCCCTGCTCAAGACCGGTATCGTCTTCGCCGACCAGGTCACCACCGTCAGCCCGACCTATGCCGAGGAGATCTGCGACGCAGGGCAGGCCTATGGCCTCCACGGAATTCTGTGCCTGCGTCGGGAGCAGGGGCGGTTGCACGGCATCCTCAACGGCATGGACACCGAGGTCTGGAACCCCGCCGCCGACACCCTGATTCCCTATCGCTACAACGTCAGTCGCGGCCGCGTTGCCCAGAAAAAGCGCAATAAAGAGGCTCTGCTTGAACGCCTCGGCGGGGGTGCCGAGCAACTCGACCAACCGCTGTGCGGCTTCATCGGTCGTCTGGTCGATCAGAAGGGGATCGACCTGATCCTTGCCGCGATCCCCGAGCTGATCACCACGAGCAGCGCCAATTTTGTTCTCGTCGGCACCGGGATGGCGCATTACGAGGCCGCCCTGCGTGAACTGGCCGAACGTTATCCGCAGCGGGTCTTCATCTTCCTCGGCTACGACGAGGCGCTGGCCCATCTGGTCGAGGCGGGAAGTGATATCTTCTTTATGCCCTCGCGCTTCGAGCCCTGCGGATTGAACCAGATGTACAGCCTGGCCTACGGCACCCTGCCGATTGTTCACGCCACCGGCGGCCTCAGCGATACGGTCGTCGATGCCACGGCGGAGGCGATCGCCGAGGGGCGCGCCACCGGCTTCGTCTTCACCGACCCGACCCCGGCGGAGTTTCTCGCTGCGGTGCTGCGCGCGCTCGAACTGTACCAGCGACCCCGCATCTGGCAGGCCGTGCAGAAAACCGCCATGAACCAGGATTTCACCTGGGATGGCAGCGCCCGCCGCTACCTGGAGCTGTATAGCGGGGCGTGATAGAATTCAACTTTGCAGATTGATCGCAAATGGGCGATCCCTTCTCCCTGGTGAGAAGGTGGCCGCAGGCCGGATG
>PKUG01000010.1 GCA_002869665.1 Desulfuromonas sp. | reverse complement strand
TGGGCAGGACGAGCAGCAGGCCGAGGGTGCCGATATAGACCGTCTGGCCGAGCAGGCTGGAGCGGTTGCGTTCCGCCTGTTTCATCCGCTGGGCCTGGCGCTCGACCTGCTGCCTGAGCTTGTCGTCCGTTTGCATGGTCAGATTGCCCCTTTCCGGCCGATCTCCCAAAGGTGCTTGAGCACCTCTTCCTCCATCTGCTGCAGACTCTCTTTCATGCTCCGCAGCTTTTCCTCTTCGGCCAGCAGTTGCTGCTGCAGGCTCCGGCTGACCCGCATGTAATCGTCGTCGATCAGGTAGCGGCGCGTGCTCAGGGTCAGGATATTGTCGTTGAAGTAGAGCAGCGCTCCCGGCAGGGCCAGATAGCTCCAGTGTTTGTCAGCGCTCCTGAAACGGGCCAGCCCGAAGACGAGCGAGGTCATGAGCCGTGCGCAATTGGCACGGATGCCGAAGCTGCCCGAAGCGTCTTCGCCGACGAAAGAAATGATGCCGGGGAACTCGTCGCTGCCGGTGGCTCCCCGGATTCTCAGCACGAAGCAATTCATTTCGCACTCCCACTCATGGCCCCGCGCATGTAGCAGTCCTCTTCCGGGATCTGGTCGTAGTCGCCACGCAGAAAAGCCTCGCAGTCGGCAAGCGTCTGCTGCAACGGCACCGATGTCCCCTTGATGCCGCTGTGGGCAGCCGTCGACCAGAAGGGCTGGGTCAGGTAGCGTTGCAGCTTGCGGGCGCGCATGACGATTTTCTGATCGCGGGCCGAGAGTTCTTCGATCCCGAGCATGGTGATGATGTCTTCGAGTTCGTGATAACGGGCCAGATGCTCGCGGACCCCCTCGGCGATGCCGTAGTGGCGTGCCCCCAGAGTCTGCCGATCCATCAGCTTGCTTCCCGACTGAAGCGGGTCGACGGCAGGGTAGATCCCCTTGCCGGCTTGGGTGCGCGACAGGATGACGGTGGTGTCGAGGTGATTGAGGATGGTGCTGACCGCCGGATCGGTCATGTCATCGGCCGGGACGTAGACCGCCTGCACCGAGGTGATGGAGCCCTGTCGGGTCGAGAGAATCCGGTCCTGGATTTCGGCAACTTCCGTGCCCAGTGTCGGCTGGTAGCCGACGGTCGCCGGCATGCGACCGAGGAGACTTGAAATCTCGCTGCCCGCCTGGACGAAACGGAAAATATTGTCCATGACGAACAGAACCTCGGTTTTCAGGCTGTCACGCAGGTATTCCGCGTAACTGAGGGCCGAGAGACCGATACGGAAACGGACGCCGGGAGATTCATCCATCTGGCCGAAAATCATAAGTGTCTGGGGCATGACCCCGGCGCGATTGATTTCATGCCACAATTCATGGCCTTCGCGAATCCGTTCACCGACCCCGGCAAAGACTGAAACCCCTTTGTGCAGGGTGGCAACGGCATGCATGAATTCCATGATCAACACCGTTTTGCCGACTCCGGCGCCGCCGAACAGGCCGGTTTTCCCCCCTTTGACGAAGGAGCAGAGCAAATCAATCACCTTGATGCCGGTTTCCAGAATTTCACTGGTTCCAACCGCTTCGTGGATGGGTACATGAGGGGCGTGAATGTTACGAAATCCTTGTGGAGTGAACGGCGGCTCGTTGTCGAGTGGCTCGCCGAAAATATTCAGCAAGCGGCCGAGGCAGGCATTTGAGACGGGAATATGCAGTGGTGCGCCGCTGTCGTAGATCTTCATCCCCCGGCTGAGCCCGGCACTGCGGTGAAGGGTTATGGCTCTAACGTGATGCTCGTCAAGGTGCTGCATCACTTCGAAGAGATATGTTTCATGATCGAATTGGGCAAATAGGGCCTGACGCATGGCTGGTAGAATGTCGCAGGCAATGACCGCTACCGGGCCGTGCACCTCGACAATGACGCCGATTGGCGTTGTGCCGGGGACTGCTGTAGATGTATTGGTCAACATGAGTAAATTATATATCGAAGTGGCAGGAATTCTATTTCTCGTGAGGAAAGGGTGGGAAAGGTTCTCTTAGCGAGGTATTGAATTACTTTTCCCGAATGATAAAATCTTCGCTATTTAAAAGACTTGAATCAAAAATCTAATTGTGTTAAAAGCTTGTGTTTCGTCCGGTTTCAAAGGGAAGCCGGAATCATCCTTGCTCCGTCCGTGAGGCGGGGCTGCTAATCCGAGAGGAGATAACAGGCATGAGAAATTATGAATCAATTTTCATCGTTCATCCGGAGGTCGTTGGCGAAGAGCTGACCGCTCTGGTGGACAAGTTCCAGGGGGTGCTCACCGAGCAAGGTGCTGAGATCCACCTGCTGGACAACTGGGGTGTCAGGAAACTGGCTTACCCGATCAAAAAGGCCGAGCGAGGCTGCTATGTGCAGATCCTTTTTCAGGCCGATCCGGAAATCATCGCCGAGTACGAGCGCCGTCTGCGTCTGGACGAAAAAATCCTGCGCTTCCTGTCGGTCCGTATTGACGGGGACTTCCCGGTTCCTGCAGCCGCGCGCGAAGAAACCGACGTTGACGACGATGACGATTCCGACGAAGAAGAATAAATCAGTTTATTGAATCAGGAGAAAATCCATGGCATACGAAAAACCCAGCCGTCCTTCATCCTCTTCCGCTCCGCGTCGGCGTTTCGGCCGCCGCAAAATCTGCCGTTACTGTGCGGATAAAGGGCAGCATATCGATTATAAAGATATCGAAAACCTGAAGTACTACCTGACCGAGCGTGGTAAGATCGTTCCGCGGCGGATCTCCGGAACCTGCGCGCTTCATCAGCGTCAGATCGCCGAGGCAATCAAGAACGCCCGGCAGATCGCTCTGCTGCCTTACACCGCTTCGCACTCCCTGTAAGGGAAGGTCAGTCAGTCAGGTAAAATGAAAGGACAGGCGGCAATTCTGACTGCAGCAGGGATCGGGGCAACCCTGATTTTCCTGCTCGGGAGCAACTGGGTTGGTCTTCTGGGAGGCTTCCTGAATTTTCTGACCCCGGTTCCCGCCGCCTGGCTGAGCATGCGTTATGGCATGCGCAGTGGATTGGTTGTCGTTATCGTCACCTCTCTACTCCTTTGGCAGTTGTCAGCGATGTATGCATTACTTGCCTACGTCGGTTTGTTCGGAATCGGATCGTTACTGCTGCCATACTCCCTGCGGAGAGACACTCCCTGGGATCGCTCTTTGATACTTGCTGTTTTTGGCTCTGCTCTTGCGTCGGCTGCTATGGTCGCTGCCCTGATTGTCGTATCGGGAACCTCGCTTCCCGAGCTGGTTGATAAGGCCATCGAGGTTCAGACCTCGGAAGCCATGCGGATCTATCGCGATATTGGGATCACCGGAGAGCAGTTGCAGGAGATGGAGGCTTCCCTGAACGGACTTGCCGTACAGATCAGGGATAATATTTACGGTCTCTATCTGGGAACCCTGCTCGGGATTCATGCTCTGTGCCTGTTGTGTTTACAACTGTTCAGAGCGGGGCATTACCGCATTGTCGGGGGACCCTTTATCCAGTGGCGACTGCCTCAGAAATTGATCTGGGGATTGATCGCCGGAGGATTTCTGGCCGTGATTCCCGTTGCCGGAGCCAAGGGTGCAGGATGGGCAATCTTGTCGGTTCTGCTACCACTTTATTTTTTACAGGGACTGGCTGTTATCAGTTTCCTGATGCAGCGTAATAACACGTCACTGCTGGTCAAAGGTTTGTTTTACGCCCTGACAGTGATTCTTTACCCGTTGTCCCTGATTGTCACAAGTGTCGGTGTCTTCGATCTGTGGATCGATTTCCGCCGGCCGCGACAGAAAAACAATTAAAACTCGATCCGATACGGAGGAGATGGATGAATACCAACGTTATTTTAAGAGAGAATGTCGA
This sequence comes from Desulfuromonas sp., assembly GCA_002869665.1. Taxonomy (GTDB): domain Bacteria; phylum Desulfobacterota; class Desulfuromonadia; order Desulfuromonadales; family Geopsychrobacteraceae; genus PKUG01. Next base: position 16,976 of record PKUG01000010.1, on the reverse strand, counting down.
AGGTCTCGGAACAATCGGCGACGTTGTCAGCGTCAAAGCCGGTTATGCGAGAAACTATCTGGTTCCCCAGGGGTTCGCCAGCGTTGCCAATGAGCGTAACGTCAAGGAACTCGAGCACGAGAAGCGTCAACTGGCACGCAAACTTGAGAAATTGACCAAGGATGCGGAAGCCATCAAGGCGCGGATTGAAAAGCTCACCTGTGAGTTTACCCAGCGTGCCAGTGAAGAAGGCAAGCTGTTCGGTTCGGTTACCTCGATGGACCTGGATGCTAAAATCAAGGAAGCCGGTATCGAAGTTGATCGTAAGAAGATCCAACTCGGTGAGGCGATCAAATCCCTCGGCGAGCACATCGTGCCGATCAAACTGGACGCCGGCGTTGTCGCCGAGTTGAAGGTCGTTGTCAAGGCTGAGGAAGCCTGATCCCGATCTCTTCCAGACAACCTGTATAAAACACAAAAGGCGACAGAACTCGGTTCTGTCGCCTTTTGTGTTTCTTGGAATTATGTTCGGTCGACTTATTGGCATCGGTAGACAGAGATAGTAGACTGTTTTTAAGGCCTTTTTCAAAAGGATGAAAACAGGAGGGTGCCATGTTGATCATGAAATGCCGTCACTGTAGACGCTATATCCACTCTGAGCTGCTTGCTGAGCTGAGAACGATTCAATGTGAGCATTGTGGCCTCGACGTCGAGGTCGAACATGTTCTGGTTTCTTCAAATGGTTTTACTTTCAGCCGCGACGATCTGTTGAAGCGCTTTTTCCGTTACCGCAAATTGCTGGATGAGGTGATCGATGAGCGCAATAGCATGCTTGAGAACCCGCATGCCTCACGGGAAAGCCTGCACAGCATGGAGCAGTTCATCGAGATATTACAGGGGATGATGAGCGGAGCACGGGATCACTTTCGCTATGAGCTTGATCCCTATGTCATGGTCAGGCTGATTTACGCGGGGCAGAACTGTTACGGTTATCTCTATAATGTGAGTATGACCGGAGCCTGTCTGGAAATCGCTCCCGACAATCCTCTTCCACGTGTCGGCCATGCGATCTCGGTGGAGTTCCAGCTGCCGGATCGTGACGATAAATTTCTGTTGGAAGCTGAAACCTGTTGGACGAAACGGGGGAATCGCGATCTGCGTTTCCGTCATCGGGTGGGGATCGGTTTTTCCCTGGAAGAGGGGGCGCTGAAGACGGCACTCTGGGATTTTATCTCAGAGCATGCGACCGAGCCTCAGCGCTGAGCTGAATTGTCGTCCTGCCTTTAATAATCGATCCCGGCGGGTTGGATGCTGCCGGTGCTGGACGCGTGACAGGGGGTGACCCCGTAGACCATGTTGCAGGTCGGGCAGCGCGCTTCCATCGTCTCCATGGTGAAGGTCTCCCCGCAACCTGCGCAGTTGATTTGCGCCGGTACCGGCATTTGCATATTACTGAAGCCCATCATCCGCAGCTTGTCGACAATTTGTGCTCCATTGGTAAAGCTTCCACTGCAACCATCGTGCATTTCTTTTCTCCTTAGATAATTTCCAGGGTTTCGCCGCTACGAATGCGATTGCGCAGGGCGAGTAGTTTATTGTCCAGCTCTTCCAGTTCCTGCAGGTTCTTCCTCTCTTCACTGCTTGATTCGATAATCTTCGCGATCCCGCCGTTTTTGATCACCAGGCGACGGTCCCCCATCAGTGCCAGAATCGGGTCGTGGGTTGCCATAAGAATTATTTTTTCTTCGCGTACCAGCAGCTCGAGTGCCTTCTTGCGGTCGATACCGGCATTCTCGATCTCGTCGATCAAGGCAATCGGTGATTTACTCAGGATCGCCATGTCGGCGATCATCAGCGCCCGTGATTGCCCACCCGAGACGGAGGTGACCGGGGTGTCCGGTGCAAATGTTTCACCGGCCAGTTCGTTGGCTTGGACGAGGATTTGACGAACCTTTTCTTCTGCGTCCGGGATCAGGCGGCTTTCGGCGTGCATGCGGATGAACTCCTCGGCACTGAGGTCCATGACGAAGTTCATATTCTGCGACAGCTGTGCGACCAGTTTATGTTCCGTCGAAAAGCGCCACTTGCTGTCGGGAACTTGATCGTTGATCAGGATTTTACGTCCGGTCGGGGTGTACCCCTGGGCGACCCATTCGATGTCGGCCAGCAGCCTGCTTTTGCCCGAACCGGTCGGGCCGACGATGCAGACCACCTCGCCCGGTTTCAGAGTCAGTTCCAGGTTTTCCGCTACGCCCGATTTGTTGTGTCCGCCGACGATAGTTAATGATTCGACCTTGTCGAGAGGGTGCTGAATCGCGAGCATGCCGGCAAGAAATTCGTCGAGGCTGCTGCGCAATTGGGTTGCACTGACGCCGAGATCTTCCAGATGGTCAGGATTGAGCCCGGCCAGGTATTGTTCCAGCGTGTCCTCTTCCGCTTCAACTTCCAGTCCGAAGGAGCTGAGGAAATCCTCGATATAGGGGTGCTCCGCCAGCACGCTATCAAATGGCCGGTGGAACAGGTCATTGTGGTTCATTCGTTGTATCCTTCTGAGTTACTGAAGACAGACAATCATTCTGCACACTATTAATTAATCGGTATCGAAATCGGTATCGGGGTCGTAATCGTTCAGCTTTTTGAGAAAAATCCGATACCGATAGCGATTTCGATGAAAAAGAGAGATGGCTGCCATTAGATATCCATCTTTCTGATGTTGCCGGTCTGATGCTCTTCACCGATACGGGTTTCTCCGAGACAGTAGGAGCAGAGGGCCGAGGGCATCGAGAAACGAAGGGTTTTACCCTTGAGGGTTTCGATGTCCGAAGCATCCTCGAACAGGCTGGTCAGCTCGAAGGCGCCCTGGCCGGTAATGCCATTGACGTGCATGATGATCGCACCTGGATTGACCTGCTTGACCCGTGAGGCGAAGACTTCGCGTTCCGCCTGGGAGACGATATCTCCCTTGGTGATGACGACGATATCAGCCGATTTGAGCATCGGCCCGATCTTGCGCGGCGTGTTGATGCCGCTCAGGTTGTCGATGACGCAGACAGCGGTGATTTCGTTGATATGCGGGGAACAGCGGTTGCACAGGCCGGCACTTTCGCTGATCAGGTATTCACAGCCGTTTTCATGCCCCCAGGCGACACAGGCCTCGATATTGCTGACAAAGTAGTGGTCTGGACAGAGTGCGCCCGAGAGCCCCTTCTTGACCAGCACACCTTTGTCCGCATAGCGCTTGTCATCGTCGGTCAGCAGGCAGTCGAATTTGACGACGCCGATCTTCTTCTGGCGCGCCTGCAGGGCTTCGATCACGCGCAGGATGACGGATGTTTTGCCGGACGACGGTGGTCCGGATACGGTCAGAAATCTCATTTGGATACTCACTTATCTTTCGTGTTGGGGCATCATTCGGTATCGCTATCGGTTGTTATCGAAAATCAATTTTCGACCCCGATCCCGATTCTGATAGCGATTCCGAAATAGATCGATAGTAATTGTTGTGCGGTTTGATTAACTTCCACAGTCCACACCCTGCCACCGACTTCTCACACCGAGTTCATCGAATCCTCGAACACCTGGTTCGTATGTCTGATCAGGGCGCCGATGTCGTTCTGGTAGATGTAGTCCCAGCCGATCCACTTCCAGGGGTGCGGAAAGTTCAGTTGGTTGTCGATCTCGGGGTGCAGCGAGGGGAACAGTCCGCGGTGTGACAGAATCTCGCCGACCTCTTTGCCGGCCAGAAATTCAGCGATCGGCGCCACCTTGTCGATGCTGTCGCTGCGGGTCAGCATGAAAATCGGACTCAGCACCGCGCCATCTTCCGGCCAGATGATTTCGAGGCTTTTGACCATGCGCGCCATCTTGGTGAAGAAGTAGGGCATGATGGTGACATAGGGCTTCTCTTCGGCAACCCGCTTGGCGTTCTTGACCATCTGTGAGGGGTGCATCGATTTCAGCATGCAACGGCCGAGTTTTCTGATTCCTTCCTCGCCATGCTCTTTGTGAATGGCGAGCAGAATGGCGTTGAAGAGGTCGAAATCGCCGACCGGCAGGGCGACCTGCTGCTCGAACTCCGGTTCGAGGATGTCCGCCCAGGTCCGCGGTACGGGCAGATCGCCGCGCACGTCGTGGTTGACCATGAAGACAGCCGGAACAGCAGCGATGATCGAGTAATCCTTCTTCGGATCGCGGATGTCGATATCGGCGAAGTCGACGTTGACCTGATCGTTGGTCAGATCGCGAAATACGCCCTGGTCTTTGAAACGGCCGATCGCCTGCTTGTCGAAGAAGGTTTCGAATCCGGCTGAAAGAAAGACTTCCGGGAGGTCCCCGGCGTTCTCAATCCCCTGGATGTTCTCTTCGATCCAATCCGCACCGACCGACGCCGCTTCCAGTTTGTAGCTCACGTCAAAGCCGGTTTCGCGGGTGTAATTGGCGATAAAGGCGTCAAAGCCTTCGAGCAATGGGATGCGGACGGGGCAGGGGAGCAGGCCGGTGACGTTGACGCTGCTCCCTTCCTTGCGGGTTTTCTTCATCGTCACATCGGCGAGGTTGTGTTGCTCGTCGATTTTTTGCTGGAGCAGACCGAGGAAATTGTCGAGATCGTAGTTCTTGGTTTTGGCGGCGCGCTCAAGCTTGAGGAAGGCGGCCACGGCATTACGCTGTTTCTCGTCGCGAAAATTCTCAAAGCCGTTGGCGACGAAGACATCGAGGGTCTCCGGCCAGTTGGTCAGGACTTCCTTAACGGTCATATCTTTATTCAGGGTTGCTGTTGTCATCTTTGGTGACTCCTTTGTTCCTTGGTTGTGGCGCTACTCTAGCGTCACAGGAACAATTTTAAATTGATCCAGGTCAAAAAAGAACAATTAAATGTAACTTTTTTTGTAATGTATGTATTGTTCACTCAAAATTGAAACACTTTAAGCCTGCTGTTACAGGAAAATGGCAGAGAGATTTGAAAGCTGCGAGCAAGACTAAAATCGTCATAATTTGATCTGCGTCAATTTTATTTTTTCGGTTTTACGGCATAGATACTATCCATTCATCTCTGAATGACAGTCTCCGGGCTGAAAAACGGTTTGGCTTTGGGGATAACTCACTTATAACGATGGCGATCAACGTGACAATCAACTGGCGAAAAACCAGCACCTGGCGTGGCCTTGTCCAATGGAGCTTTCTTGCCTGGATTCTCTATCTCGGGATTCAGTTCGGCCGCTTTGTCGAACATTTTACCAGCAAAGGGGTCACCGCTTATGTCGCGCGTCCGGCCGGGGTTGACGGTTTCCTGCCGATCGGCGGGCTGGCAAGCCTGAAGCTGCTGGTCACGACCGGTCAGTTCGATACCCTGCATCCGGCGGCGCTGGTGCTGCTGTTGACCTTTCTGGCCATGAGCCTGCTAGCAAAGAAATCCTTCTGCTCCTGGCTTTGTCCAGTCGGTACTCTGTCGGAAGGGGTGTGGAAGCTCGGACGCAGGATTTTAGGTCGTAACTTCATGCCCTGGTATTGGCTCGACGTCGTTCTGCGTGGTTTGAAGTACTTATTGCTCGGCTTCTTCGTCAAGATCATCCTCGTCGATATGCCGTCTGCCGCCGTCGCCGCATTTCTCCGTGCGCCCTACTGGGCGTTAAGTGACGTGAAGATGCTGCACTTCTTCACCCGGATGACGCTGACGACTCTGGTGATTTTGGTTGTCGTCACCCTGCTGTCCGTTTTTATCAAAAATGCCTGGTGCCGTTATCTCTGCCCGTACGGTGCCCTGCTCGGTCTGGTCAGCATGCTCAGCCCGTTCAAGATCCGGCGCGACACCCGGACCTGTATCGACTGCGGTGAGTGTACGCAGACCTGCCCCTCGCGGATCAGCGTGCACACGCGCCTGAGTGTCATCAATGCCGAATGTACCGGCTGCCTCAGCTGTGTCGAGGTTTGTCCACGTAACAGTCTGGCCATGTCCGTTCGCGGTGTGCGCCGGCCACTACCGCGCTGGGCTTTTCCGGTCATCCTGCTGAGCGTTTACATTGTCGGGGTCGGTACCGGTATGGCCAGCGGACACTGGGAGAGTGCCCTGCAGTACAACAATTACCAACAGCTGATCCCGTTGATCGATCGTTTTGCCCCCTGATCGTTGATCTTTTCCTTCTCCTCGCTGCTTACCCCCCCATGGTCCAGATTTCAAGGACTGTCGCACCTGTCGTCGCATGCGACAGCTGCCCTGCGACACTGCGACGTCGCATTAAAAACAATAAAACCAGTAAGTTGCTAAATTTATAGTGTTTTCCTTTTGGCACGGAGCTTGATATTTAAGCCGGTGAAGCGCAGCGGGCCGATTCGCCTGACACAGCGCACCATCAATTGGAAAAGGAGACGCACACCAATGAGCAAGATTATCGGTATCGACCTGGGAACGACCAATTCCTGTGTATCCGTTCTGGAAGGCGGAAAACCGAAAGTGATTGAAAATAACGAAGGGGCACGGACAACTCCGTCGATTGTCGCTTACACCGCCGATAAGGAGGTGCTGGTCGGACAGACGGCGAAACGCCAGGCCGTGACCAATCCTGAAAATACCCTGTTTGCCATCAAGCGGCTGATCGGTCGGCGCTACGACGATCCTTTGGTTGGCAAAGATAAATCGATGGTTCCGTATGCGATCGTCAAAGCGAAGAACGGCGATGCCTGGGTCAAGGCCGGGGACAAGGACCTTTCGCCGCAGGAAGTCTCGGCCAAGATTCTTCAGAAGATGAAAAAGGCCGCCGAGGATTACCTGGGTGAATCGGTCACGGAGGCAGTTATCACCGTGCCGGCCTATTTTAACGATGCCCAGCGCCAGGCGACCAAGGATGCCGGGAAGATCGCCGGCCTTGAAGTCAAACGGATCATCAACGAGCCGACCGCGGCAGCGCTCGCCTACGGTCTCGACAGGAAAGGGGATCAGAAGATTGCCGTCTATGACCTCGGTGGCGGCACCTTCGATATCTCGATCATCGAGATGGCCGACGTTGATGGCGATCAGCAGTTCGAAGTGTTGGCGACCAACGGCGACACCTTCCTCGGCGGAGAAGATTTCGACAACCGGCTGATTGAATATATCTGCGACGAGTTCAAAAAAGAGCAGGGAATCGACCTGCGTGGCGACCAGATGGCGTTGCAGCGGCTTAAAGAAGCCGCTGAGAAGGCCAAGATTGAACTGTCGAGCACCGAGCAGACCGACATCAACCTGCCGTTCATTACTGCCGACGCCAGCGGTCCCAAACACCTGAACCTGAAGATCAGCCGGGCGCGTTTTGAATCGCTGGTGAACGAATTGGTCGAGCGTTCGATTGCACCCTGTCAGCAGGCACTCAAAGATGCCGGACTCAAGGCTGGCGAAATCGACAGCGTTATCTTGGTTGGTGGTCAGACCCGGATGCCGCTGGTGCAGCAGAAGGTCAAGGCGTTCTTCGGCAAGGAGCCGCGCAAGGATGTCAACCCGGATGAAGCAGTCGCCATTGGCGCCGCCATTCAGGGCGGAGTTCTTGCCGGCAGTGTCAACGATGTGCTGCTTCTCGACGTCACGCCGCTCTCCCTGGGGATTGAGACCCTGGGCGGGGTCATGACAAAGCTGATCGAGAAGAACACCACCATCCCGGCTCAGGCCAGCGAGGTATTCTCGACCGCCGAAGACAACCAGACCGCGGTGACGGTGCACGTACTGCAGGGGGAACGCGAACAGGCGGCTTACAATAAATCCCTCGGCCAGTTCAACCTTGAAGGGATCAACCCCGCGCCACGTGGCACGGCGCAGATCGAGGTCAGATTCGATATCGACGCCAACGGTATTCTCAATGTCTCGGCGCGCGACAAGGTGACCGGCAAGGAACAATCGGTGGTGATCAAGGCCTCCAGCGGCCTGAGCGATGCCGAGATCGAACGGATGGTGCGTGAAGCGGAAACCCACGCAGAAGAGGACCGCCGGTTTCATGAACTGGTTACCGTGAGAAACCAGGCGGAAGCCCTGATTCATCAGACACGCCAGGCGCTCGATCAGTCCGGAAACGGGCTGGAGAGTGGTGATAAAACCGCCATCGAAACTGCCGTGACCGAACTTGAAGCAGCCGTAAAAGGTGGCGACAAGGCTCAGATTGAAGCGAAAAGTCAGGCCCTCTCCTCTGCCGCAGCAAAATTGGCAGAACAACTCTACGCCCAACAGGCGGCCTCCTGTTCAACGGCGGGACAGGAAGCACCCCAAGCGCAAGCAGGCGATGATGTCATCGACGCAGAATTCGAAGATGTCTCACCTGCAGACAAGAATAATCGCGCCGCCTGATAACCGGCTCCGGGCCGCGATGTGCGGCCCGGAGCACAATACAGGAAAGTTTTCTCTGTGTTTTACCCTCAGCATCTTCAATGCACGACCCTCCTCCTTGGCAAAGGCCCCGGTTTTTCCGGGGCTTTTGTTTTTAATTTTAAATGACGTGGTTTTTTGTGTGGGGCGACATCAGGGCGCAATGAATTGTGCCACTGAGATAATAATAAAAATGTGACTTTTTTTGTCTCCATTTGATCTGGATCAATTTTTTTCTGTTTCGGGTGTGCGATAAACGCCGCATCAAAGAACGCACAAATGTCACGGATGCAGGTTGCGGCCTGTGTCGAAACAGTTCACATCACAGAAAAAGGAGATCGGAATGAGCATGTTTTGTTTTCAGTGCCAGGAAGCGGCCAAAGGGACCGGTTGTTCCGTAGTCGGCGTTTGCGGCAAGCAGGAAACCACCGCCAATCTGCAGGATCTGCTGGTTTATGTCGTTAAAGGGCTGGCCGTAGTTGCTGAAGATGCAGCTGCCAAAGGGCAACTGGAGAGCAATGTTGGTTTGTTTATTAGTCAGGCGCTGTTTGCGACCATCACTAACGCCAACTTTGATGATGCCCGGATCGTCGCACTGATCAAGGAAGCAATTGCCAAGCGTGACGGTCTCAAATTGGCGACCGGTTTCAGCAGCTCGCTCGACTGCGTTAACTGGAATGGCCCGGAAGCAGATTATTCCGCCAAGGCTGCCAGCGTCGGGATCCTTTCGCTGGCCAACGAAGATGTCCGTTCCCTGCGTGAACTGCTGGTCTACGGCCTGAAGGGGATGGCTGCTTACGCTGACCATGCCGCTATGCTCGGTTACCAGAAAACTGAAATTTACGAGTATATGGTCGGCGCCCTGGCCTCGACCACCAAGGATCTGACCGTTGACGAAATGATCGGCCAGGTTATGAAGTGCGGCGAAGTGGCCGTCACCACCATGGCTCTGCTTGACGAGGCCAACACCACCGCCTATGGCAATCCGGAAATCACCGAGGTCAATCTCGGTGTGCGTAACAACCCCGGCATCCTGATTTCGGGTCACGACCTGAAGGATATGGAAGAACTGCTCAAACAGACCGCAGGGACCGGCGTCGACGTTTACACTCACAGCGAAATGCTGCCGGCCCACTACTATCCGGCGTTCAAAAAGTACGATCATTTCGTCGGCAACTACGGCAATGCCTGGTGGGAGCAGGACAAGGAGTTCGCTTCCTTCAACGGCCCGATCCTGATGACCACCAACTGCATCACCCCGGTCAAGGATGCCTATAAGGATCGCTTCTTCACCACCGGCATGGCTGGCTGGCCGGGTTGTCCTCACATTGAAGCACCCGCAGATGGCGGCGCCAAGGATTTCTCGGCAGTCATCGCGAAAGCCAAAACCTGTGCTGCCCCGGTTGAGCTCGAGCAGGGGACCATCGTCGGCGGTTTCGCCCACGCCCAGGTGATGGCTCTGGCCGACAAGGTTATCGACGCGGTCAAGTCGGGAGCGGTCAAGCGTTTCGTTGTCATGGCCGGTTGCGACGGTCGTCACAAAGAACGCAGTTACTTCACCGAGGTCGCCGAAGCCTTGCCGCAGGACAGCATCATTCTCACCGCAGGTTGCGCCAAGTACCGCTACAACAAGCTCAACCTCGGCGACATCGGCGGCATCCCGCGCGTTCTTGACGCCGGTCAGTGCAACGACTCCTATTCGCTGGCCTACATCGCTCTGAAGCTGAAGGAAGTGTTCGAGCTTGAGGATATCAACGATCTGCCGATCTCTTACGATATCGCCTGGTACGAGCAGAAAGCGGTCGTGGTTCTGCTGGCGCTGCTCTACCTCGGCGTCAAGCACATCCGCCTCGGGCCTTCTCTTCCAGCCTTCCTGTCGCCGAACGTCGCCAAGGTTTTGGTCGAGAACTTCGACATCAAGCCGATCGGCGAAGTTGAAGCGGACGTTGCGGCGATCGTTGCGGGTAACTAACCGTCGTTGTTTTATAAATGAAAAATTAAAAACGGGCGGAAGGCACTATGGCCTTCCGCCCGTTTTTAATTTTGACCATAAATCATCGACCCTGCACGGGTTCTGTATGGACTGCAGGTATTTGCTATCTATTTTATGGAAAGAAGGTTATCCTCGACTTTCCGTACGAATACGGAGATATTGCTTCGGTACAGCCTCAACTTCTTTGCCTCTCCCACTGCAAACGGATACTAAGCCGTCAAGCCTGCTTTTAATTCCAGCTGTCTCCCTGGACTTATAGTCGCCTCTTGACCTATCAAACAGGGAATAATCTATGCTGAATAAACAAATGGCGCCAGGTGCCCCCATCGAAGCGCGCTGTACGAAATGTCGTAATAACACGAATCACATTGTTGTTGCTGTGGTTGAGGACACTCCGGTCAAAGTTCAATGCAATGTCTGCGAGGGGCAGCATAAATACCGGCCACCTACTGCTTCAAGCAAGAAAACGTCCACTTCGCCGTCGTCATACCGGACTCTCGAACATAAAAAATGGGAAAGTCTGTGTGGAGAGCCCGAGCAAAGAGTTGCTAAAAAATATTCCATGACAGGCGTTTACAAAATGAATGAGTTGGTCCGGCACCCGAGCTTCGGATTTGGTGTTGTTCAACGAGTTCTTGGCGCCAGGAAGGTTGAAATCCTTTTTGAGTCCGGCAGCAAATTGATGCGTTGTAAATAGTTAGGAGAGTGGGGGGGGGCTGAATGTGCCAGTATGGCATAGCAAGGACACGAATATGGAACTTTGCGACAATTGCGTTAAACAGGCCACTAAATTGAAACGGGGCAGTCCTCATCCTGACCTTGAAACGGTTGGGGATGTTCGTATCTTCGGCTCCATCAACGGTTATCGGGAGCAGGATTATCAGTGTGTGGTGTGTCAAACAAAGTTTAGCTTCAGTACGAATCGAAATGATTTTGCCTGGACCATCTGGCGTAGCTAGTCTCCCTTTGGGCCGCCCTTCTCGTTGATTTGGAGATCTCGGTCCAGGTCACAGATCTGACTGGCATCAAGTTGAGAAGCCGTAATGTGGCCGGTGGAAAATAAAACCGAAAGTCGCTGACGGAAGTCACTCTTTCGGGCACGTATGGCGTTGCAGCGGTTTAGCTTGTAATCTCAGCGTGCCTGTTCTGTTTGTCCAGCCAATGATTGAACCTGATACGTGGCCCGGTCGACAATATCCGTCCGAATTTTTGTCTGTCGTGAAGATAAAGACAATGTCGGATTGTTGTGTAGGGACTGAAGGTGGCATCGGTATTTTCAGCCATAAATTCTTCCCGGTACGCCCTGATATCTTTTAAATGGTCGACTAAACTTTCGTGCAGATTCGATTTTTCGAAGCCCCTGTCAAGTTTTAGAATGTCTTGAACGAAGTTGTCGACCTTATAGTCTTCAAAGCTGAAATCCTTGAAAAAATGCCCGGCTATACGCAGGAAATTGAAGGCATTGATGGTTTTTCCACCCTTCTCCGGCGGACTGTTGCCTGCACAGGGCGTGTTTTCTCCGGGCTCGTCGCAGATCGGGGCATTTGTTTCCTGCTCCAGTAGCTTTACAGTCGCATCGCGAATCTCCTTGAATTCACGGTCGGCCAGTTCAAACAGGGCAGAAAGAACATTAATCCTGCGCTTCAGATCACTCGGGATTGATTTTTTATATTTGATCTTATGGTCGAGAACGCTCCAGGCATCCTGAATCAGGGACCTTATTTGAAGCTCAACCGGATTTTGGATTAATGCTCGGAATGGATTAAAAAAAGATTTTTCGATATTCGGTTCAAGGTCCATATGGAGCCCTTTATATCCAAATAAATCCTCGGTACTTTCAATTGCGGAAATCTTATCCGTTTCTTCAATGACATGGAAATACTCGCGCATCACATTGGCAACCAGGCTGATCTGGTCTTCATAAAGGCAAACGATACGAATGCCGATCAGATCTGTCAGATGCTCTTTGATCGTGTAAGGCTGCTCGGATGCCTCGAGCTTTGACTGGTATTTTCTTTCGAACTTCTTGATGCACTCAGTCCTGTTTTTTATCCGTCCTTCAATTTTTGTCACTTCTCCAATAACAGAACGTTGGAGTAGGGTGCTGATGACCCTGATATAGGTATCCTTGACCTTTTCCAGATGCGCTCTGTTCTGGTCGTAAAAAGCGATAAATGCCTGTCGTTCAAAGTCAAAATCTAAAGAAGCCAGAAATCTGTCCTGTTCCGTAAAAAAATTGTGTGCCAGCGGTATGAATTAATGAAAAGCCGGGGGGATGATAGAGCTGTTTATCGAGGAGGGGCACCAGAATAAATGGGAGAAGAATGCTGCTAAGACTCGTTCTTGATCTCATGTTCAAGTGAACCAGATACCGGTTCATCAAGCTTGCGTTTTATCTTTTCTTCACGCTTTTTAAGCCGGGCAATTTCCTTCTGCCGTTTTTCAAAGTTGTAATTTGTTTTTCTTGCCATAGGGCTCTCTTGTTTCGGGGTTTTTCGGGTGAATTCCAACCACGACTTTGGTCGTGCGTTCAGAACGCTTCCAGGGCGAGGCTGGGCGCAACCCCTGGAAAGCGTCTGAATCCTTTCAGATTTTGTTGACTCTTTCCTCCTGGGGGCCTTTTTGACCCTGGGCGACGTCAAAGTTGACTCGCTCGCCTTCCGCAAGTGTTTTAAATCCATCGCCCTGAATCTGGGAAAAATGGACAAATACATCGGCGCCGTTATCCTGCTCGATAAATCCAAAACCTTTTGCTTCGTTAAACCACTTTACCGTACCTTCTGCCATGTTCTTCTCCATGTTCCATAGTGGAACGCTTCTTTGTCGCGAGTCGTCGCCCGATAAATAAAAAACACAGGCCCAAGTGAACCTGTGTTTATCCTTATGTATTGACACTATGTCTATATGGCGGACTAAAACTACACAAATATTCTCAAGTATCCTGAAACTAGCATGTCGAACTTTGAAATAGCAAGGGATTCTTTTGAAAAATCATTCGTTGAAGTTTTTGTCACATATTGGCAGAATGCAGCCCACGTCAAAAATCGTCGATGAATAAAAACATCAAGTATTAAGCGAGGTTCATGACTTATGGCTTATGGTAAGGAAGAAGGAAAACTCTATTTCGGCATCCCTTCGGGAAGCCTGAACGAACAGGTCCTGCGTCTGCTGGCTGCATCGGGTCGGCCGCTCAAGCCGGGGCGTCAGTATGAAATGATGGGCCCGTACGACAAGGATGTCGTCTTCCGTGTGCTTGACCGTAAGGAGATGGCTCAGAAGGTGCGTGACGGGATCGTCGACTGCGGGATCACCGGCAAAGATTACGTCTACGAGGCGGGGCTTGAGCAGGATGTCGAAGTGATGGGGGATTTCATCTTCTCCAAGTATACTAATCAGCCGTCGCGCCTGGTTCTGGCGACCCGCCCTGAGCTCGGTATTGCAAAGCCGGAGGACTGCAAAGGAAAGATCATCGCCACCGAACTGCCGAACCTGACCAAGCGGCGGATGGCCGAACTGTTCGGGCTCGATGACATCCAGATTCTGCGTAGTGAAGGGAAGACCGAAGCCAAGGTTAATATGGGGGAGTGTGACGCCTTTACCGATATCACCGAAACCGGTGCGACCCTCAAGGCCAACGGCAATATCATCGTCGCTGAGTTGTTCACGTCCAATCCGCAGCTGATCGCCAATCGTGAGGCTCTGAAAGATGAGGCCAAGCGGGAGAAGATGGAAGATATCCGTATCTGCATCGATGCCGTGCTGCAGGCCGAACGCGAGCCGGTCTTCATGGTCTTCATGGATGTGCCGACCGCGGTTCTGCCCGAGGTCGAGAAGATGCTCCCCTCGGTCGTTTCGCCGACTGTCAGCCCGGTTGTCGATGAAGAATGGCGCAGCGTCTCCGTTGTCATTCGCGAGTCACAGCTCAATATCCTTGCCCCCAAACTGCTGCGCCTCGGTGTCGATGGTATCGTGCCGATCCCGGCACCCAAGGTCTTTACTCAGGATATGGTCAAGGCCCGGCACTTTTAGCGGAGTCTGCCACATTCGTTGGGCGAAAAAAATACATGAGGAAAAGAAGTTTTTGAAACGTTGTATTTCAGGTAAGTTTTATTTTTTACTGAAAAACTATAAAGAGGAGCTCTTTGATGGATAAAAAGGTATTGGAAGAAGGTAACGAATTGCAGATCGATTTTGCCAAGCGTGGCGGCCTGGTTCCGGCGATTGTTCAGGATGTCGCCGATGGCCGTATTCTGATGCTGGCTTATGTCAATGAAGAAGCGCTCAACACCACCTTTGAAAAAGGGATGGCCACCTTCTGGTCAACCTCGCGTAACGAGCTCTGGACCAAAGGGGAGACTTCCGGTGATTTCCTTAAAATTGTCGAAGTTCTGACCGATTGTGATCAGGACGCGCTGCTTTATCGTGTCGCGCCGCAAGGTGGTGGGGCTTGCCATACGAAGGACCCGGAGACCGGCAAAACGCGGGCAACCTGTTTTTACCGCAAGGCCGATCTCGGCGACCGGGGGTTGACATTCGTTTAGACGGGGGACGGTTCGGTTTTGTCGAACAGGATTTTGATAAGAAAAATATAACTATACGTTTTTGTTGATTATTCTATTCTCAGAGCGGTTGACAGTAGAGGTTTCAGCCGATTAGTATAACGAACTTGGGCGGGGGGCGTCTTCCGCCCATTTTTGTGCACTTTTTCAGGCAATACTGTTTGCTTGAAGGTTTTTTTGATGATATTTTATTGTAATTATTACAATTTTGGTTTGAATTACGGGTGGGGAATTTGAATCAGCTAAAATGTTTTTTAACTTTGCTTGATCTGTTTCGCTATGGAATTGAACTTTTTCAGGCGAGGGTATAAGGACTCCACCTATATGTTGCAAACAGTGATCAGTCAAACCGGAATCGAGGATGCCGGACTGGTGGCCGAACTGATAAATGAATTTATTGAAAGCGGTGAGCTGTTGTTGGTAGAAATTGATGCGGCTTATGCCACTCAGAATAGCAATGTGATCGCAAGTAAATTACATGAGTTAAAAGGGATGGCCGGCAATCTTGGCTTTGTGGCTGTCTCCAGATGTGCTGAAAGCCTGGAACGCTCACAGGAGAGGGACGTGCCTGGCGAAATTCGTTGCCAGCTGGAGGAACTGAGATCCGAGTTTAACCAGTTGCGGGCAACCTGGACGAAAAGTGAGATGTGCTGAATGAGAAACGATCAACTGGTCGTGCTGGCAATCGATGACCAGCCGGTCAACATGAAGCTGATCAAGGCCCTGGCCGCGCAAATGGATTTTTCGGTTGTGACCTTCCTTGACCCTCTTGATGCGGTCAACTACACCTACAGCAATACAGTTGATATCGTTTTAACTGATTACATGATGCCGAACATGAACGGTATCGAAGTGGTCAAGTACATTCGTAACTCAATGCCGGAGCTGCCGGTTGTCATTATCACGGCAGTCGGGGATGATCCCAACATCAAGCTGGAGGCACTGCAGTCGGGGGCGACAGACTTCCTGACCAAGCCGATCAACGTCCACGAATTCCAGGCCCGGCTTAACAATCTGGCCGAACTGCGCAAGGCCCATATTATGCTCAAGGATCGGGCGAAAATGCTTCAGCACGCCGTGGAGAACGCGACCGGGTCGATCCGTGCCCGTGAGCACGAAGCCTTGCATCTGCTGGCGAACGCTTCGGAACAGCGCGACAAGGAAACGGGTAAGCATGTTCTGCGGGTGGCGAACTATTCCAAGCTGATCGCCGAGCGTATTGGTGAAGACGATATCTTCCAGGACATGATCTTCTTTGCCGCGCCGCTGCATGATATCGGCAAGCTCGGTGTTTCCGATGTTATCCTTAATAAGCCCGGAAAACTGACCTAGGATGAGATTACCGAAATGCAGCGCCATCCGCAACTCGGCCATAATTTGCTGAAGGACGGTAAGAGCCCTTACATCGTCATGGGTGCGGAGGTCGCCCTGACCCACCATGAGCGTTATGATGGCTCAGGGTATCCGGCCGGACTGGCTGCCGAACAGATTCCACTTTCAGGGCGTATTGTCTGTCTAGCCGATGTCTTTGATGCCCTGATTTCGAAACGGCCATACAAGGATGCCTGGCATGTCGATGAGGCGTTCGCGAATCTCAGGGAAGAAAGCGGAAAAATGTTTGACCCCGAGATTGTCGAGGCGTTCTGCTCGGCCAAAGACGAAGTCCTTGAAATCGTCGAACGCCTGGCTGACTGAAACCGTCGATCATTTTGGAGCATCATTGCATGCTGAAAAAATTCCTCCTGATCCTCCTCATTTTTCTTGTCGGTTGCTCGAACGACTCGTTGACGGACGAATCCGCCTCCAGACCAGAGTTGCTCTTCTACGTCGGTATCACTATGGTGAAACCGGTCAGTGAGCTGGCCCGGGAGTTCGAGCACGCCAACAACTGCCGCATCAAGATCATACAAGGGGGATCGCAGGATCTTTACGACAGCCTCAAAACCAGCGGCCTCGGTGATCTTTATCTGCCGGGGTCGCTTTCTTACCGGAGCCGCAATTTTGCTGATGGATTACTTCTTGATACCCGTTTTGTCGGCTACAACCAGGCATCGATCATGGTCGCCAAAGGGAACCCGCAAGGGTTTCCCAGTGACCTGAGCCTTTTTTCAAACCCCGTCAT